>DASXZC010000353.1:0-2290 GCA_036502165.1 Bryobacteraceae bacterium
AACGTGGTGAAGCATGAAACCATGCTCACCAGCGCCAACGCGCTTCAAATTCTCAAGGACTACGACATCGTCGCCGACGGAACCGACAATTTTCCCACCCGCTATCTGGTCAACGACGCCTGCGTGCTTTCGGGCAAGCCGAACGTCTATGGATCGATCTTCCGCTTCGACGGCCAGGCGACGGTATTCGCGACGGAAAACGGCCCCTGCTATCGCTGCCTGTATCCCGAGCCGCCACCTCCGGGCCTTGTGCCGAGCTGCGCCGAAGGCGGCGTGCTGGGCATTCTGCCTGGCGCTATCGGAGTGATTCAGGCGACGGAAGCAGTGAAGCTGATCCTCGGCATCGGCGAGCCTCTCATCGGACGTCTCCTGTTATATGACGCTCTGACGATGCGGTTCCGCGAATTGAAAATCCGCAAGAGTCCTGACTGCCCGATTTGCGGCCCGAATCGTACGATTCACCAACTGATCGACTATCACCAGTTCTGCGGAGTTCCACAGCAACCGGCTGCACCGGCGACCGTTCCCGGTGAGATCGAGCCTGCGGAAGTGAAAGCGAAGCTCGATCGCGGCGACAACTTCATCCTGATCGACGTCCGCGAGCCGTACGAACACAAGATCGCGAATATCCCCGCCGCGAAACTGATCCCCCTCGGTGACGTTCCCAAGCGACTCGGGGAGCTCGACCGCACAGCCGAGATCGTCGTCCACTGCAAGAGCGGCATGCGCAGCGCGAAGGCGCAGGGGATCCTCCGCGATGCCGGATTCAAGAACGTCCTCAACATGAAGGGCGGGATCCTGGCGTGGAGTGACAAGGTCGATCCGACGGTGCCGAAGTACTGATCCCACTCCTCTAAAAATTCCGCCAAACCGCCTCAACGTTTCCGCGTTGTGGTTAGTTATATGTGTTGAGAACGTGATTGAACTCGTCCAACACATGACGCCCAGCACGCCGGCCAGACAGGACGCTCTGACTCTGGCTCGCGCCGGCAGCAAGGCGGCTTTCGAGCAGTTGGTCGTCGAAAACGAGCGGCTCGTTCTGCGAGCCGCATGGCGCCTGCTCGGCCGCCGTGAGGACGCTCGCGATGCCGCGCAGGAAGTCTTTCTGCGCCTCTACAAGAACCTCGGCAAACTGCGCGACGACACTTCGATCGAAGCGTGGCTCTATCGAGTGACGGTGAACGTCTGCCAGGATATACGCCGTAAGGGCGGCTTTCCGGCGCAGGAATTCAACGACCAAAGCCACGCGACGGCCCCGGGATTCGATCAGGCAATCGACAGCGAGCAGCAGAAGTCCGCGTTGATGGAACTCGTTTCCAATCTGCCTGACAAGGAACGCGCCGCGTTGGTTCTGCGTGAACTTGAAGGACTCTCGACACGCGAGGTCGCCGGTATCCTCGGCTCCTCCGAAGTCACCGTCCGTTCGCAGATCTTCAGCGCCCGAGCCAAATTGAAAACCTGGATTTCAGAAAGGAGGACGCCTCGATGAACGACGAAGATCTCGACCGCGCTCTGGCCGCCCTCAAAGCAGACGACGGCGCACATCTCGGCAGCGTGAGCAGGCGCGTGATGGCCCAAATCGAGCGTAAGAGGCGCGCGGCGGCACTGTGGATCGCGCTCGCAGCAGCGGCTGCAACACTCGCGATCGTCCTCTCAATCCCTCGCGACGCCGCTAGCCTTGCTCTTCCCGCGCCGCTCTCGCCGAAGCCGCCCATCATGGCGTTGAACGTTGTAAAACCGATCGCACCCATGGCGCGCCGTGCGGCAGCAAGGCCGCGCGTGCGGATCGCCGCTCAAACGGGCCCTATCGAAGTAAGAATGCAAACCGACGATCCGAATGTCCTCATCATCTGGCTGGTCGACGGCGAAGCACCCCAGGAAACAACCAAGAAAGGAACCCTATGAAACGCATCGCAATGATCCTGATGGCGCTCGCCGCGCCGATCCTCTTATGCGCGGAAGACACTGCGCGGAAAGTGGTCGATGTCAAGTACATTGAGCCGAATTTGATTCCCATGCTCCTGCAGAACTTCGGCGTGAACATCCGCGCCGACAACCACATGAAAGTGATCGTTCTGAGCGGCCCGACCGATCTTGTAACGGATGCGGAAGCCGCCATCAAGAAGCTCGACGTGCCTCCGACGCCGGAAAAGAACATTGAATTGCTGGCTTACCTCGTCCTCGCGTCAGGCGATCCGCAAACTACGCCGGAGCCGGCCGAGCTTGCCCCCGCGATCAAACAGATGCGCACGCTGTTCCCATACAAGAGCTATCGGATGCTCGATACGAT
>DASXZC010000354.1:0-2066 GCA_036502165.1 Bryobacteraceae bacterium
AATCGGGTATAGACGGCGCTGACGCGCACGGCCGTCGGAAGGTACGGCGTGCCGCAAAGGGCCTCATGTGCAGCTTGATCGAGATCCTCCAAAACAGGCTCGAGGCTGCCGAACCGACGCCGCTTGGCCTCGATCCACTCCGGCCTGGTCGTCAGATGTATCATGTCTGAACCGTGGATCACCGCGAGATGAGCCGAGTAGTACATGAGCAGGTAGTCGCTCGCAGCTTGCCAGATCAGGGCAGTCGTGCCGGGAACACGAGGTACTAGGTCCAGCAGAGCTTTAGGCATGACGTGGTAAGCGGGGGGTGGAGTTTTTGACGTCAGGTGTCGCGCAAATTCCTCGTGATAGAGACGCCATACAGGCGTCCCGAATTCTTCGTCAGTAACGATGTAGAAACCAGCCTCCCGACTCCATCGCTCGAGGTCGGACTCGAACATGTCGCCGTCCCAAAACACTTGCGCAATCGCCAGCCACTCCGCCCTCGGAAGACCGCGTCCGAATCCCCAGGCCAGGGCCCGGAGGACAGCGCGAACTTGTTGCCCGGCACTCCCTGAAAAGCGGGCCAGGTCGAGCTCTAGGGCTTCTCCAACCGTCGACGGCAGCCAATCCTGGCTGGCATTTAGTGTCGTGATAGCTGTCTGACCGGCGAGAGCGTGGGCGGTCACCGAGGCGACCAGGAACGAAGTTCTTGCACGTTCGGTGACCGCCTCCGCAAGTTGGCGCACGTTGTCAGCCGGCAATGTGCCATAAGCTGAGTTGGGCGACACAGCGAGGTAGTGCTGAACGTAACGGGCAAGGTCGGCCTTGTCGTACCAATCAGCCGAGTCGAGATCGAGCGGATCAATGTGCTGTCCAAGTGCCCCGACGAGTGTCTCTTCGGGCGTGCCGCTCGATCGGACTCCGATCAGTAGATGAATGTTCGGCGCCTTTTGCAACAGCCGGCGGAGGAACGCCGCGCAATCGTAAGGGCGCTGTGCTTCGTCGAGCGCGTCGATGGCCACGACGAGTCGATCGGATCTGTGTCGAAGCGCCTCGATCGTCGCCGCTTCCGGATCCTCCTGACCGCTCGAAGAATCAAGGCGGAGTGCGGAACTCATTTCGAGCGCCAGTTGAACCGGATCTTTAGCCCGCGCGTGCAATGCGGCATCGATCGCGCCTTCAAAGGGAATCTCCGCTGGCGTGATGCCGTTGAGCGTGCCCGACTCCAGCGCCAAATTGCGCTGCTGCGAATCGGCGAGTGTCACGATGCGCGCGAGTACGGCCGACTTTCCAGATCCTGGTAGTCCCTTAATGACGAGCGCTGGTGCGGCGTCTTCTGCGGACAGCCACTGGATGATGCGGCGCAGCACGCGCGACCGACCCGTGAAGAACCAGCCGGCGTCATGCTCTGTCGCCACTCCCCGCGAGCGCGGATTCCAGTGAGAGCGCAGTGCGATCGACTGAATCCGGTACAGCACATGCGTCCGGGTGTCCGGCTCCATGTTCTTCTGCAGGCGAGGTACCCATTGCGGGTTCGGCAGGAAGCGTGACGCTCGTTCGCCGGCGCCGGCGAACCCGGAGCGCTGAGCACCAGCCTTTGCCAGAACCTCATTGACCTTTTCGAGTGCGGGCCCGAGCTGAACGTATTCTTCATCTGTGCTTGCTGCGGTTCCTTTGGTCATCGTGACGCCGAGCGCGTCGATGAATTGGCCTACCCAAGCGGTATCGATGGAACGCGCAGTCGTGATCACGTGAAAATCCGCGCCGCGAGCCGCGCCGCCCTGGGCTTCCCGCAAACGCGCAGCGGTACTCGCCACGTCAAGCTGTGCCGCCCCGGACTGGCACGTATCGACGATCAGCAGGATGTGACTGGGCTGTCGGGCACCCACGAGCGCCATGACCAGATCATGCGCATTCGGTGCTGTTTCAGGAGAGTCCGACTCGATATCGGTGGTGATCAACTGCAACATTCCGGCGTGCTCGACTCCATGCCCGGTCCAATAGAGGACTAGCCAGTCGTCCGGTCCGTTGTCTACGCCCGCGCGCCAGCGGGCGACTTCTTTCTTCAGCGTTGACGAATGGGG
>DASXZC010000355.1:0-22773 GCA_036502165.1 Bryobacteraceae bacterium
GATTATTAGCCGCCAGCGACGACGCGTCCCCATTGAATGCGAGGGACTCATTAGCGCCCGCGCGTGCGGCCACGGGCAGGCGCCTCTACCAAGGATCGATCGGGTTGCCGGTCATCGCCAATCGCCTCGACCTGATGGCCGATTTCGAGAAGCGCACGATTGATGAGTTCAAAGTAGTGCAGGCGGTCACGCTCGACGGCAACGCGTTCGAGCCTTTGAACGCGAACGTGGCAGCTCCACAAGAATATGAAAACGGCAGCCTGCGCTCGCATTGGCAGATCGACAGGAAGAACTCCGCGGTGTTCTCGTACTCGTTTACTCGCGATCACGAGTTGAATCAAGGCACTGGTGGACTCGTGCTGCCTGAGTCCGCCTACGCCTCGTCCGATCAGCAGCAAAGCGTGCGAGTCTCGGTGACCAATGTGATCTCCGCCAAAGTTCTGAACGAGGCGCGCGCGAGTTATTCGTGGAATGCGCTGAGCCAACTTCCCACGTCGACTGCTCCGGCGATCGTCGTGAGCGGCGCCTTCGTGGGTGGCGGATCGATGGACCAGAATACAGGCCGAACGAATCGCTCGTTCACGTTCGACGATTCCGTCTCCGCCATCATCGGCAAGCATGCCTGGAAAGCAGGTGTGCAGTTCGAGCGGCGCGCTCTGAACTATCTCATGGGCAGCGACACGAACGGCATGTTCACCTTTGCGGGCGGAGTCTTGAACGGCCAGCCGCTGACCGCGATCGAACAATATCAGATGGTGCTGGCGGGCGCCCCAGGCATACTGCCGACCGCTTATTCGATCACTCTCGGCAATTCGCGGACCGCGTTGACGCAGACACGCGCCGCGGTTTTCGTGCAGGATAATTGGCGCCTTTCGCGAACGGTAAGCGTCAGTGTCGGATTGCGTCAGGCGGTGCAAACTGCTCCCGACGCGACCGGCCTGTGGGCACCGAGGCTAGGAGTAGCATGGGCGCCATCGAAAACGTTGGTGCTGCGCCTGCGATATGGAATGTTCATTCAGCCGATCGACCCCGGCCTGATGGCGGACACGTTGCACCTCAACGGGCAGCAAGCTTGGCAAACGTTGGTGTACCAGCCGAGCTTCACCAATCCGCTGGCATCGGCGGCAAGTGTTGCCGAGATTCGGAACGTGCGCGCGTTTGCGCCGAATGTAAACCAGCCTCGGATCTCTCAGTCGCAAGCAGCGGTCGAAAAAGAATTCAAAGGCCAATGGAAGTTGCAGTCCCAAATCTATTGGACCGACACGCATCAGATGATTCGTTCGCTGAGCTTCCCGTCCTTGACAACAACTGGAAATCAATTCCTCTATGAGGCCGATGGGCACACGGCTGGTCCGACGATGTTTGTGGGCCTGAGCCAGGTTGCGAAAAAGCGATTCACACTCTTCGCCGGATATCTGCTTTCGAAAGTGCGGAGCGATGCCGACACACCGGACCTCTTTCCGCAATCGACCGCCAGCCGGAGCGGGGAATTCGTTCAGCCCAGTTGGTTGAGCACCAATCGCATCTTCGGATTTGGACAGATCAGTCTGCCGTGGAAAGTGAACTTCACAACATTCCTGAACGCCTCGAGCGGCAAGCCCTTCGACGTGACGACGGGCTCTGATCTCAATGGCGACGGCGTATTCAACGACCGTCCCGGTGTCGTGAGTGGACCCGCGCCAGACGCGGTCGCAACGCCTTTCGGATATTTGACTCTGTCAGGCCGCGGCGCAGTTCTGCCGCGGGATATCGGACGCATGCCCGCGACCGAGGGCCTCGATCTTTCGTTGAGCCGCAAGTACGCTTTGAAGAGCGACGGCAGTTCGCTCGATTCTGTTCCGACCCTGACGGTGAACCTGAAGGCCACCAACGCTCTCAATCACACGAACGTGAGCCAGGTCGACGGGATTTTGAATTCGCCCTTGTTCTTGCGCGGCATCGCAGCGGACGCTTCACGGCGCGTCGAGATTGGATTGAAATTCGAATTTTAGGAAGGGGTAGCGCGTATGAAGAACAAACTCACGACGATCTGCTGGCTGGCATTGTGCGCATTTGCGGCCGAAAATACCGTCTCGAACCTAAAGAGTTCAACAGCCGTACCGCCTCCTCCTCTGCCGCCGTTTGTCGGCTACTTCCATCAATGGCAAAAAATGTTTTTGCAATGGGGACTCAAGGAAGGACCCTACACGAACATTGAAGCGTCCATCGATCCGCGCCGGAATCCGCCGCTTTACGACGTCGGCGTCGAAGAGCGCGACTCGGGCAAGCGCATCCGCTTCGTCTCCGACAAGGCATTGCAGACCGAGTACCAGAGCGTCGGCATCGAATCGTACCTGGCGGCGATTCAGCTCAAAAAATCAACCGACGTGAACGGATTCGACAACTACGAATTTTCTCTCCGGGACTATCGTGAGCGTCCGCTGGTCTGGCGATTCGTGCAGGCCACCGCGCCGTCAGAGAAGGGTTCCGGATTGAGTGAGATCGCAAATATCAAGCCGATGATCCTGATGTATCGCCTCTCAGGCGCGGTCGCGGGGGAGGGAACTGCGGTGCAGACCGGCACGCTCGTGCAACCCGCCGAGATCTGGAAAGAGATCAGCCAGCCGCCCTATTTCATCGCCTACAAAGGCGCGATGACGGAGGGCGCGCTCGTCGGCGAGCTCGGTTTGGGATCGTCGGAGTGGAAGGTGGAAAGCGCGCCCAAGACTCTCGAGGCCGGCCAGAGTTGGAAGTTGAAGGATAAGTTCGGCCATCCGCAAACGCTGACCGTGAGGGCCTTCGACGGCGCGGGCGGAACGTTCACGATCGCCGGCGACGTGTACGGAAAAGTGCAGGATTTCGCCGATGTGAACGCGAAACTCGTGGATGGGCGCTGGCTGATCCAAGAGGTCCGCTACCGGGACGAAGCGCAGGGGATGAGGGTGAAAATGGATCCCGGCGTCTTCGTCTCCGGCGGCGGCGACGCCAAGGAAATCAAGTTCCAGGTCTACATGGCGAAGAACCAGAAGGTCACCGAAGGCGTCATCGAGGCCGCGAGCCGCGATCCCAAATCGCTATCAACGAAAGTGTTCGCGTGGCACTTCCATTCGCCTTCCTGGGCGAAGAAGAAAGTGATCCTCGAGACCATCAGCACGTCCCCTGCCGCATATCGAGTCGAGGCGAAAGCGCCGGCCGGCCAGTAACCAAAAACAACCTGAGGAGCCTGTTCCCATGTATCGCTTGAGCCTTATCAACATGCCGTTTGCCAACGCGCCGGTTCCGTCCTTGGCGCTGCTGCAACTCGATCAACTCGTGCGCGAAGGACTCTCTGAGCAGGTCTCGAGCCGCGTGCTGCATCTCAATCAGGATGTGGCGGAACATTTCGGGCTCGACTTCTACATGATCATCGCCGACTCCTCGGAAGCGAATCTGTGCGGCCTTGGCGACTGGCTCTTCCGCAAGATCGTGTTCCCAGAAACCGAGCAGGACGTCGACCGCTACTTGAAGAATACGTTCCGTTTCATTGGTCATTTGTTCCCAAATCCCGATCGCGCCCGTGAAGTGTTGCTCCAAAAACGCCGTGGCCTCGATGCTTTGCTTGATCGTCTCATCGATCGCTATCGCCTTGCGGAAGACGACATGGTGGGCTTCACCTCGGTCTTCTGCCAGAACATGGCGTCGTTCGCGATGGCTAAAAAGCTGAAGACGCGTAAGCCAGAAATCTGCACGCTGATGGGCGGCGCGAATTGCGAAACTCCGATGGGGCAAGAGATCGTCAAGAACGTTCCCTGCATCGATTTCGTATTTTCCGGCCCGGCGCTGAAAAGCTTTCCGCAGTTCGTTGCTCACCGCGCCCAGGGCGAGAATCTGAAGTGCGAAGCCATCAAGGGCGTGTTCTCGAAACGCAACGTCCTGTTGCAAGTGGGACCCGTTCAGGATGCGATCGGCGAGGAACTCCCCATCACGCAGGACGTCCGCGTCGACTACCGGCCGTTCCTGCAAGCCTTGAAAATCCGCTTTGCGAATGCACCCAAGCCGCCGGAGCCGATCCTGTTCTTCGAAACTTCACGCGGATGTTGGTGGGGAGAACGCGCCCACTGTACGTTCTGCGGCCTGAATGGATCGAACATGAAGTACCGCTCGGTCGAGTCCGACATGGCGGTTTCGAAATTCGAGCAACTCTTCGACTACTGGCCGCAGGTTAGGCGATTCGTCGCCGTCGACAACATCATGCCGAAGACATTCGTGAAGGATGTTCTTCCGCGCATCGCTCCGCCGCCCGACGCCCGAATCTTCTATGAAGTCAAAGCGGATCTCACGCGCGACGATCTCGAAGCACTCGCGAAGGCCCGTATTATTGAGATCCAACCCGGCATCGAATCCCTTGCGACTTCGACGCTGAAGCTCATGAAGAAAGGCGTCACGGCCTATCAGAACGTCACCTTCCTCAAGAACTGCCTCGCGACCGGCGTGAATCCGGTGTGGAACGTTCTCGTCGGATTTCCGGGCGAGCCAGAGGAAGTCTTCATGAAGTACCTGCGCGATTTTCCGAAGCTGACGCACCTTCCGCCACCATCCGGTGTGTTCCCCGTGCGCTTCGATCGTTACAGTCCTTACCATGTCAAAGCCGCCGAGTACGGCCTCGAGCTGTCGCCGTCGGAACACTACAGGATGCTCTACCCGTTCGGCGAGAAATCCCTGCAAAACATGGCATATTTCTTCGAGGACAAGACCAAGGACGCACCCTACGCGGACGCCGTGTACCGCTGGTGGGGCAAGATGCGCCAGGAAGTTTCGAAGTGGCGCATGCGTTGGGACAATCGCCGCAAACAAACGTCGCCGCGCCTCACGATCGAGCCCAAACACGGGGAGTTCTATGTGGTCGACACGAGGAACCTGGTCAGCGTCGAGTTCCCGGTTACGCCGCAACAGGTGGCGGTTCTCGAGTTCCTCTCTACAGTCAGACGGGTAGCCGACGTGGTCCGCGAATTTGGTATGGACGCGGAGGCCGACGTCATGTTCCTTGATGACAAAGGCTTGCTCTTCACTGAAGAAGGGCGTTACTTGAGCCTGGTTATGCCGTCCGATATCGAACGACAGAGCGAGTGGAGGTCGCTGGGCGAAATCATGGCCGGCGTGCCCGCCTAGGACCTTCGCGTCTGACGCCGGCCGGCCTTTCGAGCGCCGGCGTCCTCAACCCGCACACCGGAGTCCCCGAGGGACCACCGGGTGTAAATCCAACAAGGAGGAAACCACTATGGTTTCAACTGCTACGACGATGGATCTCTCTTTGGTCGCCAATCCGGCGGTCCTGATGAGCATCGATCCGATTCGCCTTGATTCGGTCCTGACAGGTTCGGAACAGCCCCTAGGCTTTATGTTCTCGGATCTGCGCTCGGCCGAGCGGGTGATGACGATGTCAAATCTGGATCTCAAGATGGCGGCTGCCGCCACCACAGATACGATCTCCATCACCGTTGCTTGCTGCTGCACACCGTGCTGCTGCGCCGTCGCTGTTATGAAGCCCGTCGCGGTCAGCTAAACACCCAACCAGCCAGGGGCGCGGCGAATGCCGTTCACTGCAAGAAGCCGAGCCCCTGACCCGATTCCATTATCACGAATTCCGCCGCCGGTGATGGCACCACTGGTCCTATGATCGAATTGATCGGACATTACGCCTTCGATACGAGCGCTCTCGCGCGACTGCTCGCCGCTCGCGCCGCCGCGCCGGTGTACGTCGCCGATTTGAGTCTCGGCGGCTGGCGGCCGAACTCGGTCGCCGCGCAAATGGCCACGCAATTGGGTGTCGCGCTGCCACCACCGCCTGAAAGTTATCGCCACAGCGGTGGCCATTCGCTCGCCTATGCGGACGTTGTGTCCGCCGGCATCGACGCCGAGGCGACCGGCAATCGCAGCGTTCGCATGGCCCTGCGCCTCGTCAGCTTCATGCGCGAGCTGTTCGCCGCGAAACCGGCGACTTTGCTCGTGATTGCACCGCGATTCGGAATCGCATGGGAAGAAGAGGACACGCTGTTCCTCGAGTTCATGGCGCGCGAAGTTCCCTCGATCGAGCTCGAAATCGTCGCGTGTGACCTGTCGCCCACGATCCCGGATGGATGGACGATCCGCTTCGGCGAACTGGGCGCCGAGGTCGCAGCCGCGGGCCAAGAGCTGTTGGGCCTGATTCCCGAAGTCATCACCGCGCAGACCCTTACGAAGCTCGGAGCTCAGGACGACTCGCACCTCGTCCTCCTCGCGAATGGATCCTCGATAGCAGGCCCAGAACTGCGCCGCGCGCCGCGCCAAATACCGAAGCTGTTATTCGACCGGCTGACCGCTCTCTTCGCGGACTCCGATCCCGAACTCGCTTCCTACGGGCAATTCTTCGGCATGAGCTATCACGTCGAACCCGCCAAATTGTGCCAGCGCGCGTGGGATTGCTTCGCTCGCGGCGGCTTGGGTCTCGCGATCCGATACCTCGAACGTGCGGAGCGATGCGCCGCCAATCCTGTCGAGAAGGCCGCCTACACGTGCCAAAAGCTCGGCATGCGGATCGCTCGTCTTCGCTTCCGTGAGATCGCAGCCGAGCCCAGTCCGTCGAACGCATTGCCCACGCCGCTCAAGGCGTTCCTACTGCAAGCCAAAGGTTGGAGCCTCGTGCAGATCGGCCAAGCTAAAGAGGCTCGTGAACTACTCGCGGCTGCTGAAAGATTGACTCACGAAAAGGCGCAAGCCGCGCGCGAGCATTTGTACTTACTGAACATCCGCGCACTGTCGGAGTTCCGCTGCGGCAACTCGGGCGGCGCGCTTGAACTCGAAGAGCGCATCGAGACGGGCTTGAACGAACTACCCGCTCCCGACTGGCGCCTCGAGTATGTGAACGCCGTCAACCAGGCGCGTCTGCATCGCGCGTTGAAGCATTGGGATCGCAGTTCGCACTACTACGAGAAGGCATTTCAAACGACCCTCGGACTGCGTTCGGAAAGCGACCACGTCTATACGAATCTGTGCCGCGCCTTGGTCACTCGCGCCTCAGTGAACGAAGCCGCCTCCCTCTATCATTGGGTGCGCGCGACCCTCCACTGGCTGGCCGTCGAATGGCCCGAGGAACTCACCGCGCGCATCATGCAGGCGCTCTTGCCCGGCATGGCGTTAAGCGAAACCAGCACTCGCCGTCAGTGCGAGGACTTGATCGAATCGATTTCGAAAGCCCTGCTCGGCAACCTCGACAAGGCTGCCATCGCAGCGGGAATCGTGCTGCCCGATACCGCTCCTGCGCGGAGCTTCTATCGCGCGGATGACGACTCCGTTGGGCTTTTGACACTGGTAGGCGGCTCCGGATGGAGCGTGATCGCAGCCGATCGGGGTGAACGCTTTGTCAAACGCAGAGGAGCCGCCTATAGGGATTTGGAACGCTTGATGTGCCGCTTCATCGCGGTCGCGCATCCCGCCACGCCAGGCGATTGTTTCGTCATCGATGGCCGCTTCGGCAAGGAAATAGCGTCAACGCTCGCCGAGGCACAGGAAGTTTGTGCGCTCCGTTCGATCGAGGATCTCCGTTTCGATGGCTTACGCTCGCGCGTGCCGGCCCGGTTGATCGAAGACTCCGGAATCGCGCGCCTAGGCCACGGGGTCGCTTTCGTCAAGAACAGAAAAACGGTCGAATTCAAGCGATACCTGAGCCCGTTCGCGATGGATTCACAACAGGCCGCAATCGTCGCGACTCTCGCAGCCGGACCAGTTCCCGTGAACGAATTCCTGCAACACGGACACTCACTCGATGAGTTGCGCCTGCTCGAACGCCGGCGCGTGTTGGACATCACAGTCGAGACGACCCGCACAAACTTCATCCCGCCGCCAGTCGCGCAGGAACACATATCAGGAGGATTGCATGCGTAGCGGTTGGTACCAGGTTGCGTATTTGAAGGAACTGAAGAACGCCGTCACGCCGCTCGAAGTCGAGAAGCCGCTGATAGCCGTCAAGCACGGTACGCAAGTCCGAATCTTCGACGCCATCTGTCCGCACCGGGGCGCGCATCTCGGTTATGGCGGAGAGCTGACCGCCGACGGAATCGTCTGTCCGTTCCACGCGAAGACGATCCGCATGGGCGCGGAGAAGCCGTGCGCGCAGGAATGCGGCAGCGGCTACTATGTCAATGAATATCAAACTCTCACCATCGGCGGACTCGTCTTCGTCCTGATCCCGCCTGCTGATAAACCGGACCTTCCGAACGTCCTGCGGCAGCTCGATCAGGATCATTTCTTCGTGCCAGGCTTTACGCTGCGTGTGCAGGCGCCGGCCGAGCTGATCATCGAAAACGGTTTCGACGCCACTCACTTTCATCCTGTCCATCAAGTCTGCCGGCATCCGGATCTATCAGTGGTTGAATCGCGTTTCGGTGAGTTGCGCGCGACCGGCACATTCCTTCTGCCGCCTACAAAATGGCAGCAAAAGATCACCGATACGAACGTAATCCCCGTTCCCTACACGGCTCTTGGCTTGAGCCCGGGCATCATTTTGTCGCAACTTGCCGGCGAGAGTCCGTACTGGGTGCTGACCTCGGCGACCCCGCTTTCGAAGAAGGAAGCGTTGCTACGTTTGTCCGTGATCGTGCCCCCAGGCGCGGACGGCAAGGCGCCATCGCCGAGTTCATGCGAGTACCTGCTCAGCCAGTCGCAAAAAGGATTGCAGAGCGACTTGACGATCTGGCGGCACATGGACCACAGCAGTCCGTCCCGCTATGCCCCTGAGGATGGCGCAGTGATCGAATTCCGGCGATTCCTCAACCGCTTTCCGGTGTCGGCGTGATTGAGTTCGATGGCATGAAGCTGCACACGCAGCCGGGTGGCGATGCCGGACGCGTCCTCTGGATTCATGGCTACACGCTCGACTCGACGATCTGGAAGCCACTATGGAATCGGCTTCCCCGATGGACGCACATCGGAGTCGATCTTCCCGCGCACGGCCAATCGCGCGAGTTTCATCAAGGCGAAGGATTACGGGAATTGGCTCGGTCGCTCGCCCGTCTCGCTGACGATATCGGCGCCACGCACTTGGTAGGAATGTCGTTCGGCGCGATGGTCGCATTGCAAACCGCGGTTGAAAAGCAGGAGCCGTTCGCGACCGTGACTCTCGGCTCCCCAGCCATCGCTGGTGGCCCGATCGATCCTCACGCGGCGGCGCAGAATCGCAAGCTGATCCGGCTCTATCAGGAACGAGGCGCAGGCCCGTGGATGCGTGATCAATGGATGAGTTGGCCGCCGGATATTTTCAAGGGCGCCGCGCAGCATCCAAACATTTTCGAAGAGCTGCGTGAAGTCGTCCTCCGCCATCGCTGGACCGAAATGGACGGCATGAAAATGGATCGCCTCGCGAACTTCCGCCAGACTCCGGAGATCGTCGCGAAGCTCCGATCGCGCGTCCTGCTGCTCGTCGGCGAAGACGATATGCCGGCCTTCAAGAGATCTGCCGAGTTGATCCGCAGAAGCGCTCCGAGATCCGAACGCGTTTATTTTCCCCGTTGCGGGCACCTGAGCTTGATCGAGTTTCCCGCCGAATCCGCCGAATGCATGAACCGGCATTGGAGTTCATCATCACTTTCGATAGGAGAACCAAATGGAATTACAACTGGAAACCAAACTCTACCGCTCAGTGCCGGCTAGAGTCGTGCAATTCGATGATGGCGCCATTCTGAAACGCGGCGCTATGGAGACTCGGGTTCGCGGTGAGCGCGCCCTCGAGGTACTGCAGTATGTGCTCGAGGCGACTCGCGAGGGGCTTGACCTCGACGAATTGCGCGACCGGTTCGCCGAGATCGATCGGCCCGGGCTCGAGGAACTGCTGCGCCACCTGATGGACCGCCGCATCCTCGTCCACGTGAACGACACCGAGACGCAGGAGCCCAGCGTCGAAACGCCCGAGTCGATCTTCTATTGGGACTTCAATCAGGACGCGCTGGTCGCACGCGAACGTCTGCGCGACGTGCGCGTGGCGATCGCCGGTGTCAACGAAGTATCGCTCGAGCTCGATCGCGCACTGCGCCGCAGCGGCTACGAGAACATCCGCATCATCGACGCACTGGTGTTCCGCAACTCGCGTCTGTTCACTTCGAACGGCGTGCTCAAGGATGGATTCTCGACCGAAGCCGTTCCACTAAATCTCGACCAATGGGGCGAGAGCGTCCGCAACGAGGGCGTCGATTGCGTCATTGCCACGTCCGATCATGGCGGCGCACACTGGATGCGCAAATGGAACGAGATGTGCGTCGGTTCGAAGACGCCGTTCTTCCCTGTGTGCCTGCAAGACATGGTCGGCTACATCGGACCCTTGGTGATCCCCGGCGAGACCGCCTGTACGGAATGTTTGCGCTCGCGCCAGAACTCAAACCTCGAGTCGCCTGCCGAAGAGCGCGCGCTCGAACCGACGGCATTCGAAGGTCAGAGCGTCACCAGTTTCCATCCGTGCATGCCCGCCGCGGTCGCGCAGGTGGCCGCCATGGAATTGATCAAATTCCATAGCAAAGCCCTGCCATATAGCCGCGTCGGCACGCTGATCGAACTCAATCTACTCGGACCCTTCGTCACCACGCACAAGATTCTCCGGGTTCCGAACTGCACGGTCTGCGGACGTTTGAACAAGAATTCGGGCTTCGGCATCGGCACCAATCAGAGCTTCATGCCCGGAAATCAGAGGGCCTCGGCATGAACCCGTCATTGATTTCTCAGCGCATCGAAACCGCGCTGCCATTGCTCATCGACCGCCACGTCGGCGTCATCCGCAACGTCGAGGAAGTCCGCCGCGTCCCCGGCTCGCCGGACTTCTTCCACTACGCCGCGCGTGCCTCCAACACCGCGGCCTTCACGCAGCAGACGAATTTCAACGTCACCGGTGGCGCGTCGAAAGATCGCCACCGTGCCATCTACAAGGCTGTCGGTGAAGCCGTCGAACGCTATTGCGGAGCTATCTACGACGTCCAGCAGCTTCCGTTGACCAGCTACAAGGACGCGCCGTTTCCCTGCGTGCGCCCCTCCGACTTCGCACTCTATTCGCCGGAGCAATTCGAAGAGGATAGCTTCCCCTGGGCGCCGTTTAACGACGACACAACCATCCGTTGGACTCCCGCGCAGGACGTGTTGACGGGCGAACTCCGCTACATTCCCGCGACCATGGCGTACGTGCCCTACGTCTACTACATCGGCACCGGCGACACGCCCATTGCACAGAATATTTCGACCGGCCTCGCTGCTCATGAAAGCTATGAGCGAGCCGCTCTCGGCGCCGTCAATGAAGTCATCGAACGCGACGCGTTCACCATTCATTGGCAAGCCAAGATCGCACCGCCGCAGATTCTCATGGAGACGCTCGACGACGAGTCGTATGAACTCGTGCAGCGCTTCGACCACGCCGGTTGTGAAGTGGTGTTGTTCGACTTGACCATGGATCATGGAGTTCCAACGATCCTGTCGGTGCTTCGTTCGAAACACCAAGACAACCCAGCACTCGTCTTCGCGGCCTCGTCCTCCCTCAATCCGCTCGAGGCCATGCGAAGCGCCCTCGAAGAGCTCGCACACACAAGGCGCTATAGTCAGCAGATCAAGGCGCGTATGGAGCCGCTCGCCATAGAGCCCGGCTTTTCGAATGTGACCAATCAAATGGAGCATTTGAACCTCTATGCCGACCATTCGAACGGCGACCTCGCTTCGTTCATCTTCACTTCGAAGAAGCGGACGAGCTTTAGCGACATCGTCAACGAGTCGACCGGCGATCCGAAGCGCGACTTGCAAACGACCGTCAAGAAAATCGAAGCGGTCGGCCATCGTACGTACGTCGCCGACCTGACGTCGAGCGATATCGCCGAAGTCGGATTGCGCGTCGTCCGCGCCGTGGTGCCTGGCTTCCATCCTTTGTTCATGGGCTATCGGCTTCGCGCGTTGGGTGGCGAGCGGTTGTGGACGATCCCTCAAAAACTCGGCTATCCGGGAGTGACGCGCGAAACCGGCGACAATCAGGCGCCTCATCCGTATCCATAAATCGTGGCCGGGGCTCTCCAATTCTCAAACAGTTTTTAAAACAAGAAAGGTGCTGATATGGCTCAGTTATGGCAACAATCGATTGACAGCTTGACGACGGAGAGCGACCTCTGGTCGCTCTTCCACGAAAATTCCAAGACCAGCCGTTATGACGCGCCGATCTCGAACGCACAGGTCCTGGCGCGCATGCGGCAAATGTGGGACGTCCTGCCCTACGAAGGCTGCGAGACGTATCCGCTGCCGGAACCCGAACCGGCCGACGGACCATTATCCGAAGCAATTCTAAATCGGGTCACGGCGCGGAACATCGCGCCCGTGCAAATTCCGCTCAAGCGTCTGTCGACGCTCTTGCGCTACGCCTACGGCGTCACTCGCGAGAACGAGGATGGATCGATGCCGCGCCCATTCCGCACCGTGCCCTCGGGCGGCGCGCTCTATCCACTCGAGATTTATTTCCACACTTCTTACGTAGACGATCTACCCGCGGGACTCTATCACTTCGACCCTCGCAACAGCGCGGTCCAACTGATTCAGAACGGCGATAGCTCACCTCAAATCGGCGATGCGCTGGTGCAGCCCGGCCTGTCGGTGGGTTCCTCCATCGTGTTCTTCATCACGGCGATTTTCGAACGTTCGACATTCAAATACAACAGCCGCGGCTATCGCTTTGCGTTGCTCGAGGCCGGGCATGTCGCGCAGAATATCAACCTGACGGCGACTTCGCTCCAAATGGGCGTCGTCAACATTGGCGGATTTTTCGATCGTGAAATCGACCGCTTCCTGCAGGTCGACGGCATCACTCAATCGACCATCTACATGCTGGCCGTCGGCGGGTAGAACGTCATGGACACCCCGATCGAAGTCAAGCCCAGCTTGCCTCCGCCGCTTCCGCTTCTCGATTCGAAGCAGCCGCCCGAGTCTCCCCCGCGGACCATCATGCAGATGGTGACGCCAGGGATCCGGGCGCGCCGCAATAAGCGGCTGCTGCTCTATTTCCATATTCCGTTCTGCAGCTCGAAGTGCCACTTCTGCGACTGGGTCGTTGGTTATGAAACGAGCGACCTGGTCAACCGGGGCGAGTTGCGCGAACGCTACGTGGACGCAATGGTTCAGCAGGTGCGGACCTACGCGCCGAGGCTCGCCGAACTTCGTTATCGCGTGACGAACATCTACTGGGGCGGCGGAACTCCCACTCGCCTCGAAGCCTCGCAGATCGCCCGCATTCATGACGCCGTTGCGGAGTCGATGGATCTGAGCCAGCTCACCGAATACACAGCCGAAGGAAGTCCTGAGACCGTGTCCGCGGCGCACCTCGAAACCTGGATGAAGCGTGGCCTCAATCGGCAGAGCATCGGTGTGCAGTCGTTCGACAATCAAGTCCTCAAGAGGATGGGCAGGGCTCACGACGCCGGCAAAGCGGAGCAGGCGCTCGAGCTGTTCCGCCAGGCAGGCTTGCAGAATTACAACATCGACCTGATCGCCGGATTCCCCGATCAGAGCCGTGATTCGCTGCTCGACAGCTTGTGGCGGACGATCGATCTCGGCGTCCCGCACGTGAGCCTGTACATGTTCCGTGAGTTCGCATCGAACCTCGTGTCCGTCGTGCAAGCCGCTGCCGGCCATCGGCGTCAGACCTCCGCCGAGGTGCGTGCAGAAGCGTATTTTGCGGCCTCGCAGATGCTGCGCGACGCCGGCTACAACGAGTATCTCGTCGGCTATTTCGCACGCGAGGATCGGTTTCAGTTCGACGCCGAAGAATACTACTTCGGCATGCACGGCGATTATTTCGGCTTTGGCGCCGGCGCGACGTCGACGATCGGCCGGTTCAGTCTGAAGTCCCGCGACAGTTCGCGCTACGGCAGTTCGCACGTGCGCGCTTTCGTCGAGGATCCCGATAAGATGGTCGCCGCGCCGTGCCAGTACATTCCGGATGACGTGTACATCACGTCGTATTTCAAGGCATTCGTGACCCGCGAAGGCTTGCGCTTCGATCGCTGGAACGATCAATTCGGATTCGACTTTCAGACGTTCCGCAAGAATCGACCTGGCATCCGGAAATGGTTCGCCGATCGCGAAGCCGAAGGAGCGCGCTTCATTGAAGACGCGCGCGGAATCCGTTTGACGCCCGAGACGTGGGCGCCGTCGATGGTGTGGCGCCGCTAGGCAGCAAAACGAAGGAGGCAGCAATGACAAAGCCGCAAAATGAACTGGAAGCCGCGCTCGAGGCCATTTGGCGCGACGCGATCGGTCTCGACGAAATCGGATGCGATGAGAACTTCTTCGATCTCGGCGGACATTCGCTCATCGGAATCGAGATCGTCACGAGAATCCGCGCAGACTTGGAGTTACCCTGCGCGCTCCCCGATCTGACTCTGCATCCAACGATCACCGGGCTTGCCAATTCGATCGCCGAGTCGATCGCGTCGCGCCTCACGCCGCAGTTGGCAGCTCAGTTTGAGGAGGCATAAACGTGGCTGCCGAGGCAATCTCGAAACAGATCCTCATGATCTCTTTGACGCGGTTGGCGCTGCTCAATCAGGAGGCTCGCCGTCAACCGCGCGCCACCGGAACGCAGACCAAGCCGCACCGTTTGATCCCGATTCGTGCGATCGCGCGCGGAGGGGATCGTTGGCCTCTACTGCTCATCCATCCTGTCGGCGGCAGCGTCATGGCGTACTTTGACATCGCGCGATATATGGACGCCGGCCAACCCATCTACGCGATGGAAAATCAGGCGGACGAAACCGAACTGCCTGCTCCGCAGACCGTCGAGCAGATCGCGCAGCAATACCTCGAAGAGCTGCGCCTGACCGGTGTGAAGTCGCCGTGGTTTCTCGGCGGATATTCGATGGGCGGCCTGGTCGCATTCGAAATGGCGCGGCAGCTACAGGCCGCGGGACGCGAGACGCCTGCCGTGCTGATCATCGACACGCCGAGTAAAGTCCGCACGATCGAGCGCGGCGAAGATGGCGCCGTCACCTCTGAGGAACTGCGCCTGATGGGCAAGATGATGGCCCTCCGCCAAGCGAAAGAGTTGGACTTAGACGAAGCGCCTTTGCAAGCGGCGCCCCCCGAGGACCGCATGCAGGTCTTCCTCGATTTCATGAAAGACCGCGGAGTCATTCCTCCGCGCGTCGACATCGGCTTCCTGTGGCATCTCATCCGTGTCGTGCGCAATAACGAAATGGCGCAGCGTCAGTACCATCCCGGCTCCTATGACGGACTCGTGACCCTGCTTCGCGCCCGCGATCTGTCGGAGGAGTTGCGGTTCGAAGCCGGCGACATCTACGACGATCCCGCCTTCGGTTGGCAAGCATACTGTTCACAGACGATCGAGGTTCGGAAAATTCCAGGCGAGCATTTGCGCATCGTCAACGAGCCGCACTGCCGCACGCTCGGTGCGACCTTGCAAAGCGTCATGGACGCGCAGCGCGCCCGTCGAACCGTTCCGCTTTATTGAGAGGCTCATATGACATCGAGCGTTCTTGCTCCGCCGGACGTTTCAGCCGCTGCTTATCCCCGCAACGCCGTTATCCACGATCTGTTCTTCGCGCAAGCCGCATCGACTCCCGACGCCGTCGCGATCGAAGAGGGAGCAACCCGCATCACCTACGGCGAACTCGCGACGCGCGCGCGCCGCCTCGCTGTGGTCCTGCGAGAGCACGGAGCCGGACCTGGCGAAATCGTCGCCATCGCGGAAGCGCGCAGCATCGCCGTCGTGACCGGCCTCATTGCGATTCTCGAAACCGGCGCCGCCTATCTGCCGCTCGACGCGACTTGGCCCCGCGCGCGTTTGCAAACGATCATCGACGACGCGAAGCCGTGCTGTGTGCTTTCGAACGCTCCGTTGAATGCCGACGGTCCGCGCCAAGTGCCGCTCCACGCAGGCGCGGATGGCGGCCGCATACACGCGTCCGTCGAGGCCACCGATCCCGCCTACATCACCTATACATCTGGATCCACCGGCACTCCGAAAGGCGTATGCATCCCGCATCGCGGCGTCGTGCGCCTGGTCCGCGAAACGAACTACGCGAATTTCGATGCAACCGAAGTGTTCTTGCACCTCGCTCCGCTTGCCTTTGATGCATCGACGTTCGAGATCTGGGGAAGCCTGCTCAACGGAGCCCGCCTCGTCCTACTGCCCGCGCGCACACCGTCACTCGAACAAATCGGAGACATAATCGCACGCCATGGCGTGACGACGGTCTTCCTCACCTCTGCACTATTTCGCCAAATGGCGGAGCATCATGTCGAAGGATTCCGCAGTCTACGCTTGCTCCTCACTGGCGGCGAGATGGCGTCGTCCCGGCACTTCGAGCGCGTCCTCAAGCACCATCCGCATCTCAGAATCGGCCATGTTTACGGGCCAACTGAGACGACCACGTTCGCAACTTGCCACCACTTACATTCACCGGAAGATGCGCGGTGCACGCCTCTGCCGATCGGCCGCGCCATCTCCCATTCGACCGCGTACGTCATCAAGAATGACAACTCGGTCGCCGGGCCGGGCGAAGAAGGCGAACTGTATCTGGGCGGTGACGGACTCGCAATCGGCTATTGGAATCGTCCTGATTTGACGGAACGCGCCTTCGTCTCCGCCGACGTCAGCCCGGTGCCAGGCGAGCGCCTCTACAAGACCGGCGACCACTGCTTGATCAATGAAGACGGTCTCATCGTCTTTCTCGGCCGCTTCGATCGCCAAGTCAAAGTGCGCGGCTTCCGCATCGAACTCGAGGAGATCGAGCACGCACTCGCGAGCCAACCGGAAGTTGCTGAAGCGGTCGTCAAAGTCATCGATCGCGGCACACCCGACAAGATGCTCGCGGCGTACATCTCGCCCAAGGCCGGCGCGATTGAACCGAACGCGGAGCTCGATGAACAACTAGCCGCGAACCGCGTCCGGCAGTGGCTCGAAATCTACGAGAGCATCATCTACCGGACTCTCTCCGAACGCACCCACGCCAGCGCGGATCCATCATTCAACTTCACCGGTTGGAAGAGTAGCTACGACGGAAAATATCTTTCGGCCGACGAAATGTCCGAGCAAGTGCAGCAGGCCATCGATCGCATTCTCGCTGCAAAGCCGCGTTCCGTGCTCGAGATCGGTTGCGGCTCTGGGATGCTCCTCTTCAAAATTGCGCCGTTCGTCGAGCACTACGAGGCCACCGATTTCTCACGCGCCGCGATCGACTTCGTCCGCGCACATCTCAACGGACGGGATTTTGCGGAACACGTCCATCTGCGTCATGAGCCCGCTGACCAACTCAACGTCACACGCACATTCGACGCAGTCGTCTTGAATTCCGTCGTTCAACATTTCCCCAGCGCGGACTACCTGCGCCGCCTCCTCCAACGCGTGATTCCTCAAGTCAACGACGGTGGCCGCATCTTCCTCGGCGATGTTCGTTCGCTGCCGCTCGCGGGTATGTTTTACGCGTCGCTCGCGGAACATCGCGGCGCGCCAGTCGAAGAAGAGGAAGAGCTGTTGCTCGATCCGCGCTTTTTCGAAGCAATAGATCTCCCTCGCGTCAGCGGCGTGCGCGCACTGTTGAAGCGCGGCGTCCATCACAACGAGCTGACGCGGTTCCGCTATGATGTGGTGCTCGAAGTGGGTCCGTCGAATGTGAATTCGCACTTCGACACGCTCGCGTGGGATTCACTCAACAGTATCGCCGCCGTCCGTGAACTGCTCCCATCCAGCATCCGCATCACGGACATCCCGAATCGCCGCCTCACATCCGACGGCATTGACCCCGAGGATTTCTGGGCACTCGAAAACGTACAAGTCGAAATCCGCCCAACCCCCGGAGCCACTGACGGCCGCTACGACGTCGACATCGTGCCCACCGGCCAGCCCGCATTGAGCCCTCCCGTCAACAAAAGCTCAGGTAACTACGCCAACGATCCCCTCCGCCCCCAACGCAAGCAACACGTCGCGCGACTGGTTCGTGAACGATTGGCCGCCTCGCTTCCCGGCTACATGCTGCCCGCGTTCCTCACCGTGCTCGATCGCCTCCCCATGAATGCGAACGGCAAAGTTGATCACGCGCAATTGCCGCTGCCGCCTGTTCTCGAGGCCACTCGAACGTCAGTCGAACCGGAGATGACCGTAACCGAATCTCAACTCGCGAGCCTCTGGGAAATCGTCCTCGGCGTAAACGCCGTCGGCCCCGGCGATCATTTCTTCGACTTGGGCGGCGACTCGCTCAAAGCCGTCCGCCTCTCGAGCCTCGCGCGCCCCGTCTTCACAGCCGCATTGACGCCAGCCATCGTCTTCGACCGCCCGACCCTACGCGCACTCGCGCAATGGATCGATGGCACAACTGTGCAACCTTCGACCGCCCAATCCCGAGGCGCACAACGCCGCGCCCGCCTTGCTCGGAGCAGTTCATGAGCGAAGGCATCGCCATCATCGGAATGTCAGGACGCTTCCCCGGAGCTCGCAACGTCGATGACTATTGGGCAAATATCCGCGATGGACGGGAGTCGATCCGCTCGATCTCCGACGGCGAGTTGCTCGCCGCGGGCGTCCCCGAGGCCACACTCCGCGATCCCCTCTATATAAAGTCCGGCGCGGTCCTCGACAATCCTTGCGGCTTCGATGCGCGATTCTTCGGCTACACACCGCGCGAGGCCACTCTGATCGATCCCCAGCATCGGCTCATGCTCGAATGCTGTTGGGACGCGCTCGAAAACGCTGGCTACGCAGGCGCGGATCGTCCTGAGGCGACCGGAGTGTTCGCCGGATCGTCGATGAACACCTACTTAATTCACTCGGGTCTTTCGGCCCGCTTCTTCGACGATTGGGTCATGATGCTGGCATCGAGCGATAAGGATTTCCTCGCCACCCGCGTCGCCTTCAAGTGCGATCTGCGCGGCCCCGCGCTAACGATTCAAACCGCGTGTTCAACCTCACTGACAGCGATTCACTACGCCTGCCAGAGCTTGTTATGGGGAGAAGTCGACATGGCGCTCGCCGGCGGAGTCTGCGTAAAGTTTCCCCACGTCGCCGGTTACGGCTGGCGCGACGGAGGCATGTTCTCGCGCGATGGACATTGCCGGCCATTCGATGCCTGCGCGTCCGGAACCATCTTCGGAAGCGGCGCCGGCATCGTCGTGTTGAAGCGACTCGACGACGCGTTGCGCGACCGCGACTCGATCCACGCCGTAATCTTAGGCTCGGCCGTGAACAACGACGGAGCGACTAAAGGCACCTACACTGCGCCTAGCGTTGAACGGCAATCAGCAGTCGTTCGAGAGGCACTCGCGAACGCAGCCGTCGCGCCCGATTCGATCTCTCTGTTTGAAGCGCACGGTACCGGAACTCCTATCGGAGATCCCATCGAAGTGGCCGCCGCCACGCAGGCCTTCCGTCAGCAAACTGATCGTGTCGGCTACTGCGCGCTCGGCAGTGTCAAGGCGAACATCGGCCACGTCGAAGCCGCCGCCGGAGTCGCTGGATTGATCAAGGCCGCGATTGCTCTCCGCGAGCGGACGCTCCCGCCGAGCCTCCATTTCGAGCGCCCCAATCCAGCTCTCCAAATAGACGACAGTCCTTTCTACGTAAACACGAAGCCCCTCGCCTGGGATAGCGATGGCCGCACCCCGAGGCGAGCCGCCGTGAACGCTCTCGGTGTCGGAGGAACGAATGTCCACGTCATCCTCGAGGAGCCACCGCGCCCTGTTCCAGCGCCAGTTCACGCCGGTCAGTCGTGCTATCTGCTCCCGATTTCCGCAAAGGATCCAACAGCACTGATCGCCATGCGCGAAGCATTAATCGGATTTCTGGAAGGCCCCAACACGCCCGAACTTCACGACATCGCCGCGACTCTGCAAGCCGGACGCAAACACTTCGCATGCCGCTCATACGTTGTCGCCGCGAACAAGCAGGATGCCGCCGCCAAACTCCGGGGACTCGCGTCCGGCGGCGAAGAAACCTGCGAAGTCGCGGCACAAGGCCGCCAATGGTCGCTCGGCGCAACCGACACGTTGAAACCTCTCGGCGAAGCCTGGCGGCGCGTGCCTCTGCCCACCTATCCATTCCGCTCCCAGCCCTATTGTTGGAAAGGCTGACCGTCCGCTACTCAAACGCCAACAACGAACGTTCGACCTCGACGACCAGGCTCTGCTGCACGGCCTCGACGTCGAGCGCGAACCGGTCTTGTCCGCGCCGCTGCACCACTCTTCCGCGCAGTCCCTTGAATGGCCCGCCGCAGATCCTCACCATCCGTCCCCCCTCGCACAGTTCCCGTGAGTGGATGACTTCGATCGCCTGCTCCTGACTCTGCATCCGCTTGATTCCTTCAATTTCCTGATCCGGAATCCGCACATTGCGGCTCGCCGTCGACACGAATCCATACACCCACGGCGTTGTGATCACCATCGACGAGCGATCGCCCAAATCAACACGGCAAAAGCAGTAGCTCGGGAACAGCGCCTCCTTGCGCTTCCCCCTCGGGGATTGGCTCCGCCTCACCGGCAGGTACGACTCGATCCCTTTTCTCTCCAGGATCCCGGCGACGTCATGTTCCTTACCGGTGCGTACATAAAGTGCGAACCACTCGAGTGTTGATGCCTCACAAGATAGGGAATTCATAGAAGGCACTATAACAGCGCCCTGGAATTACAGAGTCAAAAACCGGAATTCGGACAGGATGTTAACCGCTCCCAGCCTTAGCCGCCCGCTTTTCCTCGATAATTTGCAGCGCGATGCGAATATTCGAGAGAAACATCTCATTGCACAGATGCGGCGATTGCAAAGGAACGACGACAGCGTAAGCCGGCAAGTGCTTCCAAGTCTTCAGAATCTCGCGTGCCTCGTGCTCCTGCTGCTCGAGATACTCCTCGAGGATCGCGACCGTCTCCTCAATACCCGCGCAGCAGATCCCGTCGAACAGGCGCTCATGAGACTTCAGTAACGCTGTCTCCGCAGCCTGTTCGGAAAATCGCCAAGCCAAGCCGTCGTGCTGATACTTACCAGTCCGGTAGTCGCGCGTCGACGCAACGTAAATCAGTTGCGCAAGCCGCCCTCGGATCTGCGAAAGCGTCCGCTGCTCGAGGTCCCGCTCGGCATCTCCATGAGATGATGTCATCACTGGACAGCTTGCGGAATCAGTTGCGTCCTGAGGCTCTCATTCAACGCCCCGACCATGTGTGCGGGCGCCGACGCGATCCTCCATAGACGCCTCACGGCCAGAACCTGGTTGCTCGCAACCAACATTGATAAGGTCATGGTCAGGATCCAAAACAGGCTGAACTTGGCCGCCAGTTTCATCTCTGTTGCCGGCACCAATCCCGTGCTCGCGCCCGCCGCCTTCCGATGAGCCACCCAAAGGAGCTTCATCGCGAGGCGCGCCTCGCGCAGCCATTCGATCGCCAGCCGCGATCGCTCCCGCTCAAATCTCGCGCGGATCCGCGGACCGCAATTCTTCGCCACATACTGCCAATCCTGCGATGCAAACAACCGCACGAAAACTTCCGGCGGAGCCAGCACATCCTCATCATTGACCGGAGACAACGGCCCGTCAGCGCGGACCGCAAGATAAATCACCAAAACCATCAGTAGCAGTACGAGGGCCGCTGATACTGCGAACATCGTCATCATTTTTAAGTCCTCAACATATGCGACAAAACGTGGTGCATTCTGGCATAAGCTCGCGTCGTGCGCGAATGGACTCCTTGATAGTCCTCGGGAATGACTGGAATTGCAGTGCCATCCTCGGTCTCATGCCATAAAAATCGTAACCAGATCAACAGGGCGATACAAAATACCATCGGCTGAATAATCGCCCAACTTTGATTGAATCCGGATTTCCAAACCGCCAAACCCGCGAGACTCAGGATCCCTGCCGACGTAATCAACGAGTAGCCCAGCAGGATCCCCTGCGCATCCGGTCGAAGCCGGATTCGATAATACAAAACGAAACCCACCAGCACGGCGAGATATCCCGCCTGCAATTCGCGAGTCACGCGCTCGATCGTGGCCATCGCATCGACGAAGAGCCGGAACGACCCGGACCAGATCGCGAAAATCAGGCTAACTGCCAGCAATCCAAAGCCCAGCGGCATCACCCAGCGCAAAACACTACGGAATCCAGGAGCCTGCAGTTGTAATAACTCCTGAATCTCTCCCAATACCAGCGTAAAGGCGATCAATGACACGGGTTGCGACCAAATCCAATAAAATCTCACATACGCGACCGGATGACCGATCAGCGCAGCCGCCGTAACGGTGTTCGCCAGCACCACGCACAGGTAGACGAAGAAGAAGGGAAAGCGCCGGACCAAGCCAGTCATCGCGCCCCGCACAATGAGTAAGGCCAACGCCATCGTTCCGCCCAGCCAGATCCAGTCCGTAATGGCTTGCATGGTCAGATCCTTTCAGACCTATTCGCAGACAATCAAACGTTCTGCCGGAAGAATTGCTCTCTCCCGGGCGCCCATCAGCAAAGCCCTCAACCTGCGGATATTGTTGTCGACGCGGACTACGGTTGTCCTCGGCAGGGCCGAACACGCATTCTCAATCAGTCCTTCAAACCGCTCGAACTCGGTAAGCATCGCAACCTGACGACGTAGCGCCCTCGTTTCACAAATCGCAACGATCGACGAAACGTCCTCGTTCGCCGAGATCGTTCTGACGCTATCGATCAGAGTTTCACACCTTCTCTGCACAATTTCAAAATCGTCGATTGATATCGTACCATCGGCGTCGATGTAATTCCAGTCTTCCAAACGCACGATGAAAATGTTCAAGCCGTGCCGGTT
>DASXZC010000356.1:0-10043 GCA_036502165.1 Bryobacteraceae bacterium
TCGCCTGCTCGAACGTCGCGAACCTGCTGCTCGTGCGCGCACAAGCGCGGCAGCGGCAAGCTTCGATCCAACTCTCACTCGGCGCAGGGCGCGGACGCCTCGTGCGCGCCGCTTTGATCGAGACGTTGCTGCTATTCGTAATTGCCGCCGCGCTCGGCACGGCGTTCGCAGCGTGGCTGATCGGCTTCGTCGTCGACATGATTCCGTTCGAAAACCGCGGATATCTTCCCGGTTACGGCACGGCCCAGATCAGCGGACCTGTGTTGCTGTTCGCGCTCGGAATCAGCCTCGCGACGGGCTTGATTTTCGGCCTCGCGCCCGCGTTTGAAAGCACGCGCGCAAACGTCCTCGCGATTCTGAAGGAATCAGGATCTTCCGTCTCGCAAAGCTCGAAGGCGAAACGGCTGCGCTTCGTGCTGGTGGTGTCGCAGATCGCGATGGCCGCGATCCTCGTGTCATCGACATTGCTGCTGGTCCGCGAATTCCGCAACCGCTGGACAGCTCCGGTCGGCTTCGATCCGCACGGCATCCTGACCTTCAAATTGTCATTGAATGGGAAGCAATATCCGGATGCCGCGCGACGTCGCGCCTTTTTCGAGTCGGTGGCAGCAGCCGTTTCGCGGCCCGGCGATGAACCGGCTGCAGTCTCACAATTCGTTCCGTTCTCATACGACAACGGCCAGACTTCCCTTCATATTGCGGGCCCGGCATCGAGCGAGACGGAGGATCCCAATCGCAAGCCCTCCGCTGGCTTCAACGCCGTCAGCCCGGCATTCTTCAGTCTGCTTCGGATCCCACTCCTCGCCGGGCGCAGTTTCACGAGCGCCGACGCGGACATGGCTCCGCTGGTGGCCATCGTCAACGAGGCGCTCGTGAAGCAATACCTGCGACGCAATGGCGCCAGCCCGATCGGCCAGCGGATCTCTCTATCTCGTCTAAAGAACCGCGAAGTCGAAATCGTCGGCGTCGTTCCGGAAATTCTCGAGAGTGCGACGCCCACAACCGGCTACCCGCAGATCTACGTTCCATTCGCCGAAGCGCCGGCCGAAGAGGCGATCGTCTCGCTCCGCGCGAGTCGCGACGCGCTGCCAGAGATCCGCAAGAGAGTAGCAGCGCTCGATCCCCTGCAACCGGTGTATCAAGTGAACACGCTCGACGATTACATGGATCAGCAACTCGCGCCGTTCCGGATCGTCTCAGGCCTGCTCGGCTGGTTCGGCGGCCTCGCGCTCGTGCTCGCCTCAGTCGGCGTCTACGGCGTCGTCGCCTACTCCGCCTCGCAGCGGACTCGCGAAATCGGCATTCGCGCCGCCCTCGGCGCGGGACGTCCCACGCTGCTGCGCCTGTTCCTGCGTCAAGGCCTCGTCATGCTCGAGGTGGGAATGATCCCCGGACTCCTCGGCGGCATCGCCGCCTCCATCGGACTGCGCAGCGCACTCGAAGAAATGAACGGTGCAAGCGCGATTCTGCCTCTCGCGGCAACCGCGGTCCTGCTCGGCATCGCGGTGCTGATTGCGACGCTCGCGCCCGCGTGGAAGGCCTCATCGGTCGATCCTCTGAAAGCGCTCCGCTATGACGGTTGATTCAAGCGTGCGGTAGCATAATGCCATGCTGAACCGCCGCCTGGTGCTACTATTCTGCGCGAGCCTCGCCTTCACGGCGTACGGATTTGCGCAAGCGAAAGCGACTCCTCTGCTCACGAAGGATCTAATGGGAATTCCCGGCAAAGAGGGAGTCATGCTGACCGTCGAATACGCCCCCGGCCAATCCTCCGCGCCCCATCGCCACAACGCGTCGACCTTCGTGTACGTGCTCGAGGGCAGCGTGGTGATGCAGGTCAAAGGAGGCAAGCCGCTCACGCTCGGCCCCGGCGAAACCTTCTACGAGTCGCCCGAGGACATTCACGTCGTCTCGAAGAACGCGAGCAGCACGAAGCCCGCTAAGATCCTGGTTTTCTTCGTCAAGGACAAGGGCGCCCCCGGATCAGTGCCCGTCAAGGAAAATTAAAGCCCCTTCGGCGGTTCCACCGGCTTCTTCGCCGCCGGCTCCGGGAACGCGAACAGCGAGTCATCGACCGGCACATTCATCTCCACTTTGTCGAATTGCATCTCCATCCCGACCTGCTGGTTGACTTTCATCTCGCTCGAAAATGGAATCATCACGCCATTGACTTTCTTGTAATTGCTCGGCTTCGTCTCCGCATCAAACTCCTGCCCCATCTGCTTGACATGTGCGACTTCTTTCACCGGCAGGAACGAGTGCGCATCCAGGTAAACGACCCGGCTGCGGCCGCTCTTGAAGGTCACTTTGATCTTGTACGCCGGTGAGCCCTCGACATCCTCTTTGCCAAGCAGCTCGAGCACGTTCCCCTTTTCCTTGTAATTCACGAACGGCCCCTCGACAATGTCGGAATCATCCGCCGCGGCAAGCGCTTCCTCTTCGCTCGCCCTCTGCGGATCCCGGCTGCCGCCCATCGGATTGATCGTCCACTTCGTCTTCCCGTCGTACACGTCGATGATCTGCTGGCCTTGAATCACAATCTCCGTCCGATGGCTGTGCGGACGCTTCATATACGTCACCAGCGGAGCCTCGATCTGCCCCCCTCCGACGATCATCTTGCCCGTGAGTTTCATCGATTGGATGGCCTTGATGTTCTCCATTCCACCCTGCGCCTCGATGCTCTTTTTGATAATGTCGTCAAGCTTGAGGTCGCTCGCCGATGTCTGAGCGGAAACCGTCCACGCAGCCATCAACGCCACGCCAGCCGCCAACCCCACCAAACGAATGGATTTCATCGGAAATTCTCCTCACCCCGAGTATACGAC
Organism: Bryobacteraceae bacterium; assembly: GCA_036502165.1. Taxonomy (GTDB): domain Bacteria; phylum Acidobacteriota; class Terriglobia; order Bryobacterales; family Bryobacteraceae; genus F-183. The sequence goes on from DASXZC010000356.1 coordinate 2,826, forward strand.
GCTACTTCCACTGAAGTTTGTTCAAGTTTCGGCCGATATGGCGACTATGGAGTCCGTGTATCTCCGCTCGCGCCGGGCGTTCCTTCTCCAGACGCAGAACTCCGACGGGGGGTGGGGCTATTTCCCCGGCAAGCAATCCTGGTTGGAACCGACGACCTACGCGATGCTGGCCCTTCATGGCTCGACCGGATCGGAAGCCGCCTGGAACAAGGCCCTCGATCTCGTTGGAAGCTGGCAGACGCCCGATGGAGGCTTCCGGCCGACCGCCGCTGTCAGCACTCCGAATTGGACGACCGCCTTCGGAGTCACCGTCTCGTCAATTGGCGGGCGCAACGGTTCGGCCCAGCGCGGAGTCGACTATCTCCTGCAAATTCATGGTATTGAAGGCGACGATCGGATGGCGAAGATCGTTTCGAAGCTGCTGCCGCAAGTGGCGCTCGATCGCGATCCGTCGCTGCTCGCCTGGCCCTGGCAGCCGAACGCCGTGTCCTGGATCGAGCCCACCGCTCACGCTGTCATTGCTCTCCGCCTCGCGGCCGCGGCTAAGATCGTCCGCCCCACGCTCGCCCAACGTGTGGATCTCGGCCAGCGCATGATCCTCAGCCTACGCTGTCAGGATGGCGGATGGAACTACGGCAGCCGCTCGGCATTGAATGTCGCGCTTCCCTCTTATTCTGAGACCACCGCGATCGCGATGCTCGGCCTGGCCGGGCGACCAGAGTCAGAAATAAAGGCCCCTCTCGACTACGCGCGGAAGCTCGCCGCAACCCCGCAAGCTCCCCTTGCGAGCGCCTGGCTGAGAGTCAGTCTCGCCTTGCATGGCATTTCGAATGAACAGGATCCGAACCAAACCGTGAGTGAATACGACATCCTCTTGGCCGCAGTCGAAGCCTTAGGAGCCGAAGGCGGCAACGCCCAGCTCCTGCAACCCGGCGCCGGAGAACGGGCGTCATGAGCGATCCGATGCAAGATCCTCAAAGCAAGCCGGAACCGCCCCCTGCGAAGTTCGACCGCCGCTCCTTCCTCACCATCGCCGGAGCCGCCGCCGTCGCCGGATGGGCGACCGTCAAATTTCCCAAGCCCGGCGTTCCCTTCCACCGCTCCGCGCTTGCACCCCGTTCGAGTGTAGCGATCGTGAAGGCGTCCAACTACAACACCGAACTCGCCCAGCGGATCCTCGAAGGCGTCCGCCTCTGCGGACTCGACGTCAAGGACAAAAAGGTCCTCCTCAAACCCAATCTGGTTGAATGGGATCACGCCACCTGCATCAATACGGATGTCGCGGTCGTCTCGGCCGCGCTCGAGGTTTTCCATCAACTTGGCGCCGCGGAAGTCCGAATCGGCGAAGGTCCCGGACATCGCCGCGACACCTACGACCTCGCCCAGCAAGCCCGTTATCGATCGGAAGTCGGCAAATTCGACAGCCTGTTCGTCGACCTCAACCGCGACGACGTTTCGAAAATCAAGAACTTCGCCGACGAGCCCGAATTCTACTTCCCCAACAGCGCCCTCGGCGCCGACGTCATCGTCTCGCTCGCGAAAATGAAGACGCACCATTGGGCCGGCGCGACGCTTTCGATGAAGAATTTCTTCGGCCTGGTCCCCGGCTCGGTCTACGGCTGGCCCAAGAACACCCTCCATCACATCGGCATCGACCGCTCGATCGTCGAACTGAGCCGCGTGTTTCGCAAGACATTCGCCATCGTTGACGGCATTGTCGGGATGGAAGGCAACGGCCCGATCCAGGGAACGCCGAAGCAAGCTGGCGTGCTCGTCATGGGCCGCGATCTGCGCGCCGTCGACGCCACCTGCTGCCGGATAATGGGAATCGAGCCCGCAAAGCTCGAATACCTCGCCACCTCGAACGGACTCGGCAACTTCTACGAAGCCGACATCCAGCAGCGCGGCGAATCGATCGCCTCGGTCCGCACCAACTTCAAACTCCTCGAAAAATTCGCCGAGATCCGCCTCGGCTAGTTTTCTAGCACCTCAGCCGGATTTGCGGTATCGTGGAAACGATATCGCCTTGAGACGCTCCTATTTCCTACTGCCGATCCTCGCAACATTTGCCGGCTGCGTCCCGCACCCGCACGCGGTTCTCCCAGGGACGCGATTCCGAATCATCCAGCTTGGCCCGACCCCGTTGACGCTGCCTCCACCGGTCGCAGAACTCGCCATCGCGCAACCTTTCGAACTCCAATTCCCGATCTCCCCAGGACCCAAGGCCATCGCCAAACGTACCTCCGCCACCTGCGCCGAACAAAACGACCTCTTTGCAGTCCGGATCGACCGCAAAACCCGCCAACTCGCCCTCTCGATGCCGTCCCTCAAGCAATGGCAAAAGCGCCTGCTCGATTGGGATCGCCCCGATCCCAGCGAACTCGAACGCAAGCTCGACCAAATGCTCGCCTCCCCGGAAGCCCTCGAAAGCCGCGGATGCCTCTCACCCGGCTCAGCGATCCTCCTGCGCCAACTGCTGCGCGACTCGATCCCCTCGCGTCCCGGCTTCGACCTGTACCCCGCCTACGGCTACCGCCCCAGCGGCCTCGGCCTCGACCTCACATCCGGAGTCCGTTTCAAGATCCAGCGCGCCCACTTCAACGGCCCCGCGCCCGCCGATGGCAAGCGATCGTTCACCGACCTGATCGGCATCAGCACCGTTTATTATGAGGCTCGCACCGATTCGAAGCAGCGCACCTTCTTCGCGCCACCAGTCGTTCAATACGATTCCCCCAAGCTAAAAGCCGCCCTCGCCAAAGGCTGGGAGGATCTGAACTTCGCCCGCCACGCGCGCCCACAAATCATCTACCGCCTGTTCTTTCTGACGTCGTACACAAAGAGCGGCCAACGCCGGACCGCTCTCATCCTGGGAACGCCAACGATCGTCTTGATGGAGTCAATGCACAAACAGCTCACCGCCAATCCCGCAATCGGATGTGAAGAACTGACGAGCGGAACGTCCTCGACGTGCGTCTCATTCGACGGCGACGTCTCCGTTTCCGCCGAAGTCGACGTAACGATCAACGGCGTCCGGACCTTCCTCGACTGGGGCAGCACAGTGCGATCCGCAATCAGCAAGCTTCCCGCGCCAGTTGCCGGTTCGATCCATCTACGGCGAATCTATAACGGACGTCTAATGCCAGTCGAGATCGACCCAAAACTCGGCGGGGAGCTCGAAAACACAGTATTAGTCGCAGGCGACGAACTGTCGTGGAAGTGAGACATTCCTGCCCCTCTGCCACTTGCGCATCAAGCTGGCTAGTAACTCCGCAGCGCATCAGTCGGATCCACAGAAGCCGCGCGCCACGCTGGAATCAATGACGCCACTAAAATAGCCCCGCCAAGAATCAACAGCGCCAGACTGTAAGGCTCAGCCATGTGAGTGCCCGAGCCGGCGAGCACCGGTGCCAGCAATCGATTGACCAACGAAGCACCGGCTATTCCCGCACCAGCACCGATTCCAGCCATCGCAAAGCCACGCCGCAATACTGCCATCACAATGTTTCCCCGGCTCGCCCCAATCGCCACTCGGATCGCCAGCTCCTTTCGCCGCTCGGCCACGGAAAATGCGAGAACCGCATATAGACCGAAAGTGATCAGAACCACCGACACTGCGCTGAACATGAAAAGCAGCCACGAGTACGTTCGGCGCAGCCAGAGCAGCCGATCCAACCGTTGCTCGAGAGTTTGGAAATCGAATGGCGTAACTCCCGGGTCGAGTTCACGAGCGATCCGAGCCGCCTCGGCGATCATCTTCCGCGGCTCCGAGCTTCCTCGAATCAGCACGTACATTTGAGACTGCGGAAACCACCCGTGAGGAGCGTAAACCTCCGGCACAACATCTTCTTCAGGCCCTCGCAATCGGCTGTCCGCGGCGACGCCCACAACAATATGGCCGACCAAAGTCTCGGCGCCGGGGCGGCCGCCGTATTCATTCACCGGACGCCCAATCGGATCGCCATTCGGCCAAATGCGACGGGCGAATGACTCGGTGACAATAAGAGATTCCTTCGGTTCGCCGGGTGTGAAGTCACGCCCGGCCACGAGCCGGGTACCAGCCGCCGCCAGATAACCCCTGGTCACGATGTGCATCGGTACGTCGCTACCAAGGTGAAAATCGCCCGCGAGATTGAACATAGCCACTCCTCGTCCGACACCCATCGGGGGCTCAAAGGTCGCGCCCGCAGCCGTCACCCCCGGCAAGTCGCGCATGCGCTGAAGGTATTCACGATAAAAGCGCAAGCTGCCTGCCTCGCCGCCGGTAAAAGGATCGAGGGCGAAAGTCACCGTGCGGTCGGCCTTAATACCCAATTCCCGTGAATGAAGTCGAAAATACGCATCCATTACCAGCGTCGTCGCCGTGACCACTACAACCGCCAGAGCGATTTCGATGACAACGAGCCCCATCATCGCTCTATGCCCCGGTGGACGCACCACGCGTTCTGACCTGAAGAATTGAAACGACGGTAGAAGTGCTGCGCTCAAAGACAAGACGACCACGGTCATTGCCGCAAAAGCCAGCGCCGGCCAATCCATTGTGATCGCCACCCATGGCGGTAATATATCCGGCATCAGAATAAGCAGGCATTTCAAGAATACATACGAAAGCCCGACGCCCACCGCACCGCCAGCCACACCAAGTGTTAGCGTCTCGCCGGCTATCATCCGAATTAAACGGAAGCGTCCAGCCCCAAGAGCCAACCGTATACCGAATTCTCGCCCACGAGAGATTCCCGAAAGCGCCACCAGGCACGCGGCATTCAGGCAAACGATCAGAAACAGCCCAGCCACGGCGCCGTTGACTATCTTCAAGTAAGGAGCAAACCCTTCCACATCATGAGTACGCATCGGATCCACCACCGCGTGAATATTCGAATTTTTATCGAAACCATCCGGCCGCGTCGCGATGATCCGGTCGAGATCTGCAACCGCCTGATTGATCGTCACACCGTGTTTCAGCCGCCCAATTCCCTCGAGATACGGAACATTAGGAACAACGATGCGTTGCAACGGAATCCACAAATCCGCATCAGCAGGATAAACAACATTAGGCGGCAAGACCCCCACTACTTCATAAGGCTTGCGATCGAGAATGACCGTCTTGCCTACAATCTCCCGCGAGCCGCCGAAGCGTTCACGCCATAGCCTGTAGCTCAAGATTGCCACTGCCTTGGCCGCCTTAGAATCTTCCTCCGCGAGGAACGGGCGGCCAACCGCGAACTTGATTCCCAAGACCGTATCGAGATCAACAGACACTGCTGCAACCACCACCCGCATGGGTTCACCCGCGCCTGTTAAGTAGTAACCTTCCTCCCGAAACGCAGCCATTTTTTCGAAAGCGCTACTCTGTTCACGCCAGGCCTCCAAGTGTTTCCACCGAATCTTTTGCGTCGCACCACGTCCGGGAGTGGCAATATGCACGAGCCTATCCGGCTCCGGATAAGGAAAGGCTCGAAGGAACACACCGTTAAAGATACTGAAACTTGCAGTGGAGACCGCAACGCCCGCGCCGAACAATAAGCAAATAGCTAAATTCGCACGCCGAAACAATGTCCGAGCGATCATCGAGGCACTCCCACAGCTAGCCTACCGCATGGACTGCGGCACAATCATCATCCGATTCACCCAACCCACCCATCCACCCGATATCTCGCAGTGCGAACCTTTGACCTCCGCTCGCTTGCCCGTCAGAACGTCGATGACCTGCAGGCTCCCGAAATATAGGAATAGTGAGCAAGAAAACTGCGTCTCGTTCGACAGCAGGATCCGCTGTGAATCCGGGGACCACGCAAGAAAGGATGACGCGTGATTGCTTCCCAGGCTTCGATGCCGCCCCGATGGATTCAATGCGTCCACGAGGATGAGCCTGCCACCATCGACTACCGCTAGCCAGCGGCTGTCCGGCGACCAGTTCCAACCCGTGACCACTCGAAAATCCTTCAGGGCATGGCGGCTGCCATCCTTCGAATCATCAAGAACAAGGTGCTTCGCCTCCTTGCGGACGATATACTTGCCGTCCGGGGAAGCCGCACGATCCCCGTCACACGCGGACCGCGGAAGATCGTGCATCTTCGTTCGCGTCCCCGCAGCCTGATCGATCTCGAACGCGCCACAAACGCTTGCGGCCGCACGTTCCCGAGCACCCCACACGAGCAGCCTATTCGAGTGAGCTACCAACTTCATTTCCCTGGGCCAACTGAGGCCTTCCGATCCAAGCACGATCGATCGTCCTCCAGATCCGAAGTCCACCCGAGTGATCGAGCCGAACCCACTTCCCAAGCCTCCACCAGTCGGCACAAACAGCGCATCCCCATCAGGACTTAGGTGGACTGTAAACACTCCCCTGAGCCGGAGCCCGATTTCAAATCGCCGCGGAGCACCTCCTCCTTGATCGACGACCAGGATTTCGGATGTCCTCGAATTCTCCAACTGATATGCAGGAAATGGACCATCGCCCGGTAAACGCGCCGGCGCCTGCCAGCACCATGCCGCAACCTCAGCAGCCATCATGCAAAAGAATATAGGTCTCAATTGGCCTCCGGCTCAGACGCACTTGCTTTGCTCATTGAGTCCAAAAAAAAGTGCCAATCTCCGTCCACGGCGCCCGTCGCACTCACACTCTTTCCTGCCTTTGAGGTGACGCAATTTAACGAAGGATCCTTATCCGTGCTCCACCGATAAAGATTGTAGTGAAAAGGACTCGCACAGTGATGACACCGCTTCACTCTGGAGGTTGTTTGCTCCAGCGCCGATCTTCAATTACTGCATTCGCGGAGCCCTTCTTAAGAAGGCGCTATCGGAATAGATTGTGTTGTTGCAGATCTCAAGGCTGCAACGAGTTTCTCGACAAAATGGTCAGTCCCATTGCCCATAACTGAAGATGCCGAATTGGAATTCTTTCATGGATCCTCGGCTGAGCTTTGACAGACTCGCATTATCCATTAGCCGAGCACCCCCTTCACGGTATTCCAAAGGTCGTGGCCACGAACTGGAGCGCCTCGGGCTGCTCAAAGTAATTCAAGTGATAGACCTTGCTGTTGGTTCCGAAGGAATGGCAAGTCTGAATTTGGGTGCCACCCGTGACCAGGACACGCATGGAGGCGTTGTCTACTACCAAGTCGTTTGCACCCTGGAACAACCTATCGACGGCGGCGTCCCATAACCGCAATTTTGGCTGGTCCTGGAGAACCTTCCAAAATTTCCAGCCGACGCCTTGCG
>DASXZC010000357.1:0-32470 GCA_036502165.1 Bryobacteraceae bacterium
CGACCGGCGTTCCCGAAAGCAAATCCGCCGGTTTGACGGGACAATAGAGTTCGCGGGATCGTACGTTGAGGCCCGCCTCCAGCACTTTGACCTTCAAGTGATGGCAACGGTTGTCCGCCGCGCCCTCTGGCGAATAGCCGAGCAGGTAATATTGATCCTGCTCCTTGAAGATTCTTTCAAAGCTCCCAGCGAGGTCCTTCAGATAGAACAACGATCCGCCCGTGCTGTCCATCAGAATTCGTAGGAGCTGTTGCTTGTCGCCTGTGATCCCGTTCGTTCCCAAACTCTCGAGGCTGCTGAAATTAGCTTTCGGCGCCATGTTGGACGCCATCTGACCGGCCAGATCGACTCCCGGATAAACCGCGACATTGGCTTTATTCAAGGCGTCAGTCAGCAGTGCCACGTGATCATTTGGAAGCTGCGACATCCCGCCACTTACCAGAATCAAAGCCTTGCGCCCCGGAACTTTCGCCAGGCGCTTCGCCATCGCCTCGAGCGCATACGCGGTCTCGCGAGCATCGAACCCACCCTCGATGCGGTGCGCCAGCTTCGCGCCACTGATCGCCTTCTTGAGACGTTCTCCATCACCAGTGAAGTCCTGTGTGACTTGGATCCCCGGACCGTATTCGACCACCGACATCAAACGCCGCGGCCCCGCGTTGGCGGCCGCGAATTGGGCCGCCGCATCGCGGATTGGCTGCTGGTACGGCAGATCGAGCGTGGTGTTGTCGAAGTAGAACATCAGATAGCGCGGCTGGTCCTTAATGGGTGAGGCAGGATCCGCCTCGAAGGAGAACGACGATATCTTCTGCTCGCGGCCGTCCTCGAGGATTTTGAAATCCTTCGCCGACAGGTCCCGCACAGGCTCGCCCTTCCTGGTGACCACTGCGTCAACCAGTACGACGCGAGTTTCGGTCTTGATCACGGCCCGCGAAGTCTCCTGAGCCGGCAGCACGATCGACGTCGAGAGCAAGAGAGCGGCGAGGCCGCGGCTGCAGGGCGTCATGTTGGACTCCTAGGGAATAATCACCGAACCGTTTTGCGCCGTCATCAATTGACCTTCGCTATCGCGGACGATCAGGCGGATGATATACCCGCCAATCTTCACGTCGAAATTGGATTTGAAGGTCACCGTCGAACGTACCTTATCCTCGAGTGTCGCATCCTTCAGGTTCAAATCCACCAGTTTTTTGGAGCCCTTAATCAGGTTTCCGTCCTTATCAAACAGCGCCGCGACAATCGTCAGGTGATCCACATTGCGCCCGTTCGTTTTCGTGTACGGCAATTGCGAAAGATTGATGCGCGCGAGCACCGTGAGATTGGCCTCGAACTCGCCGGACTTGAAAAACTGCGTGTGCAACTCGACCGGCAAATCGCGCAACACCTCGCGTGAGAACATCGCCTCTTCGATCTCCTGGCGCGCCTGCTCCGCCGGATCCTCGATTCGTTTCGGAGCGAAGTATCCGTGCCGGGCCTGGACATCGAAGTGCCCTCCATTTCGGATCTTCACCCTCAGCGTGTGCAGCTTGCCGTCGAACTTCAGATTCTGCGGAGAAAATCCCAGGATGTACGTGTATTCAGGAGTCGCGGTGAGCTTGTTGAATCCGCCGACGAGATCGTTGCTGCTTCCGAAAGCACTGCCGCCCGTGTCCTCGGCGAGTTCCTCTAGGAGCGTGGTACTGGCCGATGCCTCGTAACGCTCGTACTGCATCGTGAGGATGTTGGACGTAGGATCAACGACGCGTACGCTGGCGTCAGGCGGAATTCCGAGCGTGTGCAGGCCGCGGGCGTCGAGCGAGTTGATCACGACTCTGCTCCGGATGGCAAGATCGATCACTTCGCTGATCTCGTTCGCCATGAACGGCGCGTAAAAGCCGGGCGACACGAGCAGTAGGTTGCGCTCGCCCGGCATCGCCGCCAGCCCGCGGACCATGGTCTTCAGGCTGGCCAAGGTCTCGCGGCTCTCCGTTTGCGTGAAGGCAAGTGCATCGTGGGCGGCCCCCTTGGCGATGTCCGCCGCGACGAGCCCTGCGTTCGCACTGAGCCCCATGCACGCGTATGTATCCGCGATCGCCTTCTGCAATGCGGGACAGTCCGGTCCTCCCTCGCATCTGTCGATCTCATACGCCTGATAAGTGGAAATCGGAGGACACTCTTTCTTGGCCGACCGGCCGACCGGTTGGATCCTCCGCAAAGTCGCGACTAACTTCTCGCGATCCTCCGTCGGACCCAGCACGATTCGCCCTGATGTCGTATAGACTCCGACCCGCTCAGTCGGCAGCAACGCCGTCGCCAAATGTTTCTCGGCGGCCACGCGGACAACCATAAGATCCGCTATGTTGAGGTGCAGATCGTCGAACACCATCATCGTGTAGCGTTCTGCGACCGTCGGATTTTGGAGCGACACGCCCGGCAACGCGGGCCCGGACAACTCCACAACCGGCTCGCCCTCGAACTCGATGTGCTGACTACCCGCCTTCTCGACCGAAAACTTCGCGATCGCCTGCGGCTTGCCTTTGTCGAACAGCTCGAAGTCTTCCTTCTTCAGCGTGCCGACCGCTTTTCCCTTCCTGTCGCGAACGACCACCGGAACCAACACGAGGTTGACCTTGGTCCGGAAACTCGCGGGCATGTCTACGTCGTGCGTCGCCATTTCCGGCGCTTGCGCGAAGGATGGCGCGGTAATAGACAGTAAGAGACTCGCGAAAAGAATTCGAGTTCGAAAAGAATTCATCGACCTTGAGATCGAGTGTACACTTTCGGTCGAAACATTGCCGAACGGGACAATCCGAACGCGACTCGCGGACCCGACCCAGGAGTTGCAGCCAGGTACGTGACCTCCTGTCCCGCCGTCGCCGCCAACGCGCGAACATCACCATCCGCAAGCGGCGCCGAGCCATCATCCGGAATGAAATTCTGATTCACCGGATCATACAGGAAGCTCTCAATCCGCCCGTTCTGAACCACACGCGCCACCAGATCGCACTCCGTCACCGTCCCCCCCAAGGACTTCGAAACGAATGGCGCGCCCGCACGCGCGATCAGCAGATCGATTCGCGGACCCGCCGTCGCGGCGTTGACGCTCGTCAGCGTGACCTGTTGTCCAACAACCGGCGCCAAATCGCTATCGAACGCAAGGATGAACTGCTCGACATCGCGCCTGGTTCCATCCGGATTATTCACCGGAAATCCAGTCGTCGACGTCGGATTAAATACCTGCGCGCTCAGGAAATGGAAAATCGTATCGACCGAACCATCGCCCAGGAATCCGAACCCGCGGATCTGATCGCCGGTCGATCCGCTATCGCCGGCAAAAAAGCCGCTCGGATCGCCAAACATCCCGACCTTCGTGTACGCGTTGCGCAAGTGAGGGATCTTGACCGTCTGCGTCAAATTTTCGAAGCTCTGATTCCCGTTCGTGCCGAAGAATCCCTGTGACGGATCGAGCATATGACAGCCGTTGCAACTGAACGAAGATTGACCGGCGATGATATCGAGTCCGGGAACGACGAGCCCGTCCGCCGGGCGCGAGCCCGTATAAAAATCATGGCCCCTCTGCTGCGACGGCGTCATCGAATTATCCAGATTCCGCACCGGATTCGGCGGCGGTTGAACCTGCAACTGAAAAGTCGCGAACGCCTGCATCTGGTCGTTCGACGGCAGGTCGATGCTCCCGACGAGCGTCTGAAACGCACCATCGAAATTCATCAACGAGACATTCGGATCGAAAGGATCCGTGCCAAACGTTCCCACGGAGCGATCGCCGCGCCAATGCATCGCACCCGAATCGAGGATCCCCCGCAGCGTCTGCGTAGTGAACGGCCCTTTCATCGGATGAAAATCGTTCAGCTTGTCGCTACCGTTCAGCGCACTGGCCACACCCGTTCCCTGTCCGAGAGCCAGCGCCAGGTTGATCAGCCCACTCAAATTGATCGGAATCGGACTCTTCGTCACCGTCGAATCCGGATTGCCCAAGTCCCACGCCAAATCGTCCATATCGCCGAAGATATGGCAGCTCGAGCAGCTCGCTTCTCCATTGCCTGAGAACCCGGTCGCGTCATAGAGCAGCGGCCGGCCGGCCGTCACCGAGGGCGGCTCGGGATTCGTCAAGGGCAGCGCCGCGACTTCCGTGCTCGATCCCAGATCCACGACCTTCACTGCATCATCGAACCGCGTCATCGCATAGATCAATCCGCGCGACTCATCGAGAATCACGCCGCTCACGCCTCCGCCGCTGATTGGAATATAGTTCGCGCTCGTCGCCACCGGATCGAACGAATCGTCTTCGAGCGTGGCTGTGTTGAACACGCCGATCTTGCTCGAGCCGAACGCCGCCACATACATCGTCGACCCATCCGAGCTCACCGCCATGTCCGTCGGAGTCGCCAGGCTATGACTCTTCGCCGATGGATCGAATCCCGCCGATCCGGCGAGCTGCGTGTAATCGATGTGCTTGTTCAATCGGCGAGGCGCGACGTTGAATCCCGTTGAGGATGCGGAGATGACTGTGATCCTCGATTCCGCCAAGTGCCCCTGCACGGTGTGTCCCGCAAACGTCCCCGGGCCCTCGAAGCGCGCATTATTGAACGCCTCGGTATTGGTGACATACACATTACCAGTCACCGGATTCGTCGCCATGTTGAATAGCGTCGTTCCCACATGCGCGAACGAAGCCGTCTGCGTGAGCAGGTTTGCGTCGAACGCGAAGACATCCGTATCGGGCAAGTCGAATCGCACGGAACTATCCCACACCCGCTGCAGCTCGTCCTCCCAATGCCCGTCAGCATTGTTGAACTTCACAATCAGCCCGACCTCCGGAGCCTTCTCGCCCGCGGAATCCGTCGCCGGTCCAGGATTGCCGCCAGGACTCGTAGTTCCGTCATTCAACTTGCAAGGCTGATTCGGCTTGAACCCCGGGCAGACGCGATCCTGCAGGATCGTCGTCGTTTGATTGCCCGTCTTGAAGCCCGCCACGTAAACCGTATTTCCATCCGGACTCACCGTCAGCGCCCGCGGCGTATCCGTAAAGAAGCTCAGGATCGCGACCGGCGTGCCGCCCATCGCACTATCCGCGGCAAGCGTGGAAGGATCAAATACCCAAACATCGGCGCGCGGAACTCCCGGAGTAGTCAATTGCGGATCCCCGGCGCCTGGCACGTTCGCCAGTGAAGGATCCATCCGCTGCTGTCCCCGATGCGCCGTCGTAATGAACGCCCGCTTTGGCGAACCCGCAAAGACGATATCGCGCGGCTCATCTCCGACCAGCAATGTGTGGGTGACATGGGGAATTCCCTTCACGCAAACAACGCTGACGCTGTCGGAAAGCAGGTTGGTAACCCAGACTTCCTTATTGCTCCGCGCCGCGACTGCCACCGGCTCGAGCCCCACCGGAACACTCGTCGTAAAAACCGGCATTCCTGACGAGAGATCGAAAATATCGAGCGTCGCATTGGGAGTGTTGGTCGCGAACAGCGTGTTCCCATCCGGCGATATCGCGAGCGGCCTGACTTGGCCACTATCGAACTCGACGAATGATGGCCCGTTCGAGGAAGCCGAGACGCTCCCGCGCGGCCACAACCCAAGGACGGTGATCGCCACGATGGCGAGAGGAAGAGCATTTCGAAACCACCGGCGTCGCGCAAGATTCATAAGGATGCCAATTCTCCTTATTATATGATCGGCAGATTCATCCCCGCGCCAATTCAGTGAGCAACCGCTCCGCCTCGTGGCGCTTCTCGAGGATCGCCCACTTCGCCTTGATGTACGACACCCGCTGAGCCATCGCGAACGCCCCGATCAACAGCAGAACGAAGCTCCAGACCACGACGCTTCCGCTCCAATTCGGGATGCCCAGGCACAGCGTCGCCAGCCCAACACAAATCGGGATGCTCACGCCGATCTTGATCGTCCTCTGGAAACGAAGTCGATAGTCGCAGTCCTTGATCAGCGTCTCGAGATGCTCCCGCAGGCTCACCCCGTTGTCGGGCGGATCGACGCGATGCGCGAGCCAGGTGACCAGCGCCAACACCGCCCACGCAGCCGCCCAAAGTCCATAGCTGAACTGCACCCAGTGGCTCCTCGCATCCCATGCCAGCGCGGCTAGTACAGGCGCCACGATCAGCGCCCCGACGTATTCAGCTCGATTCGCCACCCGCACCAGGCGGTCAAAGCCGTTTCGCTTTTCTTCGATCAATTCCATCCACATGCGATTTTTCTCCTCTTGAATGTCACTCGATCCCTGCCACAGACTCTTCATGTCATCCTGTGCGTTCATGTTTGGGGTGCCTCCTCCTGCCTGGGATTGAGCATCTGCGTCAAACGCTGCCTCATGCGCGTCAGCCGCACAGCCGTATTTCCTTCCGTAATGCCCAGCACGTCGCCGATCTCCCGCGTGTTCAATCCTTCGAGGTACAGCAGGGCGAGTTGCCGTTCGATCGGCTCGAGCCGCTGAACCGCATCGAGCAGTTCCGCACGTCTCGGCGACTCTGGCACCGTCGCCGGCTGCTCGCCGATTTGTACCTCTCGCCGCCGTTTGCTCTGACGCCGTGAATCGTCGGTGATGGCGACGTTATGAGCGATTCTGTAGAGCCAGGTCCGCTCACTCGCATCGCCGCGGAATTGAGGGATCGCGTTCCACAGCGCCACCGCGATCTCCTGAAACAGATCCTGCCGATCCTGCGGATCGCGCCGTTGCGCGGCACACAACCGCCTCAACGCCGGTGCGTACTCGTCCAGCAAATGCTCGAATCGCGTTTCCCTCGCGAGTTTCGGATTCACACTGAAGATAGTCTCGCAAATGCTCCAAAACCTTACAGCCCGCGTGCGGCGGGTTGCGTTAGCGGTCCATTGGCGATAGTGTTTTGAGTATGCCCCTCCGCCGGGAAGTTCTCGCCGCGGCCCTGTTTGCATCGGTGAGCGGCTTCGTTCCCCTTCACGCAGCGCCCGTTTCGTTCAATCACGACATACGTCCGATCATGTCCGACACGTGCTTCCGCTGCCACGGTCCAGACAAGAGTTCACGCATGGCCAACATGCGCCTCGATCAACGAGACGAAGCGATCAAGCCGTTGCGCAATGGCCAGACGCCGATCGTCCCCGGCGATCCGGATCACAGCGAAATTATCATGCGGATCTTCGCTCCCAACGGAAAGATCATGCCGCCGGCGTTCGCCCACAAGACGCTTACGGATGCGCAGAAACAAACCATCCGCCGCTGGGTCGCCGAAGGTGCGAAGTACGAAGGCCACTGGGCCTATCAGCCGATCCGACGCGATGATCCCGGCGTCGCGGGAAATCCGATCGATGCTTTCCTCGAAGCCCGGCTTAAGAAGGAAGGCTTGCAATTCTCGCCCGAGGCCGATCGCCGCACGTTGCTCCGCCGCGCCTCGCTCGATCTCATCGGACTTCCGCCCACTCCCGCGGAAGTTGCCGCGTTTGCCAACGACAAATCTCCTGAGGCATGGTCGAAGGTCGTCGATCGCCTCATGTCCTCGCCGCACTACGCCGAGCGCCAGGCGATGCACTGGCTCGACGCCGTGCGTTATGCCGATTCTTCCGGATTCCATGGCGACAACCTCATGCCCGCGTGGCCCTATCGCGACTACATTCTGCGCGCCTATCGCGACAACAAACCATTCGACGAGTTCACACGCGAACAGCTCGCCGGCGATCTCATCCCGAACGCCACGCGCGAACAGAAAATCGCATCCGCCTACAACCGCATGAACCGCTATTCAGCCGAAGGCGGATTGCAGCCGAAAGAATATCTGGCGAAGTACGGTGCCGATCGCGTCCGCACTCTTTCGACCGCGTGGCTCGGTTCCACCATGGGATGCGCCGAGTGCCACGACCACAAGTTCGACCCTTTCACCTCGAAGGATTTCTATTCGATGAAGGCCTTCTTCGCCGACATCAAGGAAACCGGACTCATGCCCGACCGCGGCGTCGATGCCTGGGGCGCGAAGCTGCTGCTCTCGACGCCTGAACAACAGAAGCAGCTCGACACGCTCACCGCGAAAGCCGATGCCGCGAAGCGCGACCTCGACACTCGCGCCAAAGAACTGTTCGAGAAAAATCCCTCGTTCACTACGAACGAAAATCGCTCGTGGATCTGGCAGATGCCCGTCTCCGCGAAGTCCTCGGCCGGTGCGACTCTCACTGTTTTTGATGCTCAGCAAATCGACAGCGCCTTCTACGCCGCCGGATCCCTCAAGTTCGAACACAAGCGCGGCGATGGCCTGATCGTCGCGAGCGGCAAGATCCCTGACAACGACGTGTACACCGTCGAAATCCGCCCCGGCGATGGCAAGTGGACCGCCCTCGGGATCGACATTCATCAGGACGAATCACTCCCCGGCGCGCGCCTCGCCCGCGGCGCCGATCGTTTCGTTCTCTCCGAAATCGAAGCGGAACTGAATGGCCACCGCATCCCGATCGTCCTCGCGACCGCCAATAAATCCGGCGAGCAGGTGAACGGTCCAGCCATGGCCGCGATCGATGGCAATCCGAAAACCGGCTGGTCAGGCGGACTTGCTGAGGCTCGGAACTACATGATCGCCCTTCGCTTCGGCGCCCCCGTCGCGACCGCGGCGAACTCCGTGATCACCGTTCGTTTGCATCAGGAATCGCCGATCCGCCGCGCCGTCATCGGACGCTTCCGCGTCGCGCTGTCGAACGCCATTTATTCCTGGCCCGAATTTGGCGACGGCAAGCGTCAGTTCGACGCCCGCAAAGACGACGGCCCCGAAGCGACACTCAACGTTGATGTGGATCATGGCATTCCTTCTGACGTCACCGCCGCGCTTAAATTGGACGCCGCCCAGCGGAACGCGGATCAACAAAAGAAGGTCCTCGAGTTCTTCGAATACTCGAGCCCCGAGCTACAACCCGCTCTCATCGCATCCGAGCGCGCCGCGATGGAACGTACGCTGCTCTTCTGGTCGATCCCCCGCGTCATCACCACCGAGGCCACAGAGCCCGGCATCACGCGCATCCTTCCCCGCGCTGATTGGATGAACGAGACGACCGAGATCGTCCAACCCGCGATCCCCGCGTTCCTCGGCAAACTCGATACACCAGGACGCCGCGCCACTCGCCTCGACCTCGCCAATTGGCTCGTGTCGAAAGGCAACCCCCTCACCGCCCGCGCTTATGCGAATCGCATTTGGCGCGAATTCTTCGGCACAGGCATCAGCAAGTCCGTCGACGATCTCGGCTCGCAAGGCGAAGAGCCGGTGCATCCCGAACTGCTCGACTGGCTCGCCTCCGAATTCATGCATCCCGAATACGACGCCGCAGGATCGCACGATTGGGACATGAAGCATCTGGTCCGCACGATCGTCATGAGCCGCGCGTACCGCCAGTCTTCGATCAGTTCACCGGCGCTCGACGAGAAGGATCCTGACAATCGCTTCATCGCTCGTCAAAGCCGCTTCCGTGTCGACGCCGAGATCGTGCACGACATCGCTCTCGACGTTTCCGGCCTGCTCGTCGACAAATTCGGCGGACCCTCCGTGCGTCCCGTCGAGCCCTCCGGCTACCTGCTCGCCATGAACTTCCCTAAGCGCGACTACTCGCAGAGCCATGGCGACGGCCTCTATCGCCGCGGAGTCTACACCGAATGGCAGCGGACGTTCCTCCATCCTGAACTACTCAACTTCGACGCTCCGACCCGTGAAGAATGCGCCGTGAATCGCGTGAATTCGAACACGCCTCTGCAGGCGCTCGACTTGCTGAACGATCCGATTTTCGTCGAAGCCTCACGCGTGTTCGCTCAGCGAGTGCTCAACTCTCACGCCCGCGATCCGATCTCGGAAGCCTTCCTTCTCGCCGAGGACCGCGCGCCTACAGCCCGCGAACACGAGATCCTTGAGAACTTGCATCGCGACAGCCTGCAGCAATTTCGCCTGGACAAAAAGGCCGCGGACGCATTACTCTCAGTTGGCGAGGCGCCGCGGCCCACAACGATTTCCGCGCCCGACTTGGCGGCCATGACCGTCGTCACACGAGCCATCCTCAACCTGCACGAAACGATCACGAGAAACTAATGACCAACGAAGACCTCTGCCGCCGCTCCTTTCTCCGTGCCGGATTCGGAGGCTTGGGGATGCTCGCCCTCAATTCCCTCCTCACTCCAAAAGCTTTTGCCACCGCGGCCATTACGACTTCGAAAGGAGTCGTCAATCCGCTTCATCACCCCGCCACCGCGAAGCGCGTCATCTTCCTCTATCAAGCCGGCGGACCTTCGCACCTGGAGACCTTCGACTACAAGCCGCAGCTCGCGAAGCTCAACGGGCAGCCGATGCCAGCCTCGCTCACCAATGGCCAACAGATCGCGCAACTGCAAGGCAAGCCGCTCGTCTGCTTCGGTCCCACGCACGACTTCAAACGCTACGGCAAGAACGGCGAACTGATCTGCGACTTGTTCCCGCACATCGGCGGCATCGTGGACGATCTATGCATCGTCCGCTCGATGACGACTGAGCAAATCAATCACGATCCCGCCCACACGATCATGAACACGGGCTCGATCATCCCCGGCCGCCCCAGCATGGGTTCGTGGCTCCTCTACGGACTCGGCTCAGACGCCGAAAACCTTCCCGGCTTCGTCGTCATGGTGTCGAACGGCCGCGGTGGACAGATGCAACCCATCGCCGCGCGCCAATGGTCCGCCGGACTCTTGCCAAGCAAATTCCAAGGGGTGAAATTCAACTCGATCGGCGATCCTGTCCTCTACATCAATAACCCTCCGGGAGTGAATGAGAAGCTCCAGCGCCAATCGATCGACGCCGTCAACGAGATGAACAAGATCGAATACGGCACACTGCAGGATCCCGAAATCCTCACCCGCGTCGCCCAATACGAACTTGCGTTCAAGATGCAGTCGAGCGTTCCTGACCTGGTCGATGTCAGCAAGGAACCGCAGAGCGTCCTCGACATGTACGGCGCGAAACCCGGCGACGGATCCTTCGCTTCGAACTGCCTACTCGCTCGCAAACTCGCCGAGCGCGGCGTCCGCTTCATTCAGCTCTATCACCGCGATTGGGATCATCACAATAACGTGAAGGGCAACATGATTTTCAAAGCCCAGGAAACCGATCGTGCGACCGCGGCTCTGATCACCGATCTCAAACAACGCGGCATGCTCGACGACACGCTCGTCATATGGGGCGGGGAATTCGGACGCACTCCTATGTCCCAAGGCGGCGACGGCCGCGATCATCACATCAAGGGCTTCACGTACCTAATGGCCGGCGGCGGCATCAAGCCCGGCATCAGCTATGGCTCAACCGATGACTTCGGATACGCCGCCCAGGAAAACGTCGTCACCGTGCATGATTTCCATGCGACGATGCTGCACGTCCTCGGCATCGATCACAAACGGCTGACGGTAAAGTTCCAAGGACTCGATGCCCGCCTGACCGGCATCTCCGGCGATGTAGTCCGCGACATCCTCGTGTAACAACCAAACTTCAACGCATGCGCTCCACGTTCAAAGCGACCGCGCTACCGTTCTCATTCAGCCATTTCGCAAGCTCCGAGGCAATCGGAATCGCGTCACGATCCACAATCAGCAGCAGCGCCATCCAGTCTTCATCGCGCCAAAGCAAGTAGATCGAGCTGTTATAAATCGCATCGCGGCCCGGCAAGACCCTGACCTCATGCAGAGGCAGCCCGGCGTCAATTTCTCCGGCCTCAAATCGGATGAACCCTGCCGAGCCCCAGCGGCGCAGGCGTTTTGAATCAGCCGTGAAGTGGCGTGAAAAGAAGACGAATCCCCCGAAAGCCAGAGCGATGAGGCCAAAAAAAATGCTGTCGCCATAACTTCGCTCGCGGACTTGGGTGAAAGCAACAAATCCCATAATGGACATTCCGATTGCGTACGCCCAACGATGCGGCGGAAAGACGCGAACGTGGAACATCGAACGGGATGTCGACACCACGCACGAACTCGACCGGTATGATGTTACTGCTTTCTCGAGGCCGGCTGACATGAGTCATTGCTAACACCTTTGCCGTTAGATTGCACGACCGTGCATGATTTCCGGCGACATACGCTCTCAATTCACCCATTTGCAACGAACGCGCGTTGTTATACAATGCTCCCGCGGGTATGGGACCGATTCGAAAGAAATAGGCCCATCGAACCGGGTCCCGTTCTCACGTGAAGAGTGACGTGACGAAAAACCTGGATGGAAGTCAGGCGAAAAGATTCGGCCACGTAGCCGCGCCGCTGGGAATTTTAAAGCAAGAGGGGTCAACCATGAGGTTCTCTAAAAGCTGTTCCAAGACCACACTGTCTTTGGGTCTGGTCGTCCTTTCCTCCGTGCTCACGTTCGGACAATCCGAACGCGGCACGATTTCCGGTACCGTAACCGACGCGAGCGGAGCAGTAATTCCCGGCGCGAAGGTGCAAGTGACCGCAACCGCCACTAATACCGTTGTAACGGTAACCACGAACGCATCCGGCGATTACACGGTTCCCAGTGTTCCCGTCGGCAGCGTCAACGTCCGAGCTGAAAAAGAGGGCTTCCGGCCCGCTGTGGTAACCGGCCTCGTGATCGATGCCTCGGCCAACGTCCGTGCGGATCTCACGCTCGAGGTCGGCACCAGTTCGCAAGCAGTCGAAGTCCAGGCCACCGCCGCGCAACTCCAGGCCGAGGACTCCAAATCAAGCACCACCATCGTGAACAAACTCGTCGACGGACTTCCCCTCGTCGTAGGCGGAGCCGTTCGCAGTCCCTTCGATCTCGCCGCTCTGACTCCGGAAGCCAAGAACACCGGTGGCGACGCCGGATTCTCAATCGGTGGCGGACAGGCCGCCAGCTACGGCGCGACGCTCGACGGCGTCACAGTCACGACATCGCGCGCCCTGCAGAAAAGTTGGGTATCCTCGAACGCGCCTTCAGTCGAAGCGTTGACGGAATTCACCGTCGACACAAACGGCTTCAAGGCCGAGTACAGTCACGCCGGCGGCGGTGTGATGACGTTCGTCACAAAGTCGGGAACGAATCAGTTCCACGGCACCGCCTACGAATTCCTCCGTAACAACGACTTCGACGCCAACGATTGGTTCAGCAACCGCGCCGGCAAGGCTCGCCAGATTTATAAGCAGAACGATTTCGGATTCACCATCGGCGGCCCGGTCTGGATCCCTCACGTCTATCACGGACAGAACAAGACGTTCTTCTTCTTCTCCTACGAGGGATTCCGCAATCGCAACGGCGCGACCAACGCGACAGCGACCGTTCCCACGCCTGAAATGTACAACGGCGACTTCAGCAAATGGGTCAATGCCGCGGGTCAACAGATTCCGATTTACGATCCCACCACCCAGGTCACCAACGCGGACGGCACCGTCACGCGCACGCCTTTCCCAGGTAACCAGGTTCCCAAGAACCTGTTCAATTCCGCGTCGATCCAGGCCCTGAGCGTATTTCAGGCCGGTGGCGCTCTCGCCCCTAATAATGGCGCAGTCCCCGGAACAGCGGCCTACGTCAACAATAACTACCTGATCACGAACGGCACGCAAGTCCAGCCGGTCAACAAGTGGAGCATCAAAGGCGACCATCTGTTCAACGAGAAACACCGCATCTCCGGCTACTACGGTTATGACCGTGAATCGACCGTTCCCGGACCCGATGGGCCCGCCACGCTCCCCGGGCTCTACACCAACTACAACGATCTGCGCCAATACTCCGACGTCATTCGCTTCAGTTGGGATTGGACCTTCAGCCCGACGAAGCTGAACCACTTCTACGCCGGCGGCAATAACTGGCGGCAGAATCACAATCCGCCGCAGGAATACATTGGCGACTGGAAGAGTAAATTCTGCCTGGGCAACGTTCCCGATTGCAATCAGAATCTCGTCAACCTGTTTTCCGGCGGCACCGGTGACAACTACACGACCTGGGGCGGCCAAGCCAATAACGGATCGGAAAACACCGTCTATTCGTTCAACGACGATTTCACTTGGGTAAAGGGTCCGCACACGATCAAGTTCGGCGGCGCCTTCCAGGTGAACCACTACAACGGCTTCGGACGTCAATGCATCTCTGGCTGCGTCGGCTTCAGCTATACCGAAACCGGCAAGCCCGCTGTCACTGATCCGAATCAGGGCGGCAACGCTTTCGCCTCGTTCCTGCTCGGCTATGCTGACTCCGGCCAGATCGATACCGTCCGCTTCATCGGCCAACAGTTCCCCTATTACGCCGGTTACATTCAGGACGACTGGCGCGTCAATCGCAAGCTCGTCGTCAATTACGGCTTGCGCTGGGACATGAATCTTCCTCCCACCGGCCTCAACGATAGCTGGGCGGATTTCTCGCCGACCACTCCCAACCCCGCCGCCGGCGGAATTCCCGGAGCCGTGATCTTCGCAGGCTCGGGCCCCGGCCGCGTCGGATCTCGCACCCTCGCCGACTCCTGGTTCGGAGGCTTCGGTCCCCGCTTCGGATTCGCGTATTCGCTCAACGACAAGACCGTCATTCGCGGCGGCTATGGACGATCTTTCGGCGCGTTGGTCGCCGTCACGGGATCCACTCACAACCAGGGCTTCACCCTCACGCAAACCTTTGCCAGCTCGAACAGCGGACTGACGCCGACGTTCCTGTTGAGCCAGGGCATGCCCGCCTGGACCGCTCCGCCCTTCGTCAACCCCTCCGTCGCCAACGGCGCAAGCGTCTCGTGGTGGCAAGGCAAAGAAGCGACTCGTCTGCCGGAAGACAACAACATTAACTTCTCGATCCAGCGCCAACTGACGTCGTCGATGATTCTCGACGTGTCCTATAACGCCGTCCTCGGATCTCATCTGCAAGCCGAGTTGCTCGACTACAACCAGATCAATCCGGCGTATTTGACGGCCTTCGGAACCATCGCTCAAAGCACCACTGTTCTGAACAGTCAGGTCGGTTCCGCGGCCGCCAACGCCGCCGGAATAGTAGCACCTTATGCGGGATTCAAAGGAACCGTCAAGCAGGCGTTGCGGCCCTTCCCGCAGTACACCTACATCGACACCTTCGCCGGACAAGGCGATCATAGTGGACACTCGACGTATCACGCCGGCATCATCAGTTTGCGCAAGCGCTACGGCAACGGGTTTACGATCCAAACGTCGTATGTCTTCTCGAAGCTGTTGACGAACGCCGACAGCGCCTGGGGCAACAACGCGACGACAGGAGGCAACAGCGCGCCGGTCGCTGCCGATCAGTTCAATCGCGGACTCGAGAAATCGATTGGCCAGTTCGACATCACCCACAATTTCAAACTCGGATTCGTATACGACACCCCGTTTGGAAAAAATCGCAAGTACTTCACCAGCGGTCCGGCCGCCTGGATCCTCGGCAATTGGGGAGTCAACGGAGTCCTCACCTACGCGAGCGGTCAGCCCGTCGGCATCACGAGTTCGTACGTGCTGCCGCTCTATGGCTCGACTAATGGCCGCAGCACGCCGTACATCACGTCCTACACGGGTTGGCAGCCGAACTACAACGGCAAGTTCGATCCCACGGTCGACAACTTCTTTGTGCCCTACTGCAATACCGCGTCGGCGTCGTGCAGTGGTCCCTTCCCTTATCAAGGCGTTGTCACATCGGGCATCGACACCGGATTTGGGAACGCGACTCGCTTCAATCCGAAGCTGCGCCAGTTCCCGAATCTCAACGAGAATCTCTCGCTCTCGCGTTCCTTCCCGATCCGCGGAGAAGGCCGCCGGCTCGAGTTCCGCGCCGAAGGTTTCAACGTGTTCAACCGGACGCGCTTCGGCACCGGCTCGGTCAATTTACAGGATCCGAACTTCGGACACCTGACCAGCAGCGCTGATCTGCTGAACACTCCTCGCCAGTTGCAGCTCGCGCTGAAACTGTACTTCTGATAACAAGCGGCCTGTCAGCTTTTTCGAATGCTGACAGGCCTTTCTCTTATGGGACCGTCTGTATGCTGATCTTGCCCGCACTCTCCCACGCCGCGATCGCTCCGCCATTGGCAAGAGCGGCGATTGCCGGGAACGAACCCTGAGGCGCAACGGTGCTCGTTGCCGTCTGTCCCGGCGCCAGCACCTGCACACCACTCGGACTCGACCAAATCACATAAACGCCGCGCTTACCAGCGGAAAGCGCAACATCGGTGCCTTGGCCGACCTCGACCTCCGGCGCCCCCGGCCGATCGAGGTACAGATCATGGTCCCGGCGCCATGCGGTCATAACTCCGCTTGCCGAAGCTGCGATGCCGCCGCCATCCATCGGACACGCATTCAACTTCCACGTTCCGGTTCCGAGCTTTTCCGGTTTGGAAAATACCACACCGTCCTGCGACCGAGCCATGTACATATCGCGCGAGCCGTCGAGCCAATTCCGCCACATCACGTAGACTTGCCCCTTCGCGTCGACGGCCGCTGACGGATGGCAGCATTCACAAATCGTACCCTCCGGGGATTCGTACACAGCCACATTCTTCGACCATGTCTTGCCGCCGTCAGTCGATGACGCCCCAAAAAGCTTCGTGCCCTTGGCACTGCGTTTATCGAGCCAAAATGCGAAGAATCGGCCATTCGCCCCAACCGCCAGCGTGTGCAGACCCTCTGTCGATGCGCCTTCCACGTCGTTGACGCGGACGCCCTTGCTCCACGTCTTGCCGCTATCAACTGATCGCCAAGCGATCAGATCGCCGTCCGAAGGCAATCCATGCGCATGCGGTCCTGTGGAGAGGGTCTTCCCCACGACCGCCGTGACCACCACCGTAGATCCGGCAACCGCCACCCGTGGACCTCGGTGGCGAGAAAGCGGAATGACTTCTCCCTCAGCAACTTCAACCGCCGGCGCAAACGTCTTTCCTCCATCCGTGGACCCGCTGAAAAAAATGGAGTGACCAGCGCCGTACACCAAAGCCACCTCCGATCCACTGGCCGCCAATTGAGGCTCGCGCGCAGTCTCCCCATTGGGTGAGGGCAACGAGGCGGCGAGCACCATCGAAAATACGAGTAGCAGGTGCATAGTTCTCCTAGAAAGCGATACGAAGAGCAAACTGGAACCCGCGCGGATCCCCGACGGCCGTAACTTGCCGGAACGCCGGAGCCGGACTCGTCGGATAAAGCCCCGTTCCAAATGTTCCATTGAGGCTGACGCCGTTGACGTGATTCGTGAGATTGAAGCCTTCAGCCAAAGCCGTCAGCCGAAGCCGCTCCGTGATGGCGAACGTCCGGCTGACGCGCGCCCCGAGAGTCAGAAAGTCGAATCCGTCGCCGGCATTGCGGTTGATATAGACGCCATTGATCGTCGGACGCGCCGTCGTGCCCTGAATAGTAGTGGCGCCCGTCGTAATGTTGAACGGCAGCGGCGAGTAATACTGAAACAGCGCATTCAGGGAGAACCCGTGGCTCAGCTTCTCCCACGCCGTAATCCCCTTATTGAGAGGCGTGTGGATGGAGCCATCGAAAACGATGCGATGCCTCTGGTCATCGTCCGAACGGCCATAGTCCTGCCAGATATTGAAGTTGTTGATCGGCGCGCTGAAAAAGAATTCGCCGACGTTATCGAGTGCCTTCGAATAGGTGTACGAGATCCGGTAATTGCTCCATCTCGAAGGCCGTTGGACGAAAGATATATGAAGCGCATCGTAATGTGAGTCGGCAAGTGACGAATATTGGCTGTCATTTCCGAACAGCGAATTCGGCCGGCATCCATTGTTTGTTCCCGAAGCCGGGCACGACGGCACATTCTGATTCACCGAAATGATAAGGTGCAGCCCGCGAACGTGTTGATAGCCTGCGCTGATAGTCGACGTTGAATTGAGCTGGTGTTCAATTTCAACGCTACCCTGCTCGGAATAAGCATTCTGCATATGAGGATCCATCGTGGAAAGATTAAACAGCACGCCTGGAGGAAGCGTCAAAGCGTTGAGGATCGAGGGGAACGCCGGCGCCCCGGCTTGTGTCGGTGAAAGACTGATACTGATCTGGCTGAGCCTGCTCGGATCAATTGTATTATTCGCCGACAGTAGCGCATTCGCCAACGCTCGCAGGGGAACCCGATCGTAGAACAATCCGTATCCGCCGCGGATCACAGTCTTCCGAGATCGGAATGGCGTCCACGCAAAGCCGCCGCGCGGGGAAACGTTATTGGTGTCAGTCTGAATAGACTTTAAGAATTGTAGATCGTAGCGTAATCCGAGATTCAGGGTCAGCGCATGGTTGACCTTCCATTCATCCTGCCCATACATTCCGACATTCGGATTCGTCTGGTGTATCGTACTGTTATTGAACGTCTGGGTAAAGCCCGCATTGTTGTAAGTTCCCGACAAAAAATTAGCGAGAGAAGAGAAAGCATAACTACCGCGGTAAGAGCGCGGGTATGTAATTGTATCGTCGTTGTAGATGAACTCTGTGCCTGCCCGCAAAGCATGTGAGCCGACCTGAAACGAAAAATTGTCGACAACCTGAGTCAGCTTGTTCCTCCGCGCGGTCGGAGAACCTGACAGTGTTCCAAATGTGGCCACACCGGAAATACTGACCGCCGGTCCAATCGGATCAGAAGGAGGAGCGGCGAGGGCGCTGTTCCAAAACTCCCCGCGCGTCTCGTTTACCGCGCGCGCGGAGAGTGTCCAGAGATTGCTGACCGCGACAATCTGATCCGTGTCGTCCAGATTGGCGGAGGCGGTTGCCGCACTCAATCCGCCCGCACCGCGAGAGTTAATGCTGGTCGCGTGATATATACTGTAACGGGCGCTGAACTGATCCTTTTCGCTGAACCGGTGATCAACCTTGCCAAGGAAATTGGTGGTATGAACGGGATTGGGAAAGATACCGGTTAATAGCTGCGGCCCAGGATATCCAACGGCGGCTAAATGGGCGTTAATTGTAGCCACGTTTCCCGGCGTGATCGTTACGAGCCCCGATTGATTCAGCAAACGCTGTTCGAAATTAGCAAAGTAGAAAGTTTTGTCATGCACCACCGGACCACCGATGCTTGCCCCGTACTGCGTCTGAGTCATGGGAAGCACAGTGCCCGAAAGAGCATTCGCAGCATTCAGCGCGCTATTGCGAAAATATTCGTAAAGATCTCCGTGTAAAGCGTTCGTCCCGCTTTTCGTCACCACGTTCACATACCCGCCGAGTGCTCGGCCGAATTCGGCTTGGCCTCCCGAGGTCACAACCTGCAACTCGTCGATAACGTCCAAACCATAAAATGCGCCAGTCAATCCCGCGGCATCATCGTTATCGGAGAGCCCGTCCACAATGAAACTATTCGAGAAGTTTCGTTGGCTTCCAATGGAAATCCCCTGCCCAGGCACCGCGGCAGTTTCGGCGAACAATTGATTCGCGGCCGTATTCGTCGGCGACACTCCAGGGACAAGCAACGCCGCATCCAAGAAATTGCGCCCGTTCAACGGCAGTTCGGCAATTTCGGTCTTGGTCACCGTCCCGGCGATCTGCGATCGTGCGGACTCGAGAACCGCGCCATTTTCTACCACGTTCACACTCGTTTCAGCGGAGGCAAGAGACAGTGGAATGGAAAGGTCGAACGCTGAGCCGATCGTGAGTCTCAAGTCTTGCGTACGATCCGCGAACCCCGCTTTCCGGACAATGACTTCATAGAGCCCAACCTTCAAATACGGAAAACGAAACCGCCCGTCGCTACTCGTCATCGCCGAGGCTGTGACATTGGTTTCGATATTTCGCGCGGAAATCGCTGCCCCTTCGACAGCCGCACCGCTAGGATCCGTAACGCGGCCTCCAATGCTGGCGTTGTTGATCGACTCCTGCGCAAGTGCGCTGGTCGCAGTCCACGTGAGCACAGCACAAAACGCAATCGAGGCAATGACTCGAATTGCCGTCGTTCTTCTCATGCACGTCTCCTTGTTTATTCTTGAAGTCCAACTGCCAAGAGGGGTTTAAAGAACGACAAGGAGCGGTGGCGGACGTTGATGAAGAGTCGGGTCATAACCCGGCGATACTAGCGGTGCGGACACGCTTGCAAGAGATTGCGCCGCGCGAGAGAAAGGCGAGAACTTCCTCCCTTCGACGACCACTCCGGCTTGAGCGGAAAAATAACCAATCGGTATTGCGCATCCATCCCCGCAGGGATTCGCGCGTTCGAGCACAGGGGCCTTCGGTCTTGCACCAGCACGCCTGCTGCAGCAGGATTTCATACCATCCCGTTTGCAGCACTGGCAGTCGTCCTTACTCGACGCGAGAAGAGGTAGTGCGATCGGCGCGAGCGCAAACACCAAGAGCAGAACGACGGCCACAAAAGGTGACCGGCCGCCTTGCTGCCGCAACTGGAGAGCCGTACGCATCAGTATGTCTGGAGCCTTTTACCGGACTTCCGTTCCCGAGCGTTCTTGTGCTCAGGCGCAGTTCAGGTAACACTTCTTGAGGACTTCGATGAGAATGATTAGAATCGGGCGGGAGGACCGCGTTTCGGAGCCGCTGGATCGTACACGCCTTCGTAAGCCAGCAAAGCCGGCTCTGCATGTACCGAAGAGCGGACGCAAGCGATCGGAGTGCGAATACCACATGCGGCAGAAGTCGCATCCGGACTCAGCGTCGCGGCCGTGGACTTCGGAAACAGCGGACAACGGGCCGTGCGGAGGGCGGGAGCAGTCGATGATCCCGCTTCGGGGGTCATCATTCCGCAGTGATGTTCGCCCACTCTGCGACAGCAAGCTGGAAGACTGTCATCAGCATCCGACGCAAATACGGCGGGGCTGATCAGCGCAAAGCTGAACAAAGCAACCAGCAGACTCGCCAGGGAACGCCGCATCGCCCTAAGTATACTTCGGAACGGCCGCGGCTGGAAACCAGCGGTCAAAACGTCCTTCGCAACCCGAACCGTATCTGGAAAGGTTCGACCGGGTGGAAGACGTCCGTGAACGCCGGCGCCGATGTCGGTGTGATTTGGGCCGTATAAGCATAGTCGATATCACGATCGCGGCGATTCAACAAATTAAGGAACTCAGCCGAAATGCGCCATGTCTTGCTTACTTGATACCCGACCTCCGCATTTAGCAACAGGGTGGTCCTCGACCGATAAATCCCATCGGACGTCAGATCGCGCGGACCAAAATTACGCAGCCGCAAACTCCCCGAGAAGCGATGGATATCATGCAGCGTAATTCCCGAAGAAATCACCGTCCCTACCGCTTCGGGCACGCGCTTGCCGCCCGGACTCCCCGGCGCCGCATCATCCGGATCGATTGCAGTAAACTTCGCCCTCGAATCCGCAAAGTCAAAATCAAAAGCCAAATGTTCGAACGGCGTATAGTAGTTCGCGAACTCGACGCCATAGCGATTGCTCGGTTGCTTCGAAGCGACCGTGCTTCCCGTATCGCCATCCTGCTGCAGTTCGGAATCACTACGCAGATACCAGAGCGACACCGTGCTTTGCAGATGCCGGGCGGAAAGAGTGCGCACACCAACCTCCGCGCCCTTCGTCTGGACCAAAGCGGGAATTCTCGCGACAGCCGTATTCGGATACGGATTGTCGGCCGAAACAGGTTCCACCGTCTGTGTCGCGCCGCGCGCGTCGTTGCTGTGAAATCCGAACCCGCCCTGTACATAAAATTCGGTATTCGACCACGGACCGAAAATAAGACTTAATTTCGGGCTCGGTAGCGCCATCGTAGCCGTGCCGGAATTCGCCGGAGTAACCAGGCTGGTGACGTCCACGTGTTCCAGGTCTCCGCGCAGAGCCGCGACCGTGCGGAATTTATCCGTCCACTGGATTTTATTCTCAAAATAAAACCCGAGCTGCGTGTCCGTAAAGTGATCCGCTTGGGTTGTCGAGGGCAAAATGTTTCCAGTGGCAGAATCCGTTTTGTCCACGCGCTCGCGATTTTCCGTCTGGTACAGTCCGTTATTGATCCAATCGTTGCGGAGCTGCACACCGAATGTATTCGCCACCTTATGGCCCAGCCAGTCTCCGAAAATCGTATGCCGCGCGTCAAGTCCTACCACCCAGCGCTTGTCTTGTTGTTCGAACTGATCGCCGTGGACGGGATCCGTCAGATAATAAGTGAAGTCAGAAAACAAATCGAGATCATAATAGAATCCGTAGACCGTGACCGTAGTCTCGGCATTAGCGCGGCGCTTATGCCATTCCCCCTGCAAGCTGAAACGATCCGACTCCCCACCATCAGTGGAATTTAACGCTCCGTACAAACCAACCAGAGGAACGGCGGTATCGG
Organism: Bryobacteraceae bacterium; assembly: GCA_036502165.1. Taxonomy (GTDB): domain Bacteria; phylum Acidobacteriota; class Terriglobia; order Bryobacterales; family Bryobacteraceae; genus F-183. The sequence goes on from DASXZC010000357.1 coordinate 22,180, forward strand.
GGATCTGGTCGCTTGAATTCCATTTTCCGTGATAAGCGCGGGCGGTGATGCTAAAACCCTTGGCATCGTCGCCCTTGCTATATGTGAGCAGCCCATTGAATTTATAATAATTATCCGGATGAGTCCAAGGACCGTCATCGTGTGCGACTTCGACGCCGAACAGCAAATTGCCTGAGCCGAGCTTTTGCGACTCCCCGAAAACAACCCGCTGATAGCCGTACTGGCCGCCTTCGACCTTCACGAAATTCTCGGGCAGCGTCTTGAAAAATACCAGATTGGCCGATCCTGCCGAGCCATAGTTGCCAACATCCGCGTAATAAGGACCCTTCTGGTAATCCACCCGCTGCACCAATTCGGGGATGACCGTGTTCATGTCCGAATATCCCTCGCCGTGCGCATGCGACGGCAAATTCAACGGCATATTATCGAGAGATATAGCGAAATCGGTTCCATGGTCGAGATTAAAGCCGCGAAGAAAATATTGGTTCGCCTTCCCGCCTCCGGCGTGCTGAGTGATAATAACGCCCGGAACAGTCTCCAAAACTTCTCCCGGGCGAAGAATCGGACGTTCCTGCAACTCCGCCGAGCCCACCGTCCCCTGCGTCGCCGAATTGGCAATTCCAATCAGGCTATCCTGCCGCCCCATTACGTTCACGCTGGTGCTGACCGAACTCACCTCCAGAACAATGCGCAACGGCGCCGCAGCCTCGGTCGCCCCAATCGACACCAGAATTTCTTTGGTTTCAAAACCGGAATTCGATACGACGAGTCGATAATCACCCGCGGGCACGCCGGAAATGACGAAGGCTCCGTTCTTGTTCGACTGAGTGGATGTTTGCGCTGCGCCGCTCGCGTTCTGAACCAGAACGGTAGCCCCTGCAATCACTGCGCCGGATAGATCAACGACGCTTCCAGACAACTGCGGCTTCTCTTGCGCCGTCGCCACCAAGCACGTGAGCACCACTGCCAATAGCGCGAACGACCGGCCCGCGAACGCGGACGTGTGGGGATCTGAGTAGTTCCTGTCAGACGGCATCAAGTTCCAGTGTTACGAATGTTCAGAACGTGCTACGAACTTAGCACGAATCCTCAAAAGGTGTTACGAGTGCGGTCAGGCTTCGGATGTTATTTTTCATCGCGGCGAAGATCCGGTGTGAGCGCCCCAGGTCGCGAATTGCTGCTTTATAATCAAGTCGTGCCGGAACCCACCAATCTCGTCGTCGATGCCGCGACCACCACTGATAAACTTCAGGGCGGTGTCATCGCAGCCGCCGAAATCACGCCAGTGCAGGACCCGGGCTGTTCAGTCCTGATTCACTACAACGGACCCACCGATCAGTTGCGCGGGATGTGCGCCGGAATGGCCACTCTCGATCCTGGAGCCAGCCCACACCCGCCGCATCGCCACCCTGAAGAGGAGATCCTTATCGTTGCGTCTGGGACTGGAATCATCGAGTGCGACGGAAAGGTCATCGCCGTCGGGCCAGGCGCGATGATGTATTGCCCGGCCGACATGCTGCACGGCATCACCAATACCGGCTCGACGCCGATGGTATTTTATTGGTCGAAATGGCTCACTAAATGAGCCTCGCCCATCTCACCCTGGCCACGCGCAACGTCGAAACCACCGCGCAGTTTCTCGAACAAATATTGGGATTCACGCGGGATACACCGCCGTCGAATTCGCCGGTCGAAACAGTTTGGCTGGGGACAGGCGCAGGTCAGCAAATCCATATTGTGTATGTCGAAGGTTTCGAATCATCGCGATTCGAGGGCGAGTTCGGAAGGCACATTGCTGTGTTCCACCCTGCTGCGGAAATCGGCGCACTCAAACAGAAGTTGTCAGAGGCAGGCGCGCAAGTGATGCAGCCCTTGCGCCCGAGCGCGAACGAAAGATTCTTCTTCCGGGAGCCGGTGAACGGATATGTGTTCGAAGTCATCGCACAGAACTGACCGAGCCCATCCATCCGTTTGCTGGTCAGAAGTCAATTCATTTTCGAAGTCCGGTGGATCTCCCGCCAGTCGCTTGGCGGCACACCCTCGAATTGGGATCCTCCCAAGCAACTCAACCACCTCATTCAACTCGAGCGCGGAGTTGCTCAGCTAATAGCGCACCGGCCCGCCGCTACTCTTTGGGTCGCATCGAGGCGGATCCTACCAGGCGTGTTTCCTTGGTGATGCAACTGATCTGCAGGTTGTATCCGCCCGGCGTCCGGGTGTGAAAGCTTTGGTACTTCGCCTGATGGATATCCCCAGTATTGCCGGTATCGACCTGCGCGCGCAGGCCGCGCTTTTCGAGACCTTCCTTGACGGCATCGGCGTCCCAAGGCTGGATGCCGAATGAGATGTGATCGATGCGGACGTTCTTGGGCCGCACTCTTCCGTCCGCCGGCGGCTTGCCGAAATTCGGATCGGCAGGATTACCGCCGCGGATGAGCGCGTCTCCGACATCGCCCATCAGGACTTCGGTCAAGCTGCCTTCGTCGAAGGCGCCCTTCCACCCGAGCAGATTGGTGAAGTAGGAAACCGTGGCTTTATAATTGGTCGCGCCGTAGGAAAAGTGATCGAGCCACACGGTCCGCCAGTTGGTCGCCTCGAACGGCAGCGCCGTCTCCAGCTTGGCCGTGGCCGGTGTTTTACGCGCCTTCACCAGGCCTTTGCTGTTGCAGATCTGTACGTCGAATCCGTCCGGATCCTTCACGTGGAAGCTCTCGAATCCCTTGCCGTTGTTATCGGCGACGGGATTGAGGTCACGCTTGCGGAGTTCCGCCTCGACGCTCTTCGCCTTCCAAGGCTCGATGGCGAATCCGACGCCATCGACAAGCACCGTTTTCTGTTCCGGCGGAGCAGCCTTGAAGATCGCCGAGCCCCAGTCGCCTATGTCAAGAACGGCCTGTTTCCCATCATCGCTCCGCAGCTTCCAACCCAAGAGGGCAATGTAGAACGCCGCTTCCTTACGGTAATCGGGCACTTGGAACGAGATCTGTTCGAGTGCGGTGGTCTTCCAACCGGTGGGTGCGAAGATCGGCTTAATCGGAGCGGTAGCCACCTCCTTCGACATCGGGCAGCCAGGCGTGTTGTATCCCTTCTGGCAACGTCCTTGTGCAAAAAGGGAGGAGGCGAATGGAGCGCCAGCAGCGGAGGCTCCGAGGGTTCGAAGAACGCTACGACGGGATAGCAGGGTTGACATAACGAAGAGATTATACCGTGCATCGGATCAGGTGCGCCCGGTCGGGTGATGGGCGGTGAGCGCCTGGGCATCGTCCCAGTCTGCTGCGAAAGGGAACGATCCGGCGGCACAATTCAAATTGGTGTGAACGCCGGTCCCATGCGTTCAGTTAGGCTTCGTCGATCTGCCCAAGCATCCCCACTTGATCTCCGAGAGAATTGCGTTTTTCCAGCCAAAATCCCCGCCGCCGATGCGCTCGAGGATCCGCGGCACATGTTTGTCACAGCGAATGCACATCCAAATGGGAAGGAATGGTCCCCAAATGCAGCCCCTTCGTGGGAATTCGAGCCTACGCCGTGACGGCCGCTATAGCGAGGCAGATTCCTGATTCGTCCGCCCACAGAATAGTTGCCTTCGCGATGCCAGCGGCGCCCGCACTGGGCCCGTGAGGTGCGTTATCTTGTAACCGGGAGGAAGTCTGATTTTGAAACGTATTGTCAAAGTCGTGCTATCTGTGTGCCTGGTGTCGGCGTTCTGTGCGAGTGTCACGAACGCGCAGCCGAGGGATGACCGCTATAGGTCGTTTGGTCGCGAGTCGCTGGACCGCGTCCGGGGTGATTTGGGAAGGGCTGAGAGGAATTTGCGCTACATCTCTGAGCCGGAGATGAGGAGGTTCCGGGAGATCCGGGATCGGCTGGGGAACTTCCAAAGGAATTGGGAGCGCGGACGCTATGATCGCGGGGACCTCGACGCGACCGTCGGCAATCTGAGCACGCTGGTCGAGCGCGCCAAGTTGCATAGAGCGGATCGCGATATTCTGGCGGATGACTTGTCGCGCCTGAGGGACTTGCGAGCCCGGATGGACCGGCGGCTCTAGCGGTTCGTCACTTAAAGTCGATCGTGAGTACTGCGCCTGCCGTGGAAGTTTTCGGATCCACGGCGGGCTGGTATTCCACGGCGACATGACGTGCAGGCGTTTGCGCGCCGCATCCGAGGGTTTGCGTCTTCGAATTCAGGATCGCAACCTGAGCCGGATCTTTGACCAACAGCAGGATCGATTTTCCGCTTTCGCTTTTGATCACCAGCCGCGATGGACCTTTCAGGCAGTCGACGCGCTGCAACATTCCAGTTACATTCTGTTTCGGACCGCCCGGTCCATCCCACCAGTCGACAACTTTGCCTGCATCGATCGGCGCCTTGCCGTCGTCCAGTTGCTTATTCGCTTTGGCTTCCGCCTCCCGGATACTCATCAGATTGTCGTTCCGCACACGTTCGAGATCACGGGCACGATCATCGCGGATCCGCTTGCGCTCTGAGTCGGAGAATTCGGAGCTCTGCTCTTCCATGGCAACGCGGGCCGCGTGCAGACGGTCGCGTTCGGCGGGATCGGCTGACGCGCGCTGGGCTCCGGTCCAGGCTTTGCCGGCTTCCTTGAACTGGTTCGCGGCCATGTAGGCTTCAGCGGCGGATTGCCAATAGGCGACGTTGCGCAGGTCGAGTTGAGCGGCCTTGTTCCATTCGATGCAGGCGCGCGCAGGCGTGCCGGCGTCGAGCTTGGCGAGAGCGGCGTGCGGCGCTCCCCAGAGAGGATTCAACTCGGCGGACTTGATGAGAAGCTGGCGAGATTTCACGGGATCTTTGGATGCCATCGCCGCCGCGAACCAGGCAGTCGCGGACTTCGATCCGGCTTCAACAGCCTTGATGGGATCGCCCGCGGATTCGAGCGCGTCCGCGGAGTCGACCTCCTTATAACTGCCTTCGCCGATGTCGGCGCGCGCGAGGGCTGCCTCTTCCTTATGGGCGATATGAAGCGAGAAATCGCGCTCGGACATCGCGCGTCCTGAAAGATCGGCCACCGGCCAATCCCCCAATTTCAAATGAGCGGCGACAAGCTTGTCGATCTCCGCCGGGGACTTCTCAAATGCATTGCGGTCGGCGACCGCAGTGTCGGCCCCCGAGTCGAGATTCGAGAAAAACACGCGCGATCGTCCCGAAAATTGAGGATCCGTGACGAACAGATGCACGCGCGCCCAAGCCATGTTGCGGCTTGCGGCGTCGGGAAAGCCCAAGTGGAGTTTGGTCCCGTTGACCTCGAGCGGCGCGAGCAGATCAGCGAGCGCCTGATCAATTTCCTTAGGAAATGCTCGGACGTTCGAGTCGAGGAAAATCTTCGTAGCATCGCGGCGGAATTCCGCGGACAGTGGCTCATCGAGCGGGATCGTGATGACCCATAGATCGCGCACCCGATGCAGCTTGCCGCCGGCACCCCGTTTGCGATCTTTCGTCGCGAGCAGGCGGATGGGCCAGACGGATTTGAGATCGTCCTTACCGAGAATCACGCCGAGTTCGTAACGGAACTGCTCGGCTTCGACGAGGCGGATGCGGGCCTTGGTTTCATTGCCGTCCGTCCATACTTCGAAAGGTCCGGAGCGGACGAAGGTCCACTTTTCTTCAGCCTGTAGACTGGCGGTTCCGAGCAGCACGGCCAACAAAAGGATCGGCGTCAATTTCGACATCCGATCCCATTGTAAGGCGTTTATTTCTTGTTGTAGTCGTCGAAGATCTCGGAACGGTCGATGCCTTCGCCCTTCAGGAACACACGCGAGATTCGTTCGATGGCGCCGATGTCTTTGGTGGGATCGCCATCGACGAGCAGCAGCGTCGCTTCATAGCCTTTCTTGACGAGACCGATACGGTTGCCCGCGCCGAGCAGCTTCGCGGCATTGCCAGTCGCGCCTACCAGAGCCGCGATGTTCGGAACTCCGGCGTCGACCCACAGCTCGACTTCGCGATGAACGGTAGGACCGTGGGAGACGGTCGAATTACCGGCGTCGCTGCCGGTGACAAGAGTGACTCCGGCCTGGTAGGCAGCGAGCAGATTGTGTTTTGCAGTAGTGAATTGCTCGGTAATGGCCGCGGAATGAGCCGACATGTCGCCGAGCTTGCCGGACTGGATCCATTGCTTCGAGGACTGTATGAGCGCGGCGGGTCCGGCCTGCATGACCAGCGAGCGGTCGAGCAGATCGGTCTTCCCTGCCGCGGATTCCGCGACGGCTTCATAGACCGTCAAGGTCGGATCATAATAAATGCCGCCAGCTTTCATGCGTGCGAAGACCTCGGCGGGAATTTCCTGTCGGGTGGTGCCGTGCTCGATGCTGGTCGTGCCCGCCTCGATCGAGTCGTTGATGTCGCGCAGGTCACCGGTGTGAGTCGATACGGGAAGGCCCTGCGCCTTGGCCGCGGCCACGATCGCTTTATAGACACCGGTGTCGAGCCGGTTGAAGGTCATCGATCCGCCGCCAGATTCGAGGATCGCCTTGATCCCGTCAACTCCGAGAGGCTTCAGGGCCGCGACTTGTTCGCCGGCTTCGGCGGCGGTCTTGGGGGTGCGCACCGTTTGCGCCATGGCCTGCTGGCGCATCTGCTCTGGCAGCATTTTGAAATACTCGGTGCCGTGGCCACCCTCGGCCGTGAACATCGGACCCAGATAGAACAATTCTGTTCCTAATTGTTCTCCGGACCCGAGCAGCTTCGACTGCTTCTGCATGAGGTCGATGCTGTCGCCGGCGCTTCTGACAGCGGTGACGCCAGTGAACAGATAGGCGGCGAGGCGGCGCGGGACGTTCTTCAAAGGATCATAGAATTCAGGCTTGTCGGTGTAGCCGCCGGGGGCGCTCAAGTGGACGTGAACGTCGATCAGGCCAGGCAGTAGAGTCTTGCCTGCGCCTTCCTCCTCATCGGCATTGAGGCTCTTCGCGGGAGGAGCGTCGCCGAGGAAGATGTCCTCGATCTTGCCATTCTTAAGCAGGACGCTCGCGCGCTCGATGACGGTGCCATCGCCGACGAATACTCGGGCATCTTTAATGAGACGCGTATGATTGCGGCGAAGGTCGCGGTCGACGCTCTTCTGCTTGGCGATGCTGTCGCGGGTGTAGCCTTCGTAGGCTCCCATGGCGACGAACGGCAGCATGACGACCATGATCCAGGCCTTGGCGGAGTTCTTGATCTTCTCTTCCTTTTCCCAGCGAAACAATGTGAACGAGACGAACATGCCGACGGCGGTGGTGGCCAGCAGCGCTGCGAGCTTCGACATGTTGTCGAGCAGGCCTTCCTGCTTGAGCAGGATCAGTTGCATGCCTTCATAGAGGTGCGTCGAGGGAAGAAATTGCGCGACGATTTGCAGCCAGACGGGCATGATCGAGAGCGGGAACGTGGCTCCGCTGAGGAACAGCATCGGGAAGTAGAGAAGCTGAATGATGACCTGACTCTCCTGCATCGAATTGGCGACGGAGGCGATCATCATGCCGAGCGCGCGGAAGGAGAACGAGCCGACGATGAGGAACACAGACAGCGAGAGCCATTTCTCGGGCCACGGCATGCCGTACCGAAAATGTGCGATGGAGATGACCAGTACAGCGACCGGCAGGAAGTTCACCAATCCTGAAACCAGCGACGATACGATGATCGGCATCGGCGTGATTGGCGCGACTTTGAAACGCCGCAGGATGTTGGCCTCGCGTTCCATCGTGGCGCGCATGCCGCCGCCGAAGAATCCGCCGCCGAGGACGCCGATGACCAGCACCATGTTGACGACCTGGATGATCATGGCGCCTTTGCCGCCGCCCATAGTCTGGGCAAAGATGAAGAAGAACAAGAGCGGGAACAGGTACGTGAAGACCAGCACCGTGCGATCACGCATGGTCAGACGCAACTGGGTCTTGATGTATGTCAAATAGGAATTCATGGTCGTGGTCCTGATTAGTCCCGCAGTTTCTTGCCGGTGAGTTCAATGAAGACGTCTTCGAGGGTGGGCCGCTTCAGGTGGATGTCCTCGAGTCCGAGGCCGGACTGGTCGACCCACTTGACCACTTCGACCAATGTTTTCGCGGGTGAAGGCGAGTGGATGATTACGCTCTTGCGATCCTCGCTAATGACGGATTTTTCCGCGAAGGGGAATTGCGGGATGCCTTCAGGCGGGATCGGCTCGACGGTGTCCACTTCGATTTTCGATTGGCCGAGGATGCGTTCCTGCAGTTCGCGCGGCGTGCCTTGCGCGATGATTTTGCCTTGATCGACGATGGCGACGCGGTCGCACAGGCGCTCGGCTTCCTCGATGTAATGGGTGGTGAGGACGAGCGTTCGTTTGGCGTCCTTGAGTTCCTGAATGAGCGAGTGGATCTCGAGGCGGACTTGCGGATCGAGTCCTGTGGTGGGCTCGTCGAGGAAGACGAGCTTCGGCTCATTGACCAATGCGAGCGCGAGTGCGACGCGCTGTTTCTGGCCTCCAGAAAGCGTCGAGTAGAACGAATTGCGCTTCTCGCCGAGCTGCAGGCGCTCCAGCAGTTTGACGCAATCAGTGCTGCGCGTATAGAACGCGGCGAACATTTGCAAGGCTTCGATGACCTTGATCTTGTCAGGCAGATTGGTCGCCTGCAGACAGATGCCGATGCGATCTTTCAACTGGCGTGATTGAATGTCGGGATCGAAACCGAGGACGTTGACTTGGCCGCTCGTGCGAGGCCGCAAGCCTTCCATGATCTCAACGGTGGTTGTTTTGCCGGCGCCGTTCGGGCCGAGCAGACCGAAGACTTCGCCTTCCTGAACTTCGAAATCGATGCCGCGCACGGCTTTGACGTCTCCGTAGTTTTTGTGAAGGTCAACTACTGCAATAGCGGTTTCCATATCGTGTCCATACGAGTGTAGGGGAGCGGGCTGCGGAGCCGATACCTGCTCTGGCACCGGACGACGGAAATCCAGGACGAACGCCCGCACTCTACCGGTGAGTGGCGGAACCGGCGATGCATGCTAACCTGACAAATAATGCAGATTTCCGATATTTTTACGGGTCTGGGCGAGGACCGCTTCAGCGCAATACTGCGCACGGTCTCGATGGGAAAGCTCAAGACCTACCAGTTATTCGAACGGTTCAAAACGCGCTGCCATTTGCAGAAGTTGAACACCGAGACGCTGCGCCGCGTGGAGCCGAAGCTGTTCGAGCGGATCAAATCCGGCGAGGACGAACTGGCAACCGAGATCGCGCAATCGATTCTGATCTGTCACCTCGATCTGATCATCGCGGTCCTGAATTTTCTCGAAGTCCCGCACGAGGAGGGTTTCTTTCAAAAGGATGTCGATGTGTCGACCTATTTGAAGGACGGCTGGGAAGGTCGAGTGTACGAGCAGTTTAAGGACAAGTTCCCGGAGCCGGTCGTGTTGTTCTACATCAACCATCTATCGTGGGAAGTTCTGAAAACTGAGAAAGTCTACCAACCGGCGTTATGAGTATCGAGCTATTCGATTCGATCAAAAACGGTGACACGGCGCGGGCAACGGCGCTCGTCGATGGTGACGCCGCGCTAGCGAACGCGGTGAATGAACAGGGGATGTCCGCGCATACGTTCGCGGTCTACAATCGCAAGGCGGATATCGCGGCGCTGCTCGAGGAGCGCGGCGCGCGCATCGATATCTTCGCCGCGGCGATGTCGGGACGCACCGCGCTTATGCGCGAAATGCTCGACGGCAACAAGAGCCTGGCGAAGTTGATGAGCCACGACGGATGGACGCCCTTGCATCTGGCCGCATTTTTCGGCCACGAGGATGCGGCGGAGGCTTTGCTCGACGCGGGCGCGAGCGTTACCGAGCGGTCGACGAATGCGATGGCGAATATGCCGCTGCACGCCGGCGTCGCGGGGCGCAGCTTTGAGCTCGTGAAGTTGCTGGTAGATCGCGGAGCACCGGTGAATGCGCGGCAGCACGGCGGCTGGACGCCGATCCATGCGGCGGCGCAGAGTGGCGACGCGGCGATGGTGACGTTGTTCCTCGAGCATGGCGCGGAAGTCGATGCGCGGGCGGACAACAATCAACGGCCGATGGACCTGGCGCTGACCAAAGGGCACCAGGCGATCGTCGATCTTCTCGAACAGCACGGAGCGAAATTCTAACTTGCCGGAACAACTGCTAACGGCCACGCGCAAGAGCGCGCTCGAGCGTATTGAGGCCGCGGAAACACTGGATCAATTGGAAGCCGTACGCGTCGAAGTGGCGAGCCGCAACGGGACACTCGCGGCCGTCAGCAAGGACTTCAAGAAGCTCTCGCCTGAAGATCGCGCGCGCATTGGTAAG
>DASXZC010000358.1:0-6937 GCA_036502165.1 Bryobacteraceae bacterium
GAGCGACTCGACGCGGCTCATCCACGGGTTCTGATCGATGCAGCCGAAGTTCGAGAGGAACAGCAGTTCCGCCTTCCCTTCCCCGATGATCTGCATGCGCAGATGTCCATCCTCCGCCAGAATCTGCTCGACGCGCATCCACGTGGGGAAGCCCTTTTCAGCGTGTTTTTGGAAGAATCCCTCACCCTCGATCCCTTCCGGATAGCGGCGCAACGAGAGCGGCCGATCCTTTAAATACGGGATCAGCAGGTCGCCGACCGCGGCGTAATAATTGATCACGTCGCGCTTCGAGACGTTGTCCTTCGGATAGTAGAGCTTGTTCAGACTCGTGAATGACAACCGCTTCCCTTCGATCGTCAGCGTCACTTCGACCTTGCCGGATTCGAGCAGCGGCGCGCGCGTAGCGGCCTCCAATTTCGCTTCCGCCTGCGGCGGAGAGCGCCAGCATTCGCTCGGCTCCACGTCGGGCCGCAAGCCGACGAAGACGGGCGCCCGGAGACGTCCGTCGGACGTCCACTCGAGATAGCGCACCGTCGCGACGATCTCCGGACGCGTCCAAGTGGCGCGTTTCACTTCAACCATTGCGGGAACGACGAACGGCGCCTTCGCCGTCTTGAGCGGCACCAGCTTTTCGTGGATCGTCTGCATCAGTTTGCGATCGAAACCGGTGCCCACCGTGCCCGCGCAATGCAGCACCGGCTTGCCGTTTACTTCTTCCCAACAGCCGAGCACAAGCGCGCCAAAGAAATCGCGCTCGCCTTCTGTGTATCCGCAGAGGATGAATTCCTGCTCGTTGGCGGTTTTGAATTTCTGCCACTCTTTGCTGCGCGTCCCCGAGTAGCGGCTCGAGCGGCGCTTGGCGAGGATGCCCTCGAGCCCTTGCGCCTTCGCCGCGGCGAACAGCTCGCGGCCGCCCGTGTCGAAATGCTGCGAATATCGGATCGACTGGTGCGGCTCGAGGATCATCGCGAGCATCCGCTTACGCTCTCCGAGCGTCACATCCCGCAGATCGTAGCCATCGAGGTACAACAAATCGAAGGGAAAGAACAACACCGGACGGCTCTTCATCGCCACTGCGACGGCCGATGGATCGGTGTTCGCGATTCGCACCTGCATCTTCTCGAACGAAGGACGTCCCTTGTCGTCGAGCGCCGCGACCTCGCCGTCGATGATCGCGGATCGCGCCTTCACCGCGTGCTGCAGAGCGCTCACGACTTCCGGATACTGCTCGCCGATCGAGGTCCCTTTTCGCCCGGTGACGCGGACCTTGCCGTCGTCGATGAATGCGAGTGCGCGCACCCCATCCCACTTGATTTCGTAGAGCCAATCGCCGCCTTCCGGGATCTGATCGCCGATCTGCGCCAGCATCGGTTCGATCTTCGTTGGCATCTTCGCCTGCTTCGCGCCGGGCAGTTCCGACGCTCCCGCGACTTCAGTCGACAATGTCTGGCGCGGCGCCAGGTCCATCGCAATTTCCTCCTGCGTGCGGCCTGTCTTGACGCTGTACGCATGAGCGTCGAGGTCCCACCCGGGCGTTCCCGCGGCGTCCTTCTTCTTGAGCAGCAGCCATTCGTTCGGCTTCGCGGACTTCATTCGCACGAGCGCGAACTCGCCCTTCAACTTCTGTCCATAGAGCCGGAACTTGAAATCGCCACGCTCGATTTGCTGCGCGGACTCCATTCCTGTCAGCGGCTCGTACGTCCCGAGATCCCACAGCATCATCGAACCGCCGCCGTAGTTCCCCTTCGGGATGTTGCCCTCGAACGTCGCGTATTCGAGCGGATGATCCTCGACCATCACCGCCAACCGCTTCTCTTTAGGATCGAGCGTCGGCCCGTGCGGCACCGCCCAGCTCTTCAACGCGCCGTCGACTTCGATCCGCAAATCGTAGTGCAACGCCCGCGCCGCATGCCGCTGGACGCAGAATACTCGCCCGTTCGCGCGCGGCTCTGCACTGTCCGCGGCGGGCTCCGGCGTCTTGTCGAAGCTTCGTTTCCTGGAGTACTGTTCGAGTGGCACGGGTTTTTCTCTATCATATTCGTAGAGGAGGACGCGCTTACTTTATGGCAGCCAACGTTTGGAAAGGTCACATCACATTCGGACTCGTTTCGCTCCCGGTGCGCCTCGCCGTGGCGGCGCGCTCGGAGACGATCAGTTTCAATCAGCTTCACAAGACGGACAACTCCCGCGTCAAGCAGGTTCTGTTCTGCGCCGCTGAGGACAAGTCCATCGAGCGGTCGGAAATCGTCAAGGGTTATGAGTATGAAAAGGGCCGGTACGTCGTCATCGACGAAGAGGACATCAAGAAAATTCAGCCGAAAACGGCCAAAGTGATGGAGATCCTCGAGTTCGTCAAGTCCGATGAAATGGACTCGATCTACCTCGAGAGTTCCTATTACATACAGCCCGAGGAAGCCGGCGAGAAGCCGTACACGCTGCTGTTCGAGGCGTTGCGCCGCTCCGGTTATGTCGGCGTCGCGAAGGTCACCATGCATCAGCGCGAGCACACCGTGATCATTCGTCCGGGCCGTCATGGACTCGTGCTGCACAAGATGTACTATCAGGACGAGATCCGCGCGACGGACGAATTCCGCACCAACATCGATCTCGTCAAGGACAAGGAATTGTTGATGGCGCAGAGCCTGATCGACGCGCTCGCTGCGCCGTTCGAGCCGGCGAAATTCAAGGACAATTACCGCGAGACGTTGCGCGGAATGATCGACGCGAAAATCGCGGGCGAGGAAGTCGTGGCGGCTCCGCAAGCCGAGGAAATCGCTCCGGTGGTCGACATCATGGAAGCTCTGCGCTCGAGCCTCGAAGCCTTGAAGAAGCCTTCGGTCACGGAGATGCCCGCACGCACGGAGACTCACGAGAAGCGCCGCGCCGGCGGACGAGGCAGATAGGCGTTTCGAGCCCGCTTTGCTACAATTGCGGGCTATGTTGCCGTCCACGATCGTCCGTGTTCTCTCCACAGCGGCGCTGTGCACGTTCATTGCCGCCGCTCAACCGAAATTCGAAGCCACCTCGTTGCTCGGCCGGCGGCTGGAATCGCAGGCGTCGGACGACAAGGGCGTGATCGCGGCTGCGCAAAACGCGCTCAACGCCGACCTCGGTAACGTTTCACTCGTCGTGAAGCTCTCGCAGGCGCAGGCCTCGTTGTGGCAAAGCAAGGAAGCGGCCGAGACCTGCACGAAAGCTCTCAAGGAACATCCCGACAACATCGACCTGTTGACCGAGCGCGGGCACCGCTACGTCGCGCTGAGAAGGTTCAAGGATGCGAAGACGGATCTCGAACGCGCAGCGAAGCTCGGCTCGAAGAATCCTGAGACGTTCTATCATCTCGGCCTCGCGGACTTGTTTCTACAGGACTACAAAGCGGCCTCGGACGCGTTCTGCGACAAGGGATTTCCGCTCGCCGAGAACGACGACGCCAAGGTGAATTTCACGAACTGGTGCTACGCGACGTCACGTCGCGCGGGGTTGACGGACAAGGCGAATCAGGCGATTGCGTGGGTTGGCCCGACGTCGCCGACCGGCCACTCCGCTCATTACTACAGCCTCGTGCGATTCTTCCAGAAGAACAAGACGGAAGCCGAGATCGTGCCGGCGAATGCGGGATCCGATATCGAATCCGAACTCCAGTTCACTACCATCGCCTTCGGAGTCGCGAACTGGTACATGGCGAACGGCGACACCGCAAAGGCCAAGGCGTACTACGAGCGGATCGTCAAAGGCAAGGTCTGGGGCACATGGGGCTTCGTCGGATCGGAAGTCGAACTCGCCCGCATGAAGCACTGATTCCTTGTTATACAATCGAGCGGCATGGGTGCCTGGGACTACGGAACACTTGATAACGACGACGCACAGGACTTCGTAGGCGACCTGCTCGATTCGCGCGGCGACCGCTGGCGGATGGTGGAGGCCGCACTCGACCTCGTCGCCGATGCGGCCGACGAAGGAACGGAAAGTCCTGATGAATCGGCCGCGCTCGCGGCATGCGAAATCGTCGCCGCGGCCGCCAGTGGCGCGGCCACCGAGGACCTCGATGAAGAGCTCGCCGCGTGGGCCATGCGCACCGCTCCAAAACATTTGCATATGCTCTCGAAACGGGCCATCTCAGTCGTTCATCGGGTCTGCGAACGATCCGAATTACGGAGTGAATGGGAGAACTCGGCGGACTATCGGTTATGGTTAGGAGAGCTCGAGGACCTCACTAAGCGCTTGACAATTACAATTCACTAACCGCTTAATTGTGGTATACTTCGACACCTGTATTTCAATCCGGTTCAGGCCGTTGCTTTCGACCTGCCTGGCCGGGCGTTTTGCGGTCGGGGAATTCGATGTCCGGCCGTCACGTTTTGCGTTCCAGAATCACTATAGAGCAGGAGAGACGACATATGGATTGGTACATGAGTGTGTTGAAGAAGTACACGGTTTTTGACGGGCGTGCGAGGCGGAAGGAATACTGGATGTTTTTCCTGTTCAACTTCATCATCTCGTTCGCGATCAGCTTCGTGCTCGGTCTGCTGCACCTGGGACTGCTGGCGAGCATGATCAGCATGATTTACATGTTGGCGATTTTAGTACCCAGCATCGCAGTCGGAATTCGGAGAATGCATGACACGAATCACAGCGGCTGGTGGCTGCTGGTTCCGCTCGTGAATTTGATTTTCGCCTGCACCGACAGCCAGCCGGGTCCGAATCAATACGGGCCGAATCCGAAGGGCGCGTAAGGCTCTTCGAGTCAGATCGATTCGAGTTCTTCTTCGAGCAATTGCCGGCGGTATAGATCGGCGTAGTAGCCGCCGGCCCTCAATAGCTCGTCGTGTGTGCCTTGTTCGGCGATGGATCCGTGCTCGAGTACGAAGATATGATCCGCCATGCGGATCGTCGACACTCGGTGCGAGATCAGGATCGTCGTGCGGCCGTGCATGATGCGCGCGAGCGCCTGGAGAATGCTTTCCTCGGTCAACGTGTCGACGCTCGACAGTGCGTCATCGAGGATCAGCAGTCGCGGATTTCTGAGCACGGCTCGCGCGATCGCCGTGCGCTGCTTTTGTCCTCCGGAAAGCGTGATTCCCCGTTCGCCGATGATGGTGTCGAGTCCATTGGGAAATGACGCGATGTCGGGCCCGAGCCCGGCGATTTCGGCGGCTTCGCGGATCTGATCAGGGGTTGCGTCTTTCACTCCGAAGGCGATGTTTCCGGCGATGGTCGTCGAGAACAGAAACGTCTCCTGCGGCACCACTCCGATTTCTCGGCGCAACTCTTCCGGATCGAGCGATGGCAGCGGCATTCCATCGAACAACACAGTTCCGGAGGTCGGATCCTGCAGCCGCGGAATTAAGCTGATCAGCGACGATTTCCCACTGCCAGTGTGACCGACGATCGCAACCGTCGAACCGGCCTTGATTCGCAGGTTCAGATTTCTGAGCGCCGCTCGCGACGCGAATTCGAGCGAGACGTTCCTCAATTCGACTTCACCGCGCACCGGCGACGGCATGGGAGCGGCCACGGCGGGCGCCTTGATCGACGGTGTCTGCGTGAGGATCTCGCGGATGCGATCGAGCGACGCCGTGCCGCGCTGCACGAGGTTCGCGATCCAGCCCATCGCGATCATCGGCCACACCAGCATTCCCATGTACGTGTTGAACATCACGAAACTGCCGAGTGTGATCTTGTGCTCGAGCAGCCGCACTCCGCCGACGTAGAGGACGACGATGAACGTGATCCCGATCAGGCTCTGGAGCATCGGATTGAACGTTCCGGTCAGCAGTGCCAGGCGCAGATTCTGTCCGATATACGCCTTGTTCATTGTCTCGAATTGCTCGACTTCCGGCTTCTCCTGCACATACGCGCGGACGACGCGCACGCCGGCCAGATGCTCCTGCACGCGGCTCGAAATTTCCGAGAACATCCTTTGGATCACTTCGAATCGCTCGTGTATACGGCGTCCGAAATAGATCACGGCGATGCTGATGAGCGGCGCGGGGGCAAGTCCGATGAGGGTCAGCGGCCAGTCCGTCGACGCCATCACGGCCACTGCGAAAATCAGCGTGAGACCGGTTTCGAACAGATACATGACGCCCGGCCCGAGCATCATGCGGACGGCATTCAGATCGTTCGTCGATCGGGCCATGATGTCGCCCGTGCGGTAGCGCGCGAAGAAGTCCGACGAAAGGGTCACCAGCTTGCCGAACAGATCGTTCCGGAGATCGTACTCGATGTCGCGGGAGATTCCGATGAGGATCACGCGCATCCAATATTGGAAGATCCCTTTGCACAGCGAGAGCAGAACCAGCAGCCCTGCGAACTTCACGACGGTCTCGACGGCGAATGTCTTCGTCAGCGTGTCGATGCCGGCGCGGATGACCAGCGGCTGCACGGCTCCGAATGCATCCTTCAGCGCGAGCGAACCGAAGCCCAGCACCATGCCGCGACGGTAGCGTTTGTAGTACGGCCAGAGCGTGGAGGCGGCGGTTTTCATTCAGATCCCGAACCAGGTGGCAATGGTCTTCGACCATTCAAGGAGGACCGTCTTCTTTCCTTCGCGGCTGCGCCACCAGGTTCCATGGTTGGCGTAGCGGTCTGGAGAGGCGATCATGCGCGCCTCAATACCGGGGATATGTTTATAGTACTTGCTGGCGCGGCGCGTATGATATCCGCTCGTCACGACGAGGATGCTCTTGACGTTCTCCTTGCGGAGTTCCGCGATGATGGCGTCCGCTTCATCGGCCGTGTTCATGTAAGTCCCGTGGATGTGGCGGAAGTAGGATTCCGGATAGCCATTCCTGACTGCGAACGGAATCGCCAACTCGCACTCGGGGACCTCGTAGTTCATCGTGGGGCCGCTCACCAGCACGGCGGGGACGTACCCGTCGCGCTCGAGCTGGCCGGCCTTAAGGATCCGCAGGCCATAGCCGTCGCCGCCGAGGAC
>DASXZC010000359.1:0-36062 GCA_036502165.1 Bryobacteraceae bacterium
GCAGGTGCTCGAGCCGGAGAAGCGGGAGAAGATCAAGCAGGGCGTCGTGACGGAAGTCGTCGGCAACTGCGGATTTGCGCCGTTTCCCTACTCCGGCGACGCGAGCGAATTGCGGTCATTCGGCTCAGGGATCCTCGGGCGCACCGACGCTTGGGGATGGCAGACCGCGAACGCGTACCTCGATTCCGTCTCTGCTAAAGCGACCATCGGCGTGGCATCGCTCGCGGGCCATGGCAGCTTGCGGATCGCAGTCGCGGGACCGAGGCAGGGTCCGCTCAGCGCGGCCGAGCTCGACCGCTTGTGTGGACTCCTCGAGGATTCACTCGACGCCGGATGCGCGGGATTTTCGACGGGCCTGATGTACGCTCCGGGAGGCAGCGCTACGCGTGCTGAACTCGTGCGATTGTGTTCGATCGTCGCGCGCAAGGGGAAGCTGTACGCGACGCACATGCGCAGCTACGCGGCCGGACTGATCGACGCCGTCCGCGAGCAGCTCGACCTGGCGCTCGCTTCCGGATGCCGGCTGCAGATCTCACATTTACAAGCGGCGGGACGCGGGAATTGGGGCTTGCAGCAGCGGGCGCTCGATGAGATTGAAACCGTCCGGCGGTCGGGTGTGGATGTCGAGTTCGACATTTATCCGTATCAATGCGGAAGCACGGTGTTGACGCAATGGCTTCCGCAGTGGGCGCTCGACGGCGGAACGGAGGCGCTGCTCACGCGGCTCGCGGATGCTCCGACGCGCGCGAAGATCCTGATCGAGATGGACGAGTCGCCGCGCAATTTGTGGAGCGACATCACGATCTCCGCCGTGGGCAGCGATAAGAATGCATACCGTGTAGGAGCCACGCTCGAAAGCGCCGCCGACGCGCTCGATCTGCTCGCGGATGAGCGTGCGGCGGTGAACGTGATTTCCTTCAATCAAAGCGAGGACAATCTGCGGCAGTTGCTGACGCATCCTTTGTGTTCGATCATCAGCGACGGATTTTATGTGAAGGGCAAGCCGCATCCACGCTTGCATGGCACGTTCCCTGAACTGCTCGGCAACATCGTGCGTGAGCGCAAATGGATGACGCTTACGGAGGCGATCCACAAGATCACGGCGCGTCCTGCGGCGCGGTTGGGGCGCACGTGCAGGCTGACGCCGGGTGCGACTGCGGATGTGACGGTGTTCGATCCGGCATCGATTGCCAGCCGCGCGACGTACGAGTCGCCACAGCAGGATCCGGTGGGGATCCGCTACGTGATCCGCGAGGGACGCGTCATCCACGAGGGAAACGAATGATCCCGACGCCGTCCGTCGTGGGGGCGCCGGTAGTAAGCCGCCGCTGGATCGTCGTTGGCCTGCTCTTCCTCGGGATGGTCGTCAGCTACATCGACCGCGGTAATCTGAGCATCGCCGCGGGCTCGATCATGCGCGACTTTGGAATCGCTCCGGATTCGATGGGGATGCTGATGTCGGCTTTCTTCTGGACCTATGGGCTGTTCCAGATCCCGGCGGGGACGCTGATCGATCGCGTGGGCATCCGCTGGATTTATGCGTTCGCATTCCTCACGTGGTCGCTGGCATCCGCGGGAATCGCGATCAGCCATGGTGCGACGGACATCTTCGCACTGCGGTTGTTGCTCGGATTGGCCGAAGCTGCCGGACCGATCGCGAGCATGACGTACATCCGGCAGAACTTCGATGGACCGGAGCAAGGGCTGCCCACGGCGATCTATATTGCGGCGCAAAATCTGGGCCCCGCGGCGGGATCGTGGATCGGGTCGCACCTGATCGAGAGCATGGGATGGCGATTCATGTTTGGCGCTACCAGCCTGGGGGCGCTCTTGTGGCTGCCGCTGTGGTTATGGTTCGGTCCGCGGTCGAGTCCTCGAAGGATCAAGACCGAGAAACCGGCCCCCGCTACGGCCAGCGTTGGCTCGATGCCGCTCGCGGGGTTACTGGCGATGTCGTCGTGTATCCTGTTCGCGTCGTACTTCTGGTATTTCCTATTGAGTTGGGTGCCGACGTATTTGACTTCGACGCGCGGATTCTCGACTACGCAAATGGGTTCGATCTTCGCAATTCCGTTCGTCGTCATGGCCGTCGTGAACACCATCAGCGGACGCGTCGCGGACCGGTTGGCAGCACGTTTGGGAGTGCTTCGCGTGCGAGTGTTGTTCGCGTCGGTGGCGTTCGCGTCGGCATCGCTCGTGCTGCTGTTGTTGGTGGCTCCTTCACAGTCGGCGGTGCTGCCGCTGCTGATCGTGGCCGTCACAGGATTCGGAATCGGCAGTGCGAATTTCTGGGCGCTGGCGCAGTTCATTCCGCCGGGCGCGATGGTCGGGCGCGCGGTGGGTTACCTGAATACGCTGTCGCAAATCGCGGGCGCGCTGGCGCCGTCGATCACGGGATGGATACTCGGGCCTGAGAAGAACTTCACGGTCGCACTCGCGATTGCGGGGGTTTGTCCTGTGATCGCGGCGGGCTGTTTGTTGGCGGCGGGTCCGTCGGGGTTAGCCGCGGTGAAGAAGCATCTCGAGCCGGTCGAGGCGTGAGATTCTGGAACTGCCACTGCCGACCATCGTTTCTATTTTCGTCAACTAACGCTCTCCAACACTGTGAGTGAATCAGGAGTAGACGATGGGTGCGTTCTAACAGCGCGAGTAACTTCGGTCAATCGCGGAACCCCTCGACAGCGCGAACTCGTCGGCGCTCGCGCAGGTCATCCAGCCGAGGCGTGATGATCCTGGAACCGCGACTGCCGATCGTTGTTTCCATCTTTGTCAACTGATCCCTCTCCCAAACTGTGATGAATCACGAGTCCACGATTGACGTGTTCGAAGAACACCGCGCGAGTGGCGTTTGGCAATCGCGGAACTTATATCCTGTGGACCCAGACCGGCGCCCTATGCCGCGGCGCCTTGGTTGGTGGCTCCTTCAAAGGCATCGGTGCTTCCGCTGCTGATCGTGGCCGTCACAGGCTTCGGAATCGGCAGTGCGAACTTCTGGGCGCTCGCACAGTTCATCCCGCCGGGCGCGATGGTGGGGTGCGCCGTGGGTTACTTGAACACACTGTCACAAGTCGCCGGCGCGCGTTGGCGCCTTCTATCAGCGGCTGGATACTCAGGCCTGAGAAGAACTTCACAGTCGCTCTCGCGATGGCGGAAGTGTGTCCGGTGATCGCGGCGAGCTGCGTAGGGCGGCGGGTCCGTCGGGATTGGCCGCGGACGAGAAGCATCTCGAGGCGGGTCGAGCGTGCGACGCTGCCGACTATTGTTTCCGTCGTCGTCAACCTAATCCCCTCACTGAAACTGCGCGTGTACCTCTACCAATCGCGCAACCGATATCCTATGGATCCAGACCGGCGGCGAATGCCGCGGCAGCTTGATTGGTGGCTCCTTCACAGGCGGCGGCACTCGCGCTGCTGATCGCAGCCGTCACAGATCACAGGCTGGATCCTCGGGCCGGAGAAGAAATTCACGGTTGCATCCGGATTGTCCACGGCAGGAAGCATCTTGATCCTGCGGAGGCGTGATATTCTGATGCTGGAACTGCCGCTGCCGACCATTGTTTCCATCTTCGTCAACTAACCCTCTCCCAAACACTGTGAGTGAATCAGGAGTCGACGATGGACGTGTGTTCGAACAACATCGAAACTGCGCGAGTGGCGTACGCCAATCGCGGAACCTATATCCTATGGACCCAAACCGGCGCTGAATGCCGCGGCACGTTGAGCGGAGCGCTGCTTGATGCTCCGGCGATCGAGCGCCCAGCGACGGGCGACTGGGTCCGAATCGAAACTGAAACCGGCCGCATACGCGAAGTGCTACCGCGCAAGACGTGCCTCATGCGCAAGAAAGTGGGGCGCGCCACCGAAGAACAGGTGATCGCGGCCAATGTGGACGTGATGTTCATCGTGATGGCGCTCGACGGCGATTTCAATATACGCCGTCTGGAACGCTATCTGGTGATGGCGGAAGAGAGCGGAGCGAGTCCGGTGGTGGTGCTCAACAAATCCGACTTGTGCAACGATCTGACGCCGCGGCTGAATGAGATTGATCGCGTCACGCACGCGCCGGCGATCGTGATGTCGGCGATCGACCGAGGGTCAGTGGCGCAATTGGCGCGCTACATCGAGGTGGAACAAACGGGCGCGCTGGTCGGCTCATCGGGAGTGGGTAAATCGACGATCGTCAATTCGTTGCTCGGCGTAGGGCAGCAGGCCGTCGCGCCGGTGCGCGAGTCCGACAGCCGGGGACGGCACACGACGACGCATCGCGAGATGTTCCGTCTCGGCCAGGGCTGGATCCTGATCGACATGCCTGGCATGCGGGAACTCGCGCCATGGTCGGGCACCGATTCGGTCGCGAGTGCATTCGGCGAAATCGAGGAGCTCGCGCAGGGCTGCCAATTCCGCGATTGCCGCCATCGCGGCGAACCGGGCTGCAAGGTGATCGCGGCGGTCGCGGCCGGAACACTCGACGCCGACCGCCTCGAGAGCTTTCATAAGCTATTCGACGAGGTCGGCGCGCAGGAACGCAAGCGCATGGCGCGGATCGGGTGCAAGGGCGTGCGCCAGATCCTCAAGACGCAGCCAAAGCATTGGCGTGGGGATTGATCGCGTTGCGGCAGACTGCGATTTGAACCGCCCCATTCGATGAGGATCCTGCTCGCGCACAACTCCCCGTACTTCCCCTCGCATGGCGGCGGGGACAAATCCAATCGTCTTTTGATGAGGTGCTCGCCGCTCGTGGACACGAGGTCGTCATCGAGGATCTAGCAGAAGGCTGTCAGTTCCGCGATTGCCGCCATCGCGGCGAACCGGCTGCAAGGTGACTGCGGCAGTCGCCGCCGGAACGCTCGATGCCCAGGATCGCAAACGCGCGGTAAGGATCGGATGCAAGGGCGTTCACCAGATCCTCAAGACGCGGCCGAAGTATTGGCGGGGAGATTGAGCACTGGTCTGGTAGACTGCGATTTGAACCGCCCCACTCGATGAGGATCCTGCTCGCGCACAACTCGCTGTACTTCCCTTCGCACGGTGGCGGGGACAAATCCAATCGCCTTCTGATGGAAGCGCTCGCTGCCCGCGGACACGAGGTAGCCGTGGTCGCGCGCATCGAGAACTTCGGACCGCAGCCGGAGTCCGCCTTTCAGGCGCAGCTCACCGAGCGGGGCGTGAGCGGACAGCAAAAACAAAATGGCGCCGTTCTGTTTCAGCGCCACGGAGTCACGGTTCACACGGTCACGTCGAGTCCGAACATACGCAGCTACTTCGCATCGCGGGTCGAGGAGTTCGATCCGGATGTCATCATCACGTCGACCGACGACCCGGCGCAATTGCTTTACGACGGCGCGTTGAAGGCGGCGCGGGCGCACGTGATGTACCTGATCCGCGCGACCATCGCCGTGCCGTTTGGGCCGCATAGCGCGTTCCCGAGCGCTCCTCGAACGGAGGCCTTGCGGCAGGCCGATGGCGTCGTCGGAGTGAGCGAATCGGTGGCGCATTATGCTCGGCTGTGGGCGGGGCTCGACGCGGTGCATGTGCCGATCTCGCTGCTCGACCCCGGCATCGAATTCCCCAATCACGGGGATTTCAATAACGAATTCGTGGTGATGGTCAATCCGTGCGCGGTGAAAGGGGTCGACATTTTCGTCGGGCTCGCCGAGGCTTTGCCGGATGTTAAGTTCGCCGCGGTGCCGACGTGGGGCACGAGTGAAGAGGATTGGGCGAAGCTACATCGTCTGAAGAATCTGACGATCCTGCAGCCGGTCGATCACATCGACTTGCTTCTGCAGCGGACGCGCGTGATGCTCGTGCCGAGCACTTGGGCGGAGGCCCGGTCGCGCATCGTCCTCGAGGCGATGGCGCACGGCGTTCCGGTGATGGCGAGCAAGATTGGCGGACTTCCCGAAGCAAAAATGGGCGTGCCGTATCTGTTGCCGATCCATCCGATCACGCGTTACAGGACGCAGATGGACGCGAACATGGTGCCGGTGGCGGATGTGCCTCCGCAGGATTTAGGACCTTGGATCGAGGCACTGCGGCGGCTGACTTCCGATCCCGCGCACCATGCCGAAATATCGCGTGCGTCGCGTGCGGCGGCTTTGGCGTACGCGTCGAATCTGACGTGCGAGCGGTTCGAGCAGCGGCTTGCGGAGATGGTGGCGCGTCCGGTGCGGCGTCATGCGGCTCGAACGGCGGCGCTGTCACCGGTGCGGAAGCGGGCGCTCGAATTGCTGATGCAGAAGAAGCAGCAGGCGCGATCGTCGGACGCGCTGCATCGCAACTGGTTCTCCGGTCTTGAAGGGACAACCGGCAAGCTGCGTTTGTTCGTGTTTCCTCATGCGGGCGGCGGATCGCCGGGGCAGTATCGCGCCTGGCGCGATCAGTTGCCGCCGTTCGTGTCGATCATCGGAGTGCGGCCCGACACCGTGCGATTCCCTTCGATGGAGGAGTTGATTCCGCAATTGGCCGAGGCAATCGCCGGGCAGGTGAATCAGTTCTACGCGTTCTTCGGACATTCGATGGGCGCGATCATCGCGTATGAGCTCGCGCGGCATCTGCGCAAGTTGAGGCGGCCGCTTCCGTTGAAGTTGTATGTGTCGGGCGCGCGGGCTCCGCACTATCGGCTGAATCATGTGCCTGGGCCGGAGCCGAGCGAGGAAGAATTCGTTGAGCAGTTGCGCCGCCTCGAAGGGATGCCGGCGTCTGTCCTCGCGGATCGCGACGCGCTCGACACGTTGCTGCCTCAGCTCACAGCCGACGCGAGTTTGTACCGGCGGTACGTCTACACACCGAGGGATCCTCTTGCCATTCCGATCCAAGCTTACGGCGGTTTAAGCGATCCGAACATCAAGGCGGAACAACTGGAGGCGTGGCGCGTGCACACGACCGGCGACTTCGCGATGACGCAGTTCCCCGGCGGCCACTTTTACCTGGATTCGCCCAGCCAGCAGGTGTTTCTCGATCACTTCTCGAACGACCTCGCGCTGGTCTGTTGCCTATTGAGCGAGTTGGAAGCGACGCGTTAGAAGGAGTCCCGAACAGAGGATGCTGGTGGAGGAGCGAAGTGGTGGACGGGCTCTTCCTGCCCGCGTCGTCGAGCGTGCGCGGATCATCTTACTGGCTGCAAACGGAAAACAAGACAAAGAGATATCTGCAGAATTGGGTATCAGCGTTCAGAAAGCGGCCCGGTGGCGAGGTCGTTTTCTCGAGGAGGGCATGAGTAGTTTCGAGAAAGACGCTCCGCGTCCGGGGCGCACACCGAGCATTCCGGCGGCCGTCGTCAAACGCGTCATTCATCTCACGACCAAGACCAAACCTGTTCATGCGACCCAGTGGTCCACTCGGATGATGGCCGAGGAGGTGGGAATCAGCGAAGCGAGCGTGCGGCGTATTTCGCACAAGAATGGCTTGAAACCGCATCTGGTTTAAGACCTTCACGATTCGCAATTCGCCGAGAGGCTCGAGACGGTTGTCGCACTCTATTTGAATCCGCCGTTCAACGGCAAGGTGATCGGTATGTGAGCAGAGTGCAACCGCCATTGGGAATGGCTCCGTTTTCTGAGGATTCTGGATCGCCGCACGCCTGCTGAAAAAGCGTTGGATCTGATCGCCGCCAATTATGCGATTCACAAGCATCCGAAAATCCAGCGTTGGCTAAGGCGGCATCCGCGATTTCCATGCGTGATCACGGTCCTCATCGCGTTGCTCGTGGCCTGGCGCGCGCGACGCCGACGATATTTCGGCATGGTGCGCGGGATCGGAAGATCATCTTGCCATTCCCAATCTAGACCTCTGGCGGCTTAGCCGGTCTGAATTTGGATTCGGTGAGCCAGAAGACGTTTCTCGATCACTTCTCGAACGATCTCGTGCCGGTCTGTTGCCTATTGAGAAAGTTGGAAGCGACGCGTTAAAAGGATAACGGCGTGCAGCCACCGGATTCACATCTGTCGCACCATGCGCGCATTCCGCAGAAGTCGCATCGGACAAATTGCGCTGCGCTTGAAGAATTTCCCATCGGAAGTACTAGGATCATTCAATCCTTTGAGGACTTCGCCGATACGCAATCCATGATCACCTGGACGGCCGGCGCGCTTCTGTGCGCGATCGCGGCCCTCATCGCGGGGCTCGTCGCCTGGCGCCAATGGCGGCAGCTCGTCGAGTGCCGCCGCGAGAAGGCGGAGATCGAACGCTCGCTGGGGATTCTCGAAGAGGAACGGCGCGTGTTCGAACTGATCGCGCGCGGCGCGACCTTGCGGGAAGTACTCGAGGCGTTGACGCAGGCCGTTGAAACTATGGTGCCCGGCGTGGCGTGTTCGGTGCTGCTGGTCGATCCGCAAGGGGTGTGTCTGGTGCAGGGCGCGGCGCCTCGCCTGCCCGCCGCTTATTGGGCCGCATGCCAGGGAATTCCGATCGGGCCGGAGGTGGGCTGCTGTCCGGTCGCCGCGTTCCGAAACGCGACGGTGATCAGCGAGGACATCGGGACGGATCCGCGTTGGGCGCCGATTCGGGAGATGGCGCTCGGCTTCGGGCTGCAGTCCTGCTGGAGTGAACCGATCCGCGATTCGGAGACGGTCCGCGTGATCGGAACGTTTGCGATGTACCGCTCGCATCCTTCGACTCCGACGGCGTTTCAATTGCGCGCGGCGCGCGCGGGCGCGCAGTTGGCGGGCAACGCGATTGAGCGTCTGCGCGCGATGAAGGACCTGCGGGACTACGCGGAACGCTTCTCGATGGCGGAACGCGCCGCCGAATTCGGGATCTGGGAATGGGATCCGGAGTCGGACACATTCGATCTGTCGGCGGGAACGGCGGCGCTCGCCGGGCTCGGCTCGAAAGGAATGCGGGTCCCATCCGCGGACCTCTACCGGATCGTCCACGATGAGGATCGTGAGCCGGTTCGCCTCGCCCGCGAGGGCGCCCTCCAAAACGGCGGTGGCTACGAGGCGGAGTTCCGAACGGTCGCCGCGGATGGGTCGATCCGCTGGTTTCGCAATCGGGGCACTGTTCAAGTCGCCGACGGCAAGCCGGTCAAAGTGATCGGCGCGCTGATGGATATTACCGAGCACAAGGAACTGCTTTCGAAACTCGAAAATGCAAAGACCGCGGCGGAAGAGGCGGCGCGCGCGAAAAGCGAATTCCTCGCCAACATGAGCCACGAGATCCGCACGCCGATGAACGCCGTGGTGGGCATGGCCAGCCTGTTGCAGGACCTTGCCTTGCCCGCCGAGGCGATCGACTACGTGAATACGATTCAGACGTCCTCCGATTCGCTGCTGACGATTCTGAATGACATCCTCGATCTGTCGAAGATCGAATCCGGCAAGCTGCGCTTTGAGCGGCTGCCGTTCAGCATTCGCGAGTGCCTGGAGGAAGCCGCGGACCTGTTGGCCTCGAAGGCGCTCAGCAAGAGCCTCGACCTCGCCGTCGACGTGGAGCCTGCATTCGCGGATTGGATTTTCGGCGATCCGACGCGGCTGCGGCAAATCGTCGTGAACCTCGTAGGCAACGCGGTGAAGTTCACAGAGAAGGGCGAGATTGTTCTATCGGCGCGCGAAGCGGGCGGCTCGGTCATTGTGACCGTGCGCGACACGGGCATCGGCATCCCGCCGGAGGCGCGGGCACAGCTCTTCGAATCGTTCAGCCAGGTCGATTCGTCGGTGACACGACGCTTCGGAGGCACGGGGCTCGGCCTGTGCATTTCGAAACGGCTCGCGGAAATGATGGGCGGGGATCTGACGGTCACGAGCGAAGTCGGCGCGGGCTCGACGTTCAGTCTCACGCTCCCTTACGACGCGGCGTTGCCGGCGGATGCGGGACTGTTGGTGCCGCGGAACTGGATGGGCAAAAAGGTGCTCGCGGCCGCGCGGGATTCCGCCAGCGGACGGACGCTCGCGGCGTGCTTGGAGGCTTGGGGATTGTCCGCCGAGTTCGTGGGCTCCGCTCCGGCGGCGCTCGACCGGATTCCGGTACACACGTGGGATTTGCTGATCCTCGATTCGAATCTGGGGGCAAGCGAGTGCGGCAGTCTCGCCGAGGCGGTGACTACTGGAATGGGGCCGGCGGGTCCACCGGTGCTGATGCTCAATTCAAACGGATCCGCGCTGCGCGAATCGGGCGTGCCCTGCGCCGTGCACTTGAGTAAGCCGATCCGCCGCAAGAGCCTGCACCGCGTGCTATCGCAAGTGCTGAACGGAGTCGCCGCGGCTGTGCCGTCGAGCGCCAATCCATCGTTCGACCGGGAGTTTGCGAGCCGCGTTCCGCTTCGGATCCTGGTCGCGGACGACAATCAAGTCAACCAGAAGGTCGCGAGGAATCTTCTCGAGCGCTGGGGATATCTGCCGGACTCGGTGTATAACGGACGCGAAGTCCTCGAGGCGGTGGCGCGGATCCGCTACGACCTAGTTCTGCTCGACGTACACATGCCGGAGATGGATGGTATCGAGGCCGCACAGCGTATACGGCAAGAGATGACCGACGACGAGCGTCCGAGGCTGATCGCGCTGACGGCGTCCGCATTCAAGGAGGACCGCGACCGCTGCCTCGAGGCCGGGATGGACGGTTTCCTGAGCAAACCGATCAAGATCTCGGACCTGCGGATCACGCTCGAAGAGTGCCATGCGCTATCGGCCGCAGAGGCAATCCGCTCTCAGTAGCCCTTCGACTTGTCGACGACATTGAGGAGCGCTCATTCACGATGTTGGGGCGGTCGAATAGCGGATGGTCGCTCGTCAACGGCGAGCGAGCATCGGCATCGCGTCGGTCGCCGTGACCGTGCCCCACCGGTTTCATCTGATATCGCGCGAACTGTGGAATGTAGTATTTTCGCTAGTCCCCGAGGAATCGGATGCCGATTTCCGAGATGCCGGGCGCGAAGGTGCGCGTGGTTCGTGGGGACAACCGGGCTCTGGCGCTGCCTGCCCGCACCGGTTTGAGACCCGTTGCGCATGTTGCGGCGCAATTCGTTGCGGGAATGGCAGATGACGATTTCGATTTCTGCCGTCTTGATCTTCTCGGTCTCGAGGGCTCGACCGCGACCGCTGCCTCGAGGCCGGATGGACGGCTTCCTGAGCAAACCGATCAAGATCTCCGACCTCCGGATCACGCTCGCGGCCGCCGAGGCAATCCGCTCTCAGTAGCCCTTTGGCTTGTCGACGACATTGAGGAGCGGGATCCCCTCGGAGTAGCGCCGGACATTCTCAGCGAAAAAGTCGATCAAGCGGACTTGCCGGTCGGGGCTCCAGCCCGAGGTGTGGGCGCTCATCACGACGTTGGGGCAGTCGAATAGCGGATGGTCGCTCGGCAGAGGCTCCTGCGGAGTGACGTCGAGACCGGCTCCGGCGATCCAACCTTCCTTGAGCGCCTTGGCGAGCGCGAGGTCGTCATAGAGATCGCCGCGCGACATGGCGAGGAAATACGCACTTTTCTTCATCGAACGGAAGACCTGCTCGTTGAACATACGGCGCGTGTGTGGCGTCGACGGGGCGGCGCCGACCAGCACGTCGGCGATCGGAACCATGGTGTGGAACCAACTGGGATCGTGAAGCTCCGATACGCAGTGCGGCGCGGCCATCGGCTTCGCGTCAGTCGCGATAATTTTCATATCGAAGCCATAATAGGCGCGATGGGCGATGGCGCTGCCCATGCCGCCCATGCCGACGATTGCCATGGTGCGCCCGACTAGTTCGGTGTGATGATCCGACTTGACGGTTCCCACCGGTTTCATCTGATGTTGGGCGAACTGTGGAATGTAGTATTTTGCGAGTCCGCGAGTCAGCGAGAGAAGGAGTCCGATGGCGGTTTCGGAAATGCCGGGCGCGAAAATGCGCGCGTAGTTCGTCAGGACCACCGGGCTCTGGCGCATTTGATCGTCCATCCATTCGACTCCGGCGCTGCCTGCCTGCACCCATTTGAGGCGCGGCGCATAGTCGAGATCGGGACCGTTGATATTGCCGTACACGACGTCGGCTTCGCGCATATTGCGGTGCAATTCATCGCGGGAATGGCAGATGATAATTTCCACCTCGGCGGCCGAGGCAGCCTTCTTGATCTTCTCGATCTCGAAGGGCTCGAACCGATACATCGTCACGATGCGGATCGGTTTCGCCGAAGGCCGTTGTTGCTGCTCCTGCTGCTGCGGTGAACCTCCTGCCGCGGCCGCAGCCGGGAGCGCTGCCATCGACGTCTGAAACGCGCGGCGGGTCATCTTGGTCGTCGGATCGTGAGCCATGGATCATGTTGTATCACAGCGGCGGCGGACTGACTCGCGGACGGCAGCCGCGTATCACGTCGACGATCGCCGCAATTCCTTCCTTCCAATCCGGGAACAGATCGACGTATTGGAATTGGCTCGCTACGCGTTCCGGAATGGGGCACTCGGCGAGGCGCACCGGGAGGAAAAAGACGTCCTCGAGGGGGACGCGTGTGGCGCTTTCGAGCACCAGGCGCAGTTCCTTGTGAAAGTACCCGCGGCGTCCTACCGAGTTCGGCGAGAAGCATTGGATCGCGAAGTCCGCCGAACTGATGGCGCGTTCGATCGCACGCGGCCAATTCTGGCCGGCCATGAGCTGCTCGCGGTCGAGCCAGGGCCGCATCCCTTCTGCCCGCAGCGCGCGTGCCAGGCGCCGGACGTGAACACGATCCTCGGAGGCATAGCCGATGAAGACTTGGGGTCCGGAATCGGCAGAGAATTCGAACGAGCCATTCTGGCGGACGCGCAAGTCGCCGACGCCATCCAGATGGAGGAGCGGACGGCGGCGCAGGTAATCGCGCAGGATCCCGTCGACGGCCCGCGAGTTGGTCGTTTTTGAGGGCCTCATTGGGGATTGGCGGGGCGTCCTTTGGAATCGGCAGGCGGGGTGCCGCCAGGCGCATCTGGAGGAGGCTCGTGCGAGAGTCCTTTCAACTGCTGGATCAGGTCATGTAGAAATGAGTCGAGCCAATCGGCGGCTGTGTGCAGCGGCACGGCGCGCTCCTCGGCGATTCGTTCGACGATTTGTTTGCGTTTCATCGCACTTCATGAATTACCATGCGTCGATGGTGGAAACGGCTCGGTTTGTTGGAGGGATCGGCGCGTTAGATGGCGATGAGAGCCGATAATACAACGGCTTGCGGGCGGATCCTAAAAATTTTGAGGGATTGTGAACGCGCTCAACTGGCGAAGACGGCGGACCGGTCGAACTGCTCGGGCGATCCGGCCAGATTTCTGAGGACGTCGATGGCGGTGGGAAGGGCAGTCAAGTCAGCGGTCAATTCGAAGAAGTCCTCGTGCGTGGCTACGGTTTCGATCTTCCTGGCTACCGTGCTGACTTGCTTAAAGGCGAGGGCGAGTCTCCTGCCGGACGGCGCAGCGATGCTGCCGCGAGAGCGCGGTTTTGATTTTCGACAGCGACTCGGGAGCCATTTTGACGAGCAATTGGAAACGGTCGCAGCCTTCTGCGGCGCGGCATTGGCGCCAATTCTCGCGATCCGTTGAGGAATCCCCGGATGGTCTGCAGCAGGTGTGTGCGGTCAAGGACGGAGAGAAACCGCTGATGCAACCGCTTGCGTGCGGAGCCTAAAAATTAAGGGGATTGTGAGTAGCGGTCCTGCCCTGAGAGCGCCGCTTCGATTTTCGAGAGTCTCTCCGGAGCCATTTCGACGAACAATTGGAACAAGCCTTCGCTGGCGGCCTTCTGTGTGGTTGTCGTCGGAGTGACGGTCGCAAGCCTTCTGCGGCGCGGCCTTGGCGAAGTTCTCGGGTCCATTCAAGAATCGCTCGATGGTCTGCAGCAAGCGCGGCGGATTGACCGGCGTCAATGGGGGACGTTCGAGGACGAAGAGCGACAATGGGCAACGGCCCGCCGGTGGTAGGGTGGATTCCGGTTCGGGCAACTTGCCGAGTTTGAGGCGGCCAGAGAGGACGATCAGGCCGTGGCTGTGCGTAATTCCGGGGCTCGGTCGCGTATATCGTGTATGGTTGCCGTTGTGACGGCCTTTTCGGATGGGGCGGAACACGAGTCTCAGCGCATCGCGCGTGCACTGCGGCGACGAGACTCGGAATTCATTGGCCGAATCGTGTCGCAGTATCATTGCCGGCTCCTCCGATATCTGGTTTACTGGACATCCAGGCGTGAGCAGGCCGAGGACCTCGTTCAGGAAACCTGGCTGCGTGTACTCGAACACGCGGAGCAATATGACGGCCGCCTCCGTTTCGAGCCGTGGTTGTTCTCCATCGCACGAAATCTGGCGATCGATCACCTGCGAAAGCAACAGACGGCGACGCATCGGATGTGCCAGGAGAACGAACCGGGCGTGGACCCTCCGGCGCCGGATTTCGAATCGCCATTCTTCGCGGCCGCAAGAAGCGAAGATGCCAAACGAATCGCCGCGGCTTTGGGGGCGCTAGAGCCAATCTACAGGGAAGCGCTTCTCCTGCGTTTCCAGGAAGATCTGTCGCTCGCGGAAATTGCCCAGGTCGCAGGCGCTCCCATCACAACCGTTTCGTCGAGGATTTATCGCGGCTTGTCGATGCTCGAAGCCGCTCTGGGAGGAGGCACCGATGCCGCTTGATAGCCATGAAAAAGCCCGCTGTCTGCTTCATCGGTCCCTGGTTGAAGGAATTTCGCTCAACGACCGGCACTGGCTCGATGCTCACGCCGGACAATGCGCCGAATGTGCCCGGTATGCGGATCTCTCGGCGCGTGCCGTCCGAGCCCTGGATTGGTTCGCGATTGAACCCGACCCGGCAGCAGCGCTTCGGGTTGAGAACATAGTCCGCAGCCGTGCCGAGGAGATGAGATCGGCCGAGTCGCGTGTAAAAAGCCTGTGGATCGGAACAGGGATCGCACTATTCCTCACGTTCACGGGATCTGCCGTAACGTGGCACGCTTTGGCAGGACTGGCCAGTCAATGGAATCTCCCCAGCCGCGTATGGCAGATCGTATTCGCGGCGTTCTGGGTACTGCCATCCTTTCTTCTCGCATTGCTGCCGCTCTTTCGAAGAATATTTCTCGGAGAGGATTCCGATAGCAAAGGACAAACTATATGAGCTGGCGCAGCGGATTGGGTCTCATTCCAGGTCCGGCCAAGATCGTGGCCGTTTTAGCTTTCGTGGTTTTCTTTTTCGGGGTCCTCGGGGAGTATCGGGCGAACAGCTTCGGGATTCTGATCGGGCTGGCGGGTGGTACGCTCGCCGCCGCTTACTTTCTTCTCGCCGGCTATGTCTACACGGACGCAGTGCGGCGCGGTATGCCGCCGATTCCCTGGACGGCGCTCGCCGTGGTCATTCCGAACTGCGTTGGCTTCGTGCTCTACTTCGTGTTGCGAAAGC
Organism: Bryobacteraceae bacterium; assembly: GCA_036502165.1. Taxonomy (GTDB): domain Bacteria; phylum Acidobacteriota; class Terriglobia; order Bryobacterales; family Bryobacteraceae; genus F-183. The sequence goes on from DASXZC010000359.1 coordinate 15,304, forward strand.
CGGTGCTCCATCCGTGTCCCAGTTGCGGGCGCGGAGTTGCCCCGGAGGCTGCGTTCTGTCCGCACTGCGGCCAAGCGCAAATGAACACAGGGCCGCAAGTCTCGGACCTCGGCGCGCGCACATGAAGCGCAGAAAGGCGATTCTCACTTGAAACAGACGGCTATGTTGACCACGGCGTCGCTGCTCAGCATTGGATTCATGACGCTTCACCTGACCGGCGACATCCTGTTCAAGATGTCCCCGGCACGTTTCATCAATCTGCTTCCGGTGTTCATTTGGGTAGGCCAACTCTATGGAACGCTGGTGCTCAGCGAAAGGCGGCCGGGAACATCATCATCTTCGCCGGGTCCGTCCTTGGGATGGTCATCCCTATCGTCCACATGAAAGGGCCGCGGGGTCTTATCGGTGGCGACATCGGCAACTCAGGCCAGGCTTCCTTTTCGTGTGGACAATGCTGGCGTTGAGCATCACCTCGACGTTCTCCAGCATCCTGTCGGCGCGCGCAATACTGAGCTTGCCCTGGCGGCGGAGCCGGGCCGCGCCAACTGCCGCATGACGCCCGTCAACCGGCTGAGACGGCGGAGCGGTCGAAGTGCTCCGGCGATCCGGCCAGATTCCTGAGGACGTCGATGGCGGCGGAAAGGGCGCTCAAGTCCGTGGTCAGTTCGGAGAACTCCTCGTGCGGGGCGACGGTTTCGATTTTCCGTGCGACCGTGCTGACTTGCGTAGCGGCGATCCGCTCGGCGGCGGCGGCGAGGCGGCGAGTCTCTTGCTGTAACGCATAGCGATCCTGACGTGAGAGCGCGGCTTCGATTTTCGAAAGCCTCTCCGGAGCCATTTCGACGAACAATTGGAACAAGCCTTCGCTGGCGGCTTTCTGCGCGGTCGTGGTCGGTGTCGCAGTCGCAGCCTTCTGCGGCGCGGCCTTGGCGCCGTTCTCGGATCCGTTGAGGAATCGCTCAATGGTCTGCAGAAGGTGCGGCGGTGTGACCGGCTTCAAGACGTAGGAATTCATTCCGGCCTCGAGGCAACGATCGCGGTCCTCGTTCATGGCGTGGGCGGTCATCGCGATGATGGGGAGGTGCCGCCAATCGGGGTTCTCGCGGATCCGCCGGGTCGCCTCAAGACCATCCATCACGGGCATCTGGATGTCCATCAGGACGAGCGAAAAAGCGTCCTTCGAATTGGTCGCGTTTTCGAGCATGCTCAGGCCCTGCGCGCCATCCTCGGCGATTGCGGTGCGGTATTGCCCCTTCTTGAGGATCGCGGCGATCACCTTCTGGTTGACGATGTTGTCTTCGACGATCAGGATCCGGCGGCGTCCGGAGGCGCTAACGCTTTCGGATGGCTCGCTGGTTTTGGCCACAGCCATCGCCGGGTCGACCGCACATTTGAAGCGCAGACGGAAGGCGCTGCCTTCGCCCAGAACCGATTCGACGGTGACTGATCCGCCATGAAGTTCCGCTAGTTTCCGCGTCAACGACAAACCGAGGCCCGTGCCACCGTGTTTCCGGCTGACGCTGCCGTCGGCTTGGGTGAAGGATTCGAAGATGAGCGGTAGTTTTTCGGGCGCAATGCCTGGGCCGGTGTCGAGGACGTCGATCTGGATCATGGTCGAGCCGTCGGTCGACGGCTCGCTCGCAACACGCACCGCGATGGAACCTTCATCGGTGAATTTGACGGCGTTGCTGAGCAGGTTGTCGGCCATCTGGCGGATGCGCGCGGGGTCGCCTTCGAACCGCCGCGGCGAGCCGGGCTCGATCGTCAACGTGAGAGCGAGACCCTTGGCGGACGCCTTGCTCGAATGTATATGGAGCGTCTCTTCGAGCAGCGCCGGCAAATCAAACGGCTTCCGCTCGATGACGAGCTTGCCGCTCTCGATCTTGGCGAGATCGAGCAGATCGTTCAACAAATCAAGGAGGGAAAATCCGCAGCGCTGGGCGGTTTCGAGATGCTCCCGCTGATCGGGTGTGAGGCGGCTGTCGAGGGCGATATCCAGCATGCCGAGGACTCCGTTCATCGGCGTGCGAAGCTCGTGCGACATGTTGGCGAGGAACTCGGATTTAGCCTTATTTGCTTCGAGTGCGCGGGCTGTGGCGCGCTCGAGTTCCTCCGTTCGGAGGCGTATGCGATCCTCGAGTGTCTGCTGCTGTTCCCTCAACTCGGCTTGGAACGCGGTGAGCGATTCGATCATTTGATTGAAGCTCTCGCCGAGGTATTCGATTTCGTCGCCGGTGCGGCTGACGCGGATCTTTTCGAGGTGGCCAGCGCGGGCGGTGTTCATGGCGGCGCGCAAATTGGCGAGCGGGCGGGCGATCACTCGGACGGTGAAGCGGGCGACCAGACCCGACACGATCACCAGAATGAGTCCGGCGAGCGCATCCCGGCCGCGATCAGGAATCTCGCGGCGCGTATCGAAGAGCAATAGGACGAGGACGACCCACAATACGAGCACGACCGTAAAAACGGAGTATTTTGCCGAAAGTGTCCTCACCATCCCGCCTTGGGAGTCCAGGCCCTGCCTGAGCACTTGAACGTCCTTTCAGAAACGGGTCAGCCACCCGAGTCGGCCGACTAGTTCCTATTCTTCGCTAGTACTATGATCGGCATCCACGGCGGCCCATACCCTCAGCAATATGCCTTAGGGAATCCGAGGAATCGGCACTACGGCGCTGGAGCTAAGGGTGGTTAGCGGTACAGAACCGTTCCGAAATACGTTCTACGAGCTTCTTACTACCCGCGGTCCTAGGACGAAATAGACATGGGGAATGTTAAAGGAAATAGTCCTGGATGGTCGATACTCTAACTGGGACAGGTGTGGCGACAGCACCCTAGTTTCCTTAGAGGATTGGAATGACACAGCAGCCAGCAAATCGTAAGCGACTCAGCCAGCGGGGAGTCGTTGCAATTGTTTCCCTCGTTTTCATCTTTGTATTATTTGCCCTGACCGGAATGGCGATCGACATCGGTTACGTACAGACGCGCCGCAGTATGGAACAGACGGCGGCTGACGCAGCCGCGACGGCAGCGGCAATGGAGATCGCGGCGGGGCGTCCGACGAATGCGGTAGCAGCAGCGGACGCGGCGGCGAAACTCAACGGATTTACCGACGGGACGAGCAACGTTGCCGTGAACGTGTCGACGACGACTTCGTCCGCGAGCGTGACGATCACTCAGAACATGGGCCTTTATTTTCTGCCGGTGTTCGGAGTGAGCTCGATGAACATCGCGGCCTCGGCGTCGGCGGGCAGCTCCGGTTCAGGATCGGGCAGCGGATCGGGCCAGGGCACCGGTTGCATTTACGCGCTGAGCACGTCGGCAAATCCTGGATTGGAACTGGACGCCAATCTGAACGCCAACTGCGATGTCGTCGTGAACTCGACGGCGCAGAGCAACTCAGTGAAGTGGGATTCGAACGCCGCCTGCGCTGTAACGACCAACTTCATGTTCAACGGCGTCATGAACCTTTATCCCGGCACTTCAACGAGCGCGCAGACCAACTGGACTTACAACCAGAACAACCAGTGGTACCAGCAGGGCGGATGCGCGCAACGCACCACGACCTCGGTTTGCAACAGCGGCGGCACAGGCTGTAAGACGTTCTATCAGGTTCCGTCGACGGTCGCCGCGGCGCCGGTCGCGACGATGATGACGAGCACGGTCTCCGATCCTCTGAGCACTTTGAGCCAGACGTCGGTTGAAGCGCTGCAGACCTGCAACGCGCTCACCAGCAGTCAAAACGGAGTGAGTATCGACTACAACAGCGCTCCGAACCAGACGAATCTCGGTGTGACTTATAGCGGAAGCGGCAGCAGCATGGTTATCACTCTGCATCCCGGCGTTTATTGCGGAGGCCTGACACTCGGCTCGCAGTCGACGTTCACGTTGAACCCGGGTGTGTATTCGATCCGCGGCGGAACGCTGACCATCAATTCGCAGGCCAAGGTTACGGGCACGGGCGTCATGTTCTATCTGTCGACGCCGCTGTCGGGTCTTACGAACTACTCTTCGGTGGCGCGCTTGAACTTCAGCGGCCAGCCGCACGTGGTTCTCTCTGGCGGCGACGGCACGAATGGAACGACGCAGGATGTCGTGATCATGTCGAACCGCAACTCGACCAATACGAATGCGCTGAGTTTCAACGGCGACTCGAGCTCGGAATTGAAGGGCTCGATTTACGCGCCGAGCGATTACTTCTACATCACCGGCACGAGTTCCTCGGGTGGCAACGTCAATATGGACGGCATCTATTATGCCTCCGGATCCTGCTACGGCAGCACGTACCTGGTGGCATCGAAAATCAAGGTCGATGGGCATGCCTACTTCACAGTCAATAAGGAAGCGAACCAGTGCTCGAGCGGCGGCGGGACGCCCCGCCTGACGCTGTAGAGGATGGGAATGGAATCCATGACAATCAAAGGTTCATTGGCGGGCGTCGCGCGCAGAAGAAGGCGTTCCCAATCCGGGAACGCTCTGATCGAATCCGCGTTCTTCTTCCCGATCATCATTTTCATGTGCATGGGCGTGGTCGACTACTCGCGCTTGTTCGCGTTGAACGAACAGGCCGTGAGCGCGGCGCGCGCCGGGGCGGATGTCGCGATGTATACGCCCGCTAACTACACGGCCTCGAGTGTTTCGTCGGCGGCGATTACTGCTCTGACCGACGCCGCATCGGCTGACGCGGGCACCCATGGCCCGAACGTAAACCCCGTCGGAACTGTTTTTTATTCCTGCGCAAATACGGACGGCACCGATGGATCGTATGTCACGACGATGCCAACGACTTGTTCGAACGGATTGCGGATCTACGTGCAGGTGAAGACGTGGATCACATCGAACTCGGTCGCGTCTTATCCGGCGATTGTGTATCCGACAAAAGTGTACGGGACGGCAGTAGTGAGGGTGCAATGATGGCGACAGCAATCGCGGGCCGGCGGCGGCGTCAACGGGGCAGCGCGATTCTCGAATCGGGCCTGTGCCTTTCCATTTTCCTGATGTTGTTCGTGACCATTCTCGACTATGGACGGTGGGCGTACATCAACAACCTGGTTCCGTATTTGGCGCGGGAAGGCACGCGCTATGCGATCGTCCACGGATCTACGAGTACGGCGCCCACGAGCGTCAGCGGCATCCAAACCTACGTGCAGGGCAAAGCCGCGGGGATCGCGACCGCTGATTTGAATGTGGCTGTGACGTTCAGCGGAGCACCTGGTTCGACTGCTTCAGTGACCGTGACCGGATACTTCTCACCTTTGACGCCGTGGCTGATGACGCCGGGCTCGCGGCCGGGATATTCGGCCTCCTCGAACATGACCGTGTTGCAGTAGTTGTCAAGCCTCACCGGAATCGCAGACACTAGTTCACATGTCTTCCGATTCAGGACGCTCGACGCGCCGTGAGGCGCTTGGCCTGGGACTTGTCGCGGCAACAGCCATCGCGGCAACAAGCTGCTCGGCTGGAAAATTGGTCGAGGTCGAGGAAGTTCCCCTACATCAACTCCAGCGGCAGATGCAGGAACGGTCCATCTCTTCGCGCGCGCTGACGGAAGCGTATCTCGAGCGAATCGACCGCATCGATTCTCAACTGCACGCGGTGATCGAAGTGAATCCGGACGCGGCGTCGGTCGCGGCTGAGCTCGACCGTTTACTTGACCAGGGGCGCTCGAAGGGGCCGCTGCACGGCCTTCCGATCCTCATCAAAGACAATATCGACACGGGCGATCGCATGATGACGACCGCTGGATCGCTGGCGCTCGAAGGTCCACCGGCGAGCACGGATTCAGGCGTGGTCAAGCGCTTGCGCGACGCGGGAGCCGTGATCCTCGGGAAGACGAATCTGAGCGAGTGGGCGAACATCCGGTCGTCGCGTTCGACCTCGGGATGGAGCGGCCGCGGCGGGCTTACACGCAATCCTTACGCGTTCGACCGCAACTGTTCCGGATCGAGTTCCGGATCGGGCGCAGCGGCCTCGGCGAGCCTGTGCGCGGCGGCCATTGGAACCGAGACGGATGGATCGATCGTCTCGCCATCCTCATTGAACGGCCTGGTCGGGATCAAGCCGACGGTGGGCCTTTTGAGTGGGAAGGGCATCGTTCCGATTTCCCACACGCAGGACACCGCGGGTCCGATGGCTCGGACGGTGCGGGATGCGGCGATCCTCTTGAGAGCGATTCAGGAACCGCGCGATGGATCGCCGACCGACTACTTGCGCTATCTGGACGATCAGGGGCTACGCGGCGCGCGCATCGGTGTCGCCCGCCAGTTCTGCGGCACCGCATCCGATATCGGCAAGATCATCGACAACGCGATCAGCGTCATGAAGCATCTGGGCGCCGACGTCGTCGACGATGTGAAGCTCGAGACGGTGCCCCAGTATGGAGACGCCGAGTTCCAAGTGATGCTCTACGAGCTCAAGGCCGATTTGAATTCGTATTTGTCGTCGAGGCAGGGATTGCGCGTCAAGACGCTCGCGGATGTGATCGACTTCAATACTCGGAATGCCGTGCGGGAGATGCCGTTCTTTGGGCAGGAGACGTTCCTCAAAGCCCAGGAAAAGGGCGATCTGAAATCGAAAGAATACTTGGACGCGCTCGAGAAGTGCCGCAAGCTGTCGCGTGAGGACGGCATCGACGCCGTGCTCGGGAAATACAAATTGGACGCGATCTTTTCGATCACCGACGGCCCGGCGTGGCTGACGGATTTAATCAACGGGGATCACACCACGATTGGTTGTTCGACGCCGGCGGCGGTTGCTGGATATCCGCACGTGACGGTTCCAGGCGGTTTCGTTTACAGCCTGCCGGTCGGCGTATCGTTCTTCTCGACGGCATGGTCGGAGGCGCGGTTGATCCGCTATGCGTACTCGTTCGAACAGGCGACCAGCATCAGGCGCAAGCCGGGCTACATGCCAGCCGTGAAGATGTCGTGAGCGGGCAACGGCTGTGCGTCTTCTGCGGATCGAATTCGGGCGCGGCGCGTGACTATTCCCTTGCCGCAGCAGACCTGGGGCATTTGATCGGCACACGGGGACTCGGCCTGGTTTACGGCGGCTCGAACGTCGGCCTGATGGGGATTTTGGCGGATGCGGCGCTCGAGGCCGGAGCGTCTGTGACCGGCGTCATTCCGCGCGCGTTGGTCGAAAAAGAAGTGGCGCATCGAGGACTGACGGAACTGCGCATCGTCGAAACCATGCATGAGCGGAAGGCCCTGATGGCCGATCTGGCTGATGCGTTCATCGCAATGCCAGGCGGCTACGGAACGTTCGACGAGCTGTGCGAGATCCTGACCTGGGCGCAACTCGGCATTCACGCGAAGCCCGTCGGATTGCTGAACACGCGGGGGTACTGGGATCCGTTCCTGCGTTTCCTCGATCACTCCGTGGCGTCGGGATTTCTAAAGCCCGGCCATCGCGGGTTGATCGAAGTGCGATCGACTGCAGCGGAGTTGGTGGACGTGCTTTTCGATCCGTATCGCCGGCGAGAAGTTCCGCAATCGAAGTGGGCCAGCCAAGAGGAGATCCTCTAGAAGAGATGATCAAAGCGATTCTTTTCGATGTCTTCGGAACGGTCGTCGACTGGCGCGGGTCGATCATCGCGGAGGGCGTCCGCCGCGGGATCCCCGGCGTCGATTGGGCCCGTTTCGCGGACGGTTGGAGAGCTGGCTATGCGCCTTCGATGGAGCGGGTCCGCAGGGGCGAACTGCCTTGGACGAAACTCGATGGGCTGCACCGTATGACGCTCGACGGGCTGCTCGAGGAGTTCGGACTCGCCGCACTCGACGAAGAAGATCGGGATCATTGGAATCGCGTGTGGCACCGGTTGACGCCGTGGCCCGATTCGGTCGCGGGGCTCGAGCAGCTCAGGCAGAAATACACGATTGCGCCGTTGTCGAACGGCAATGTTTCGCTCTTGACGGAGATGGCAAAGCGTGCGGCATTGCCGTGGGATCTGATCCTTTCAGCCGAGCTCTCGAGGCACTACAAGCCCGATCCGGAGGTATATTTGTACGCCGTCGAGTTGCTGAGTCTCGAGCCGAGCGAGGTCGTCATGGCGGCGGCGCACCGCGTCGATCTTGAAGCCGCGCGCCGCTGCGGACTGCGGACCGCCTTCGTTCACCGGCCAGCCGAGCATGGCGTGGGAAGCCGTGCAGCGGATTCCGCCGAGCACGGAGAATTCGACTTTGTCGCGGCCGACATCCTGGATCTGGCGGCGAAGCTAGCCCTTGCGGATGAGAAGAAGTAGTCCTCATACGGAGTATTCCTCTTGGCTGAAATCGCACAAACGCCCAGGAGAAACCGCCCAGGACTACCACCCAGCAATAGCATCACCCCGCATGTTGGTCCGATGAAAACCCCAGAAGGTTCAGGAGGAAATGGCTCTGCGATCCGATCTGTGAGATAGACGCGCCGAACGAGAGGTGCGTCCTCCAGGAGGCGTCGATTGAGCAGGCTCGCCAGACTTCTACCATTGATAGCGATTGGCTGTATCGTGTGGGGGCAAACGAAACCTCCCGGTCAAGTGATGCCGGATTCGTCCAATCTTCCGGTTCAACGAATCGGCCCGGACGATCTGCTGGGCATCTCCGTTTATGACTCCCCGGAACTCACCCGTACCGTGCGCGTGAATACCGAAGGCACCGTCAGGCTGCCCATGGTCAAAGCAAAGATCAGAGCGGTGGGTTTGCTCCCTGTCGACCTCGAAAACGAGATTTCCCGGGTCCTCAAAGAGGAGCAACTCATGGTCGATCCAGTGGTCACCGTATCGGTGGTCGAATACCGGAGCCGCCCGATCAAAGTGGTCGGTGCGGTGAAGAAGCCGATTACATTTCAGGCCGTTGGTCCGACGAATCTACTCGATGCGATCTCGGAAGCCGAGGGGCTGACCGACGATGCCGGGCCCGAGATTCTCGTCAGCCGGCAACAGCCGGACGCCGAGGGCCGGCCGGTTACGCTGACGCAGCGGATCTCGGTCAAGAGTTTGATGGATGCAACGGATTCTGAATTGAATCTCGCGCTGCATGGCGGTGAGGAGATCCGCGTTCCTGATGCGGGACGGATCTTCGTGCTGGGCAATGTGAAGAAGCCGGGCTCGTTCCCCGTCAAGGATTCAACTGAGACGAGTGTATTCAAAATCATGGCGATGGCGGAAGGCTTGCTTCCGTATTCCGGCAAGACCGCCTATATTTATCGGCGCGAGGGAGCCGGCGGCGCCAAGAACGAGATCCCGATCAATCTCGAGAAAATCATGCAGCGCAAGAGTCCTGACGTGGTGCTGCTCGCCAACGACATTCTCTATGTGCCGGACCGGACCGGCCAGCGTCAGCTGATGACCGCTCTTGAACGCACCATACCGCTCGGAGCCGCACTGGCCTCCGGAGTTCTGTTCGCCGTGTACAAATAAATCCGACCATGCCAAAATCATTACCTGAAGTCCTGCCTCCGGCTCTGAATCCGCTGCCGATGCAGCCCCAGATGCAACAGTGGATCGGTTCCTCTTCGAACCAGGGCCCGATGTTTTCCTCATTCAACGGCGACCCCGAGCCCAGCGACTCGAGTCTCCCGCTAACCCACTACTTGTGGATCGTGCGGCGCCATCTATGGAAGATCGCCGCCTTCGTCGTCCTATGCACGATGGCTACCTTCGTCGTGACGAACCGGATGACGGCGGTCTATGAATCGACTACCACGATCGACATCGATCGCCAGGCGCCGTCCTCGATTGTCGGCGATGACAACGCACGCGCGGGCAGCAACCCCTTCGATTCCGATCAGTTCCTGGCGACGCAAATCAAGCTGCTGCAATCCGATTCCGTGCTGCGCCCGGTAGTGACGCGCTACAACCTGCTCGAGCAGGAAGGCCAATTCAAAGATCTGCCATCGGAACGCAGGACGGTGATTGCCAATTCGCCGATCATTCTAAAGAACCTGAAGGTGGTGCGTCCGCCGAACACCTATCTGTTGCTGGTCAGCTACCGTTCGCCCGATTCGCGGCTGGCGGCGAATGTCGCCAATGAAGTCGCAAATTCGTACCTCCAGCATACCTACACGTTGCGGATTAAATCGTCGGCGAGTCTGTCGACGTTCGTCGAACGGCAGATCGAGGATTTGAAAGCCAAGATGGAACGCTCGTCACAGCGGCAGGCGCAGTTCGAGCGAGAGTTGAACGTCATCAATCCCGAAGAGAAGACGAGCATCCTGTCATCGCGGCTGCTGCAACTGAACACGGAGTACACCAATGCGCAAGCGGACCGCGTGCGCAAGGAATCGCAATACAACTCGATGAAGAGCGGCAGCCTCGAAGCGGCGCAGATCTCGAGCCAGGGCGAGGCGCTGATCAAGTTGAGCGAAAAGGTGAACGAATCGCTGCAGCGGCTGGCAATTGTGAAGGCTACGTATGGCGTCAACCATCCGGAATACAAGAAGGTCGCGTACGATGTCGCGGAGATGCAGCATCAATTCGTCGACCTGCGCCGCAATATTGCGGGCCGGATTGAAGCCGATTACAACCAGGCGAGAAATCGCGAAGTGATGCTGAAGCACTCGGTCGAGGAGACAAAGAACGAATTTGACAGCCTCAACACCCGCAGTTTCCAATATCAGCAATTGAAGCGCGAAGCCGAAGGCGATAAGAAGCTCTATGACGAATTGAACCGGAAGATCCAGGAAGCGGGCATCAATGCCGGATTCCAGAACAACAGCACGATCCGGATCGCCGACGAAGCGCGGGCCGGAGCGAAGCCAGTGTTCCCGAGCATGCGCCTGAACCTGCTGGTCGCCATGCTGTTTGCGAGCCTGCTCGGCATAGGCGCGGCCGTCCTGACAGACATGCTCGACAATACGGTCCGCGATCCGGAGCAGGTCAGCCGCACGCTCAATACGGATGTTGTTGGAACGTTGCCCGCAGTCAAAGATATCAAGGGACTGATCGGCAACTCCGCGCTCCCCGGCGTTAACGGACTCGTGAAGTACACCGGCACGGAGGCCCGCAACGGATACAAGGCGATCTCCACGTACGAGGAATCGATCCGTACCCTGCGCAACTCGATTCTGCTGGGAGATTTCGACCGCCGGCTCCGGTCGCTGCTCGTCACGAGCGCGACTCCCGGCGAAGGCAAGACGACGACTGCGGTGCACCTGGCCGTCGCGCATAGCGACCAGCGCAAGCGGACTCTCATCATCGATTGCGACCTCCGCCGCCCGTCTGTCCACCAGAAGCTGAACATCCATCCCACGCAAGGACTCTCGAACGTCCTGACCGATGAGGTTGGATGGCGCGACGTCATCATGAAGCTCGATCGCCATCCGGACCTCGATATCATCGCGGCCGGACCGCCGTCACGGCGCGCCTCCGATCTGATTGGAGGGCGGATGGTGGAACTTCTTGAGGAGGCTTCGAAGGAGTATGACTTGATCATCGTCGATTCCCCGCCGCTCCTTGGATTCGCAGAGCCTCTACAGATGGCAACTGCGGCGGACGGCGTAATCGTGGTGACGAAAGCCGGTCAAACCAGCCGCAAGGCGGTGGGCACGGTGATCAACACTCTGACTCGTCTACGGGCGAACGTTGTTGGCGTCGTTCTCAATCAAGTTAAGAAGGACATGAGCGACAGCTACTACTATTACGGCTACTATCGCAAATATTACAGCACCGGCGATATCGGCTGATCCCGCGGGGGATCAGCAGCCCGCCGCGACACAAACTTCGATCCCCGAGTCGCCGAGTTCATCGGCGACTTCGGGGTTCGAACAGATCCACCGCGCCGTAGCCTGGTCGCGGAACAGCAGCACTCGTCGTGCAGTGTTGCCGAGGACGTTGGCCGCGTAGTTGAGCTTCAGGATGTCGAACATCGTGATCCGCTCCTGTTCCTGGGTCACGGGACCAACCTCCGCGTATACCTGGCAGAGCACCGCTGGAGAGGCTGAAAATCCATCGATTTCGAGATAACCACCGCTTGGCAGAGGCAGGCTTTTCGGGTTCAGCCGCGCTCCCAAATGATCGCCGAAGGACCGCAGCATGGCCGCCTCGGTTTTCTCGCGAACGAGCGTCGCATCGAGCATTTCCACGGGATTCTTCGAAGGTTGCATAGCGATAGTATCGGCTCAAGCGGTCTGAACCTGTACTTATTTCTCAACAGGTAAATCACCTACCCACCCTAGGGAGTCCGGAATCGGCGAAAATGGGAAGATGACGCTCGGGAGCACGAACGAATGATTGCCTTCGTCAGGCCCAGCGCGCCGCTCAACCGGTACATCCAAAATGTGCCGCTGAACTACGTGCATCTGGCCGCGTACCTCCGCGAGCATGGTTACGAGGCGCCATTGATCCTCGACGAGATTTTCGACGACGTGACGCCCGAAGCGGTCGACCGTACGATTCGCGAACGGAAAATCGAAGTCGTGGGAATCGGCTGCATGACTTGCGAGTTGCCGCAAGCGATCGCCGAAGCAAAACGGCTGAAAGCGGCGCATCCTGAATTAAAGGTCGTCTTCGGCGGGCCGCATCCATCCGGCGACCCCGAAGAATGCCTACGCACGGGCGCCGTCGACTACGTCATCGTTGGCGAAGGCGAAATCGCATTGGTCGCCTTGCTCGATGCCATTCGCAACGGACGCGACACTACCCAAATCCCCGGGGTTTGGACGATCCGTGAGGATCGCGTCATCGCGGGAGGCCGCGCGCCGGTCCCCGAAATTGAGGCACTCCCCCGACCGGCCTTCGACCTGCTCGATCTCGAGCGCTACTTCGAGCTCGATTCGCCGTGGCACTTTCCCAAGTCGCGCCGTGCCGTTCAGTTCATTACCGAGCGCGGATGCCCGTACCAGTGCTCGTACTGTCACGACATCCACACGAAGAAGTTCCGCGCACTCTCGCCGGAAGCCGTGCTCGATCAGATGGAATGGCTCGTTCGCACGTATGGTGTTCGCGAGTTCATGATCGTCGACGACATCTTCAACTTCAACCTCGAACGTGCGAAGACGATCTGCCGCGGCATCGTTGACCGCAAGCTGGCCGTCCATTTGCAATTCCCGAACGGCGTCCGCGGCGACCGCTTCGATGAGGAGCTAACGGCCTTGATGAAACACGCCGGCACGCACTACATGGCCATCGCGATCGAGACCGTGTCCACGAAATTCCAGAAGCTGGTGCGCAAAAACTTGAAGATCGATCGCGCCCGCCAGGCGCTCACCTGGGCACGCTCGAACGGCATCGAAGTCAGCGGATTTTTCATGATCGGCTTCCCCGGCGAGAGCTTGGCGGAGGTCCGCGAGACGCTCGATTTCGCCTTGAGCGAGCCCTTCGATTCGGTATTCGTTTCGATTGTGGCGCCGTTCAAAGGAACGAAGCTGCGGGACGATATGGAGTCCGGCAAATTCGGCGAGATGACCGAGCAAGGCGTGGCGGCGCTGAACGAATTGTTCCCGATCGTTCACAACCAGGCGCTCCCGCACGAACTCCTGTTGAAACTACAGCGAGAGTGTTACTGGAAGTTCTACCGCAGGCCGCGCGCGATCTTTCTGTTGACTCGGAAGCTGACGAACCTGCGCAATGTGAAGAAACTCGCGCGAGCCGTAACGCGCCGCGTCATGGACCGCCGCGAAGTCAGCGTCAATTAATTCTCGAGGTAGCCCCACGCGTTTGCCCGCTTTGTGGCCGTGAGGGATACGGCGACTAAGCCCTTCGAATCGGTACACGTGTCCATTGTGGCGCCATTCGAAGGAACCAAGCTGCGGGACGATATGGAGTACGAAAATTGGTGGCGGCGCTGAACGAATTGTTCCCGATCGTTCACAACCAAGGCGCTCCCGCACGAGCTCCTTTTGAAGCTACAGCCCGAATGTTATTGGACGTTCTACGGCAGGCCGCCGCGCTCGATCTTTCTGTTTACCCGGAAGTTGACGAACCTGCGCAACGTGAAGAAACTGGCGCGTCGTAGCGAGACGTCATGGACCGTCGCGGTCAGCGCGAATTAATTCTCGAGGGGCCGTGTCGTGCGCGCTGCCTGTTTGTGGCTGCGCCCTTCGATTCGATTGTGGCGCCCTTCAAAGTAACGAAGCTGCGGGACGATATGGAGTCCTGCAAATTCGGCGAGATGACCGAGCAAGGGGTGTCGGCGCTCAACGAATTGTTCCCGATCGTTCACAACCAGGCGGTCCCGCACGAGCTCCTTTTGAAGCTTCAGCGCGAATGTTATTGGACGTTCTACGGCAGGCCGCCGCGCGCGATCTTTCTGTTGACACGGAAGTTCACGCACCTGCGCAACGTGAAGAAACTGGCGCGCCATAGCGCGACGTCATTCACCGTCGCGGGTCACTGCGAATTAATTCGCGAGGGGCCATGTCGTGCGCGCTGCCTGTTTGTGGCTGCGCCCTTCGATTCGGTGTTCGTGCCGATTGTGGCGCCCTTCAAAGGAACGAAGCTGCGGGACGATATGCAGTCCCGCAAATTCGGCGAAATGACCGCACAAGGCGTAGCGGCGCTCAACCAATTGTTCCTGATAGGCCTCCCGCACGACCTCCTGTTGAAGCTACAGTGCGAGTGTTGTTGGAAGTTCTACCGCAGGCCCCGCGCGATCTTTCGGTTGACGCGCAAGCACCTGCGAAACGTGAAACAACTGGCTCGAGCCGTAACGCGTCGCGGCATGACCGCCGCGAAGTCAGCGTAAATTAATTCACGAGGAGCTTGGTCCCACGCGCTGCCTGTTTGTGTCCGCGAATGATCCGGCGACATCCTACGACTCATGCACTATCCTGAGCGAGCCCCTTCGAGTCGGTGTTCGTGTCCACTGTGTCGCCACCCATGGCGGGGCTCAACGAATTGGTCCCAAGCGTCCACAATCAAGCCATCCAACACGACCTCCCGTTAAACGGATAGCGCTAATGTTATTGGAAGTTTTCCCGGAGGCCGCGCGCTATCTTTCTGTTGACCCGGAAGTTGAGGAACCTGCGCAACGTGAAGAGACTGGCACGCGCCGTAGCGCGCCGCGTCATGGACCGCCGCGAAGTCAGCGTCAATTAATTCTCGAGGGGGGGCAGGTCCCACGTGTTGCTTGTTTGTCGCCGCGCGTGATCCGCGACGCCCTGCGAGTACTGCACTATCCTGAACGAGTCCTTCGATTCGGTGTTCGTGTCCATTGTGGCGTTCGACCCGCGGACGCGGAGCGAACGTTCAAATTTTGTTGTAAAGGACGTTGGCCCCAGGTGACCGCAAGGGTGTCCAACCTCTCGCCGCGCGGCTCGCTTAATTGTCAAGGAGCCCAACGCCCATCGATCGCGACGCGGAAGGCAAGCCTTAGAGTGGCTTCCGTTTGTATTTACCCGAGGGCGGTATCAAGAATCCACAGCGATTGAGGGCCATCAAGGTTTCCACGGAATTCCAGCTCGAAACTAAGTCTTAAATCGCACTCGGATAGGATTCGTCAAACGTGATCGGCCTCGCTGACGCAGGATAGGGGGTCGACGATTAATTCGGCGTACGCCTGACTGAACTCAACGCTCTGTATGTCGTCGGTGTTCAATCGAACGTGACGGTTTGAGCGCCTGCCCGCGCGCCCCTGGAAGGACAAAATGGCCCTCTCCAAATTGCTGCGGCTGCACCGCCAAGGCTCAGGAACAGCGCATCAACCGCGGGAACAGGAACTGGGGTTAGGTCCTTACGAAGGTCGCTCTTGGCGCTGCTTTCATCGCCACGCAACTCTCTGCATCGATGCAATACGGGATCCTGATCGTCGAGCGGAGCTGTCCGCGAGGATCGCGTTCGTCTCGAACGGCATACTTCTCATCAATTGCCACAATCCTCGTCACAGGGCCGGTATCTGCTTCGTCAAGCTTTGTCCGTTTTGCGGGTCGCCGCCGCTCAGCTCAGCGGCGCTAACGTGAGGTACGTATGGATGAGGAAGACTGTAACTTGAGGCAGTCTTCCAGGCACCTTCGAGCAGTTCATCCGATCTTTGTATCCCGACGTGCACGGAGCTCCAGTCGCGTGGCGATCTGCTCGCAGTGGGATCGCGTAAACTTCCACAGCGCTCTTCGCCGGCAGTCGGTTGCATCTTTCCCTATCTTCGCGTCACGAAGATTGCGCAACGTGAAGAACCTCGCGCAAGCTATAACGTCGTGTAATGTACCTCCGCGAAGTCAGCGTCAATTAACCGTACGCGACGCGAATTGTTAATCAGCCTCCACTCGAAATGTTCGCATGCTGATCCCTCCATAACAGACCTCCTCGTAGATCTGCGTTACAGCTTCCCGCGGCTCTGCTACGGCGGCCGCGTACAGAAGGGGCACATAATGTTCCGGCGACGGGACCGATAACAGCGCCGCTTGCCCGGCGTCCGCGAAACGCGATAGAGCACTGTAATTGCGGCTATCGACTTGCTTCTTGACCCAAGCGTCGAACTCCACTGCCCAATCGAACGGACGCGCATCGCCGCTCATGAATCGCGGCATGCTTTGCTTCAAATTGTGGACGATATTCCCGCTTCCTACAATCAAGACTCCACGGTCGCGCAATGGACTCAGCGCCCTCGCAAATTCGAAATGGAAATCAATCTTCCGCGCCCAGTCGAGCGACAGTTGAAAAACTGGAATGCGAGCCTCAGGAAAGATGTGGCGCAGGACGGCCCACGCTCCATGGTCCAATCCCCATTCCTTAGTTTCGATCGCCGCTCCGCTCAACAACTGAGCGGTCGCACGCGCATATAGCGGCGCTCCCGGAGCCGGATATTGAATCCTGTACAATTCGTCGGCGAATCCGCCGAAATCGTGGATCGTCTCGGGCCGCTCGCCCGCTTGCACCTTGATTCCAGAGGTCAGCCAATGCGCGGAAATGACGAGAATCGCGCGCGGCGGTTCGTTCAAACCCTGAGCGATTTGGGCCAGCGCCCGGGTGAACGCATTGTCCGCAAGCGCGTTCGACGGACTGCCGTGGCCAATGAAAATCGCGGGCATCCGGGGACCCGGTGGAAGCTGGCTGAGGATGTTGTGCAGTTCCTGGGCGCTGAGGGCCATTCTATTTCTATCATGACAGCTTGCAAGCGATTATTGCGTCAAATTCAAGCGCTTCAGCAGAGCGCCGAAGCCCGGATCGGCCCGCAAACTGGAGAATCGGCTGTCGACTTGCAGGAAGACGGCCTGCGGATCCCGCTGGTCGATCGCCTTCTCGAGCGCCTTGAATGCCAATTCGCGATCGCCCAACACGGCCCGCGCGCGAGCCTCCTCAACGGGCGAGGGCGATTCCTTTTCGAGTAGCGCCCGGCTCTGATCCGCTTCGCCCAGAACCGCGTACCCGACCGGCCCGGGACTGCAGGCCGCCGCCCCTCCTGAGAGATCGCAGGCTTTGATGAATTCAGCGCGCGCTTCATCCTTGCGCCCCGCGGCGGCGAGAGCCATGGCATACGCCGAGTGCACGGCTGCAATGCCTGAATAAATCCCCAGTGCCGCGCTGTAACGCTCGATCGCCTCTTGCGGTTTTCCTCGCGCAAGTAGGATGTACCCGGCCACATCATTCGCAACGAATGAAAAAGGATCCAGGTCGACCGCTTTGTGCGCCTCATACTCCGCCGCCTCGAGTTGACCCGCCGGAGCCAGGTACGCGAGCGCCATCGCGCTATGCGCATCCGGTGAGCCGGGCGCCCACTGTACGGCTCGGTTCAACTCCAATTGCGCGCCCTTCCAGTCCCAATCCGCGAGGCCGAGTGCGATGCCGAGCGCCGCATGCGCCTCGCCGGATGATGGATCGAGTTCGATCGCTTTGCGTGCCAGGTCCTCGACCTTCGCGGCTGCTTCTTTTAATGGAATTGCTTGATAATATCCGAGTAAAGTGTAATTTTCAGCGAGCACCGCGTATGACGGCCCATATTTCGCGTCTTCCGTCACCGACTTTTGTGCGTACTCGTTGCTCTTAAGGAGACCTTCCTTCGAGAATGGATGGAGGACGTAACGCGCCCGCAGGTAGTCGTCGTAAGCCGTCTGCGACTCAGTCCGCGGGGGAACCAGAATGCGCTCCGGATCCACGCGGAGCTGCACCTTCAGGGAATAAACGATTGATTTGGCGATCGCTTCCTGGACCTGGAAAACGTCCTTCGCCGGCCGTTCGTAGGTGTCGGACCAGATCGTCTGACCGCTGTTGGTGTCGACCAATCGCGCAGTGACACTCAAACGGTCCCCATACGCTTTCACCGACCCGTCGAGCACGGAACCGGCATGCAATTGATTGCGTAATTCCTCGAGATTACCGGCTTTTCCGCGAAATCGTGCGGCGGAATTGAAACTGACGACCCGAAGCTGTTCGACCTTCGCCAGCGCGTCGATCAACTCTCCCGTCAAGCCGTCGGAAAAATAGTCGTTCGCCGGATCCCCGGTGGCATTCTGGAACGGCAAAAGCGCAATCGCCGGAACGGGGCTGTTCATGGCCCGTCCCCTTGCCCAGAACAGCCAACTGATGCCCGCTCCGCAGAACACGATCACCGCCAAAACGAGCGCAGGACCGGCGAAGCGGCGCGTGGCCACTGGCGGCACATCCTGCCGGGCGCCATCTGCGACACGCGTAAATGTGGGCAAATATCCGCCCTTCGGCAACTCGATCCGGACGTCCTCTTGCGGATGTTTCTGGTAGAAATCCTCGAGGCGCGCACGCAGGCGCCGGGCTTCGACGCGGACGATTGGGTCTGTTTTGGAATCGTAGTTGGCGGCGCGGCCGAAAACTTCCGACCCGAGGACCGCTTCCTTGACGGGCCGGCCAACGAGGGCGGCTTCGACGACATATTTGAGAAAAGGTCCGAGCCGTCCGGCATCGCGGAAGCCGTCGCTCTCGAGGATCCGCTCGAGCCGGGCGCGGACCTCCCCGGCGGGAATCTCATTCATTCAATCACGAGTGTAACGTCATTCGTCCCAGGACACTCCCCGCGCGGGGAGAAGAAAATCGTCCCAGTCTTAAATCCGGTTCATGTCCCCACTCGTATCCATTTGCGATGCAGTACCGGTCGCCTCGCTGGGCCGGACCGCAAAGGAGAAGACTGAATGAATCGAAAATCCTTCCTGATGGGACTTGTGATGGCCGGCATGACGTTCGCCGCCAGCCATCGCAACGGCCCACTCTTGCTGGAAGATCAAACCGCCAATCTCAACGACCTGTACGTGTTCCGGAGCTGGGAAACCGGACGCACCGACCGGGTCGTCATGAGCATGAGCACCCAGGGCTTCCAGAACCCCGACAACGGTCCGAGCTACTACAAATTCTCGGACAGCGTCAATTACCGCTTCAACATCAACAACGCACGCGGACTCGACGGCAATCCGGATATGCAAATCGACATCGTATTCAATACGGTGTTGCGTCCGAATCCGACGTTCGTTTCGTACTTCGGAAAAATCGACAGCATCGATTCGACGGGGATCTTTCTGTATCAGACTTACTCTGTCGTCGTGCGAAACATGACCACCGGTGTCACTACGTACTTCAACGCCGATAAGAATGGTCACGCATTGTCGGTGGCTCCTCCGAATCTCGGGCCGAATTCGACGCCGAATTACGAAACCGCGTTGGGCCACCCGTCTGTGTTCACGCTTTCGAATGGCATGCGGATCTTCGCCGGCCCGCGCGATGACGCATTTTATTTCGATTCCGGCGCGACGTTCGACACGTTGAACTTCCGTTCGCCCGCGCCCGTCCTCACCGGCGGCGCAGATTCCGGACCCGGCCCGGCAGCTCCGGCGGCCGTTGACGGATTCGCCGGCTACAACATCAGCCTGATCGCCATCGAGATGCCGATCACGATGGTCACTGCCAGCGGCACGATGCCGACTGCGGCCACCGATCCTAACGCCAAGATTGGCGTGTGGGCCACGACGAATCGCCAGTTCGTCACGATCCGCCCCAGCCCGTCCGATCCGCAGAGCTTCGGCGAATGGTCGCAGATCGACCGCGTGGGAAATCCGCTCACGGTCGAGGCGTTGATTCCTCTTCCGATGAAGGACTATTGGAATCGTTCCAACCCCGCTGATGATGCGCAGTTCGCGCAGTTCATCGGCGATCCGTTCTTCGCGTCGGGCGTCCTGCACGGCGTGTTCAACTTGACCGTTCCTCCGGCTCCGCGCACTGATTTGTTGGGCGTGTTCGTGCCGGATATCACGCGCATCGATTTGACGATTCCGCCGGTACCGTCGGCGATGCAGAGCCGCCTCGGTCCACTTGGCGGCGACAATGCCGGATGGCCGTTTGGCGGCAGGCGTCCTGGTGACGACGTCGTCGACATCGGACTTCGCGCTTTGGCTGGTGTGTTGGTTCCCGGATTCTCGAATGCCCCGCCCCTCGGCGACGGCGTCAATTCGAACGATGTTCCCTTGCAGGATGTGTTCCCGTTCCACGCGGCTCCGCATGCCGGCTATTCGCATAGCCAAATTGATGGAACCAACGGACGGGGCAAGGCAACGAACTAGGTCATCCCTGGCTCCGGACGAGTAATCGGCCGGTGTTTGGTGGCCGCGCCACATTTCATCCCACCGGGTGCGGCCACCTTTTTTCCGAGCGTAAGAGGTGGGGTTTGGGAGAACGAATGAAAAAACAAATTGCAGCTCTTATGTTTTGTGTGGGAACCGCGGCCGTCGCACAACCGGCGTCCAGCGGAAATGATCGGATGCTTGGCGCATACCAGGAACGCGCATTGTCCGATCAAGTGCAGCGAATGAAAACCGACGATCGCGTGAAGCTCTATGAGGCGATGGTCAAGGCGCAGCCGGCGCGGGCTCACTATAGAAATCTTCTCGCT
>DASXZC010000360.1:0-3871 GCA_036502165.1 Bryobacteraceae bacterium
GGCTGCGGAACAACAAACGGTCGACGACGCTGAACACCGCAGCGCTCGAGCCGATGCCGATCGCGAGAACTCCGATGGCGGCAAGCGTGAACGCGGGACTGCGCCGCAGGCCGCGCCATCCGAAGCGGAAGTCCGAATGAAGATCGTCGAACGCGAGGAATGCCATTCGGATTTAGAATCCGGAGGTCCGTGATTTGTTCCCGCCACGCGATCAGCCGCGGAAGTACAAATAGGATCCCGTGATCAGCAGCAACACCACGGCCGATCCGGCCACTTCCTGCCATCCCCAACTGGCGCGTGTCTTGCGCTTGTCCTCTTCCGTTTTCGTCGCGAACGTCAGATTCTGAATCGACGCGTCGCTGGGGGCGGGACTCGAGTAACTGACGCCGAGCATCACGACTGCGGACACAATCGTGATGAAGACGCTGAAGTATTGGAAGTAGGTATTGTTCACGATCCATAGGAACGATCCTTTTTCGTAGCCCCCCATGCCGAGCGTCACCGGAGTGTCCACGAACATCCGGAACAGACCGAGTGCGAATCCGACGACCATCGCCCAGAGCGCGCCTTTCGCGTTCATGCGTTTGTTGAAGACGCCCAGGAAAAAGACCACGAAAATCGGAGGCGCGAGGTAGCTCTGCACCGATTGCAGATAATCGTAGACGCCGCGCGAGTTCTTGATCACGGGGATCCAGGCGAGCGCGATCAGAACCATCACGAGCGTCGCTGTGCGGCCGATGCTCACGAGTTTCGATTCGGTCGCTTTCGGATTCCACTTCTGATAAAGGTCAACGGTGAACAACGTCGAGCACGCATTGAAGACGCCGGCGAGAGATCCCATCAGCGCCGACAGCAAACCGGCGACGACTATGCCGCGGATGCCGGATGGCAGCAGGTACTGCACCATCATCGGGAACGCTCCGTTGGCGGCGGCGGGAATGGCGTGGCCGTCGGGTCCAATCAATCCGGTGAGCTCCGGGATCTTGCCGCTCTTCGCTAGCGCGAAACAGATCAGGCCGGGGATGATGAACAGATAGACGGGGAACAATTTGAGGAACGCCGCGAAAATCGAGCCTTGCCGCGCCACTGATTCATTCGGAGCGCCGAGCGCGCGCTGCACGATGTATTGGTCAGTGCACCAGTACCACAGGCCGATGATCGGCGCGCAGAACAACATGCCGAGCCAGGGGAAGTAGCCGTTGAAATACCAAGCTTCCTTGACGACTTTGCCCGCGGCGTCGAGATCCAATACGGGCGACCACGAGCCTTCGACTCCGGCGGGAATGAGCGGCTTCCAAAGGTTGAACATTTCCGATCCACAGATGCGGCGCAGTTCGCCCCATCCGCCGAGGACGTGCAATCCATAGAAGGTCAATAGCGCGGATCCTGTGATCAGCACGACCACCTGCACCGCGTCGTTGTAAGCGACGGCGCGCATGCCGCCGAGCGTTGTGTAGAGGCCGGTCAGCACGATCACGAGTACGGAGCCGATCCAGAAACTGTCGATCGTGGTTGAGCCGATCGTGATCTGCATCTCGGGAAGGAGGGTTCCGAAGACGACTCCACCGGCGAAGATGCCGACTGCGATTTTCGAAATGACGAAGGTGATCAGCGAGACGATCGACAACACGTAGCGCGACTTTTCGTCGAAGCGGCGCTCGAGGAACTCGGGCATGGTGAACACCATCGACCGCATGTAGAACGGCACGAACACCCACGCCAGCACGAGCAGACACCAGGCGTGCAATTCGTAGTGCGCCATCGCGACGCCGCTGGTGGCGCCCGATCCGGCGAGTCCGACGATGTGTTCCGAACCAATGTTCGATGCGAAAATCGATGCGCCGATTACCCACCAGCCGAGGTTGCGGCCAGCCAGGAAGTAATCAGTGGTCGAGTCTTTGCTTTTCCTGACCACCCACCACGCAACGACCGCCAGGATTGCAAAATAGCTAGCGATCATCAGCCAATCAAGGCCTGTGATGCGCGACACGCCAGTAGTCATCTACGTAGATTCACCTTTCGGATTCGCCGTTCACACGAACGACATGGATATATAGTGTATCGGAAATCCTGCCTTATTCGACGGCGAGAACGAAATCGACGAACAGGTTGATCGAAGCGTCCGACACCTGGATAGAGGACACATCGAAGCGGAGCAGCCTGCGCTTGTATGGCTGGCCGGGGTCCTGCTGTTCCATGAGACGCTTGGCATCAGACGCGAGGCTGTATTTGAAGTCCTTCGAGAGCGTGTTGGTCAAGGCGAGACGAACGTGGCGGATATAAAATCCGTCGCGATCAGACTGGACTACGACATCTTTGAACGCGAGGAAGCCGTTCGAAAAATAGGGCACGCCGGTGACTGTGAGATCGAACGCGTCACCGGTGCCGACGCAGCGGCCCATGAGATCGATGGCGGATTTGCCTGTGAATCGGGCCTTTATTGAGAGGCGTCCGTCTTTGCCGCCGATCTTCGGATGTTCGAGATAGGCGAAGTTGCACTTGGCGGTCTTGCTTCCGCTTACATATTTGCGGCCCTCGTCCGTGAAGACTTGTTCGGCGAGCAGCCGTTCGAGGACGCCGAACGATAGGCGTATTTCGGTAGCTTTCGCAGTCGCTGGCAGCAGCATCAGGGACAGGAGAGCGGCGGCGATCAGGCGCGATTGCATCAGCTCGCCAATGTCTTCAGAGTCTGCGCGAGAACCGCAACTCCAGTGGCGATCGACTCCGGGGATGAGTATTCATCAGGGCGATGACTCACGCCGCCACGGCAAGGGATGAACAGCATCGCCGCTTGTGTGATGCGCGACATGAAGAGCGAATCGTGATACGCGCGGCTGACCATATCCTGAAACACTAGCGGGCTGCACGCGGTCCGCAGGGCTTCCACGACTCGCGGAGCGCAGACGCACGGCGCGTCGGCGTTAATGGTTTCGGATGTGATGACGACACCGCGGCGGGCGGCGATCTCACGTGTGGCTTCGTCGATTTGGAGGAGCGCGCGATCGCGGCGCGCGAGATCGGTGTCGCGTACGTCACTCGTCATATTCACGCGGCTCGGGATGCTGTTGATCGCGCCGGGAAATACTTCGCAGATACCGACGGTGCCGACCGTATCGGTCGAGCCGGTCGACTTCACGGCGCGTTCGATGGCGAGAGAAAGTTCGCAGGCGGCGAGAAATGCGTCACGGCGATGAGGCATCAGCACGGCTCCAGCATGTCCGCCTTCACCTTCGATAGTGATGCGCGCGCTGGCGGGAGCGGCGATGGCGTTCACAACTCCGAGTGGGATCTTGTCGCGCTCGAGCAGGGGACCTTGTTCGATGTGAAGTTCAACGAAAGCGTCATAGTACGTCGAGGGAAGGCGAACATCGTCGAGCGAGCCGGTGAATCCCGTTTCCGCTCGAACCTGCGCGAGAGTCGAGCCTTGCTTGTCGCGTAGACGCTCGTCGGCGCCGGCGTCGAGGACTCCTGAAATCAGACGGCTGCCGAGGCATCCGATCCCGAAGCGAGTGGGCTCCTCGGCTGTGAACATCAAGACTTCGATCGAACGGCGGGGTTGGAAGCCGGACTGTTGCAGTGCGCGGATCGCTTCGAGCCCACCGAGGACTCCGACGGTTCCATCGTACTTGCCGGAGTGAGGAATGGCGTCGATGTGTGAACCGGTTCCAACGGCCGGAAGGTGAGGCTCGGAACCGATCCAGCGGGCGAACGTGTTGCCGACGGCGTCCTCGCGGACGGTGAGGTTCGCGGCTGCGCAGAGATTCTTGAACCATTGCCGCGCGGCGCGATCGGCTTCCGAAAAGACGATTCGCGTCACTGCGGGCGCGGGCGTGTCGGAGAATGTCGCGAGCGTGTCGAGTTCGCTCGTGAG
>DASXZC010000361.1:0-6168 GCA_036502165.1 Bryobacteraceae bacterium
TCCGGCGATCCGGGTGTGGTTCGGCTCGATCCCAGTTGGTTTCAGGCGTCGCTCTCGTTCATCCACATGGGCTTCGACCATATTCTGCATGGCACCGACCACCTGCTTTTTCTGCTCTGCCTGGTCATTCCGTTTCGCCGTTTTCGTGGGCTGATTCCTGTGGTGACGGCGTTCACGGTGGCGCATTCGATGACGTTGATTGCGTCGGCATACAACCTGGCTCCGGATGCGTTGTGGTTTCCGCCGTTGATCGAAGTGTTGATTGCCGCGTCGATCGTCTATATGGCGCTCGAGAATATCGTGAAGCCGGGTGGGGCGCGGCACCGTTGGATGATCGCGTTCGGCTTCGGACTGGTGCATGGCTTCGGATTCTCATTCGCATTGCGGCAGACGCTGCAGTTCGCGGGTTCGCACTTGTTGACGTCGCTATTGTCGTTCAACATCGGAGTTGAATTGGGGCAGTTGCTGGCGCTGCTGATCGCGATTCCGTTATTGGATTTGCTGTTCCGGTTTGTGGTGGCCGAGCGGATGGGAACGATCATCCTGTCGGCGTTCGTTGCGCATACGGGCTGGCATTGGATGTTGGAGCGTTGGGCGGCGCTCGCGCAATACCGCTTCTACGCGCCGGCGTGGGATGGGCTGTTTTGGGCGGCGGTGCTAAGGTGGGCGGCGCTGATTCTCGGGGGTGCGGGGCTGATGTGGTGGATCGCGCGGCGGCGCGTGGGAACGGTTCGAGAGGAAGCGAAGTCTTAGCGGCTTTTCTCGCTCGGCCGCGAGTCGCGGAGCTTTGCGGACCAGTTCTCGTAGCCGCGGCTGGCGGAGTATTCGTCTTCTTCGAGAGCGACTGCGAGGTCCACACGGTTGCCGACTTCGAACTCGGAAATGCGCTCGGCGAACTGCCAGGCGATGACGCTGAGGAATCGGCGGCCTTGCTTTACCTTCAGGCGCAAGTGAACGTCTTTGATGACCATGGGAGGCGCGGCGATTTCGACATCGCGTAGTGCGAAAACGGGTGCGGGATTGCCGAATCCGAAGGGGGCGAGGGTGAAAGTCTCGTTGACTGACCCTTCGTTCAATTCTTCGATTCCTACCTCGGCATCGATGTCCAAAACCGGCCGCAGTTGATCGGGAGTCAGCACGGACGTCGCGTGGGCGTTTAGGCGTTGGCGGAATTCTTCGACGCTCGACGCGGCCATCGTAAGACCGGCGGCTTGGCGGTGGCCTCCGAATTTGTGGAACAGCTCGGGCATGGATTCGAGGGCTTCGAGCAAGTGGAACGCGCGGATGCTGCGGCCGGAACCTTGGGCTAATCCGTCCTCTTCGCCGAGGATGAAGACGGGGCGGTGGAAGCGGTCGACGATGCGGCTCGCGACGATGCCGATCACGCCGCGGTGCCAGCCGGGCTTTGAGAATACGAGAGCGAAATCGTTTTCCCTTACGGGGAATTCGTCGCATTGAACGAGGATCGCCTCGACGATGTCCTTCTCAGTCTGCTGGCGGTCGGCGTTCAAATCGTGAAGCTGCGTGGCGAGGTCGCGGGCTTTGGCAGCGTCGTCGGTGAGGAACATCTCGATGACGTCGCCGGCGTTGGCCATGCGTCCGGCGGCGTTGATGCGGGGCGCGACGCGGAAGGCAACCTGCGAGGCCGAGAGCGGTTTCCCGGACTCGAAGCCGGCAACATCGAGTAGGGCGCGCAGGCCGGTGTTGCGGACGTCCGACAGTCCGGCGAGTCCGGTCTTGACGATCAGGCGATTCTCGCCGGTCAAGGGAACAACATCGGCGACGGTGGCGATGGCGACCAGTTTCAGGAACGATTCGAGCAGGCGGCGCGACTTCGCAGGCGGCCATTCGAGACGAGCGAGCAAAGCTTGAATCAGCTTGAAAGTCACGCCGGCTCCGCAGAGATTTTTCTCTGGGTACGGGCAGCCAGGCTGATTGGGATTCAAAACGGCAACGGCGGGAGGGACGTCCGCATCGGGCAAGTGATGATCGGTGATGATCATGTCGAGCCCGAGCGCGGTGGCGGCGCGGACGACTTCGGCGGCGCGGATGCCGGTGTCGACGCTGACGACGAGTTTGACTCCGCGGAGGACGGCGTCGGCGAGCACTTCCGGACGCATGCCGTAACCTTCGCGCAGGCGGTGCGGGACGTGATAGTCGGCCTCGCCACCTGAGAGCTCGATGGCCTTCTTGAGGATCACGATCGAGGTCGTGCCGTCGACATCGTAGTCGCCGTAGATGAGGATTTTCTCGCGGTTGCGGATCGCGCGGGACAGACGTTCGACAGCGCGCGGCATGCCGGACATCAGCATCGGATCGTGCAGCAGTTCAAGCGAGGGCGACAGAAAATCGCGCGAGGAGGCGGGGTCGCGGAAGCCGCGATTCCATAATACGCGGGCCGCCGGCGTCCGGAGCGCGAGGGATCGGGCAAGTTCGCGCAGCGCCGCCGAATCGATCGGCGGCGGAAGGTTCCAATGAGGCGGAACGCGATTAGTTCTGCGAGTAGTAGCCGCCGAGGGAGCTGTCATCCTCTTCGCCCCCAAACGGATCGGACGCGGCGATCAGATCGTCGACCATTTCGCTGAATTCGGTGAACCATTCCGTTTTTAACTCGAACAAATAAATCTGTCCGTCATGCGTGTACGACAGCTCGACGACGCAGGTGAAGCCTTCGTAGTGGCGGAGTTCTTCGAACCGTTTTTGAAGCGTCCGGCGCTGCTCGCGGTCCGCGCTCGATTGTTCGAGTTCCTCGAAGGCTTCGTCGAGCATTTGCTCGGTGAGCTGACGAGTGTGAAAGACGATCAGACGGATGCCGACGCTTTCCGCGGTCTTCAGAAACGTCGAGTAGTCGGGCGATTTTTCAATGTCCCACCAGACGACGCGATCTTCGTCCCAGGCGCGAGAATGGCCGAAAAACGTGGTAAATCCGCTGTGGTCCAGATAATCCTGGATCTCCGTTTTCATCACATCGAGATTGTCTTGCATGAAAGTCCTTACTGAAACTCCTTATCGGCCAGCCTTCACCAGTATGTCGTACTGCGCGCCGAGATCCCGGGCCGATGGGGTCAAAATCGTCTTGGGTCCGATATAGATTTTGATATCTTTTCTTATCGCCTGGCGGACGTCATCCTCGCACACAAACTCGGCGATCGAGAGAGGCGGCGGGGCGGGCGGCGGCTCCACGGGTTCGGGGGGCGGTGGGGCGGGCGTTTCCGGTTTGGCCGGAACGACGCGCGCTGTGCCGGGCGATTGAGAACGTTTCGCCGCGAGGGCGTTGTCGACGATGCTCGCGATGCTGGACGGTGCGGCGGCGGACGTGATGCCGCGGCGTTCGAGGTAGCGCTCGACGGCGGTCACGATTTTCTCGCGATCGACAGTGGCGGCGGATGGATCGTTGGACGTTGGCACGGAAGGAAACGCCTCCTCTGCGCTGCGTACATAATACGCCAACCGTTTGATGTTGATCAGATTCAGCGGACCGATGTTGTCGCTTGTAATGTTGCCGGCGACAGCGCCGCAGCCGAGCGTCATCGCGGGGAAAACATTGGTCGTAATTCCCGTCGCGCCTTGCGGAGTGGGCGTGTTGGCGAGCACGCGGAAGGCGGGCATCCTCATGGCGTATTCGCGGATTTTCTTGTCGTCGGTCGCGTAGATGGCGCAAGTGTGGCCGAGACCTCCGAAGCGGAGGATCGACTGGCAGGCGACGATGGCGCTCTCGAAATTATCGACGAACAGCAACGACAGCACGGGCGACAGCTTCTCGGCTGATAAAGGATGTTCTTTGCCGACTCCGGCGATTTCGGCGACCAGCACAGACGTGTCGGCGGGAACGTCGATGCCGGCTTTGCGGGCGATGACGGGCGCGGCTTGGCCGACGCAATCCGCAGTGACGGTGAACTGCGGCGTCAGCAGGACGCGCGCCAGGGCTTTCGCTTGATCCGCCGAGCAGAGGAATGCCTTGCGGGCTTTCAACTCAGCGAGGATGCGATCGCGCAGTCCGCGCTCGGCGACGATGGTTTGTTCGGAGGAGCAGATGGTTCCGTAGTCGAACGTCTTGCCTTTGACGACTCCGTCGACGGCGCGGGCGATGTCGGCGGAAGTGTCGACGAGCACGGGGACGTTCCCGGGTCCGACGCCGAGGGCGGGCTTGCCGCTCGAGTACGCCGCGCGTACGATGCCGATGCCGCCGGTCGAGAGAATGATCGCGGTCCGCTTATGCTTCATGAGGACCGTGGTGGCTTCGATGGTGGGCTCGCCGATGCAGCCGATGAGTCCTTCAGGGGCGCCGGCGCGGACGGCGGCTTCGGTCATGACGGCGACAATATCGCAGGTGCAGCGCTTGGCGCGGGGATGCGGCGAGACGACGATGCCGTTGCCGGCCTTCAGCGCGATGATGACCTTGTAGATCGCGGTCGAAGTCGGATTGGTAGTCGGGAGGATGGCGGCGACGACTCCCATGGGCGAGGCGATTTCGACGACCTTTTGGTCGGGCATCTCGCGCAGGACGCCGATGGTCTTCATGCCGCGTATGGTGCGGGGCAACAGATCGGCGGCGAGCAGGTTCTTCGCGAGCTTATCGGGCGCGTTGCCGTAGCCGGTTTCCTCAACGGCGAGGGCGGCGGAGCGTTGGGCGTTTGCGCGCGCGGCCGCGGCCATGGCCTCCACAATGGAGTCGACCTGCTGCTGCGTGAAACGGCGGTATTTCTGCCACGCAGCGTATGCCAGCTCGACTTTCGTGCGGACCTCTTGAATCGAAAGGAGGTCGGAATCGAGGCTCATGGAAACGGGGTGCTACTTCTTGTTGGCGTTGTTGGGAGCGGCGCCGGCGGCGTTGTAGCCGGGAAGGACTTTCGCCACGTCGGCATGAGGAGCGGGAATCACGTGAACAGACACGAGTTCGCCGACACGGCGGGCGGCGGCGGCTCCGGCATCGGTGGCGGCTTTGACTGCGCCGACGTCACCGCGCACGGTAACGGTGACGTAGCCGGCCCCGATGAATTCCTTGCCTTGCAGGGTCACGTTGGCTGTTTTGACCATGGCGTCGGCGGCTTCGATTGCGCCGATCAATCCTTTGGTTTCCACCATTCCGAGTGCGTCCATCTGGATGGCCTCCTAGAGCCGAATCTCTACCGTAGCAGCGGTTGGCAGGGCTGCGCAAGCGGTGTTTGCGATCATGCCGAGTATTCCCGGATGCGCGGCAGGACGCCGAAGAAGCAGGCGAGAACTGCGAGCAGAGCCATTACGGGCCCGACGATTTCGTAATTGTTGAGCGCCTCGAAACCGAGCGAGGCCGACTTGTCGAATTGCGTCTGATTGATATCGATTGTCTGGTCGAGGGCGTTGATGAAGCGGTCGAAGGCCCAGTTCGCCTGATTTTCGCCGTTGCCCAGGCAGAGTTCGAGGGCTTTGTCGTGCTGGCCCGCTTGTTCGAAACGGCGGATGCTGTCGTCGATGGCGAGGTAGGCGATCCAGGCTTCGACGGTCTTGATGGCGGCGGCGCGCTCGCCGTAGAAGGTGATGTTGCGCAGTTCGTGGGCGAGGAAGCCTTTCGAACTTTCGGGCGGATTCTTTCCCGATTTCTTCACTGCCGCGAGCAGTTGGACGGGATCGTTCGAAATCTGACTCGCGATTTCCCGGAAGGCCCGGTCCTGCGCGTCAGCATTCTTTTGATCGAGTAGATAGCGGCTCTCGCGGGTGTCAGCTTCGTAGGCCATCGCCTTGGCTAGCCAGAGCGCGTGTATCGAATCGAAAGCAGACTCCTTCGCAATCTTCGTGTGATCATCGGCAACAGAGAGCGCGTGGTTCGTGTACAGGAGCATGACGGCGGCAAACAATGTCGCGAGCAGACAGAGCGGATTCAACGTTCGGCGCATTCGTTCGGTGAGGTAGAACTGAATGCGCAGCAGGATCACCATCAGCAGAATCCCGGTGATCCAGACGATGGTGCGCTGGATGAGCGAAACTTCGTTGATCCTTCTATATCCGTCGTCGAGTTCCTTGCGCTTGAGGACGTCCACTTTCCGGGCCACCTGGATGAGCGAATTGTCCATGAGGTTGGCGGCGCTGAGATATTGCGCGAGAGCGAGGGCGGGCGCCTTGGTTGACTGCAGAGTGAACGCGGCTTCGACGCGGGCATCGTACATGCCGCTGTTCTCCGCGAGCGATTTG
>DASXZC010000362.1:0-9927 GCA_036502165.1 Bryobacteraceae bacterium
CGCGGCGATACGTACCGGATGGATGGGATCGGAAATGTCGAGCAGGATGCCGTTTCCGGAGCAGGCTCCGGCGGCGAGGCCGGCGGAGGAGAAAATGGTGATGTCGTGGCACTGGTTGGTTTCCGACATCTTCTGCGTGCCTTCGCCGCTGTTTCCACCCTTGTTCAAACCATTGATCGCGCCGGTTTGCGTGTCCGTGAAAATGCGCGGGCTGGAAACGATTTTGGCGAGTTCCGGGTGCGCCAGCGGAACTTTGATGATGTCGATCCGGAACAGCGCCGTCTCGGGATTCTTGTCGGGTGTGCCGCCTGAACAGTCGGCCAACTCTTCCTTCTGCCGAACCTGGCCCGTGCCGGAAATGTAGATGTAGACGTTCTCAGGATCCTTGGGGTCGACAAGGAGCGAGTGCGTGTGCGAGCCGCGGCAACTCTGGACGGCGGCCACCTGTTTTGGATGGGCGAGGTCGCTGATATCGAAGATCCGCACGCCGCGGAAGCGGTCCGGGCTTGGCGGAGGAAGGGGACGAGGTTTGCGCGGAGCCGGCGGTGCGCCTGGCGCGGGCGGAGGCTCGGGCGCAGGAGGCGGAGGCGCGACATAGCCTTCCGGCAAGGGGATGCCCTGGGTCCCGCAATCGATGCGGCCGTTCAACGCTTCGGCGGACATGAAGAGGAGATGGCCGTAAATGGAGACGTCGCCTTGGCCACCTGGGCACATCAGCGACGTGAGGAGCTTGGTCTTGTTCGGGTTATCAATGTCGTAGAAGTTGATGCCATTGTAATTGCCAACGAACAGGTGATTGCCTCTGAAAGCGAGATCGGAGTTGGTTGAGCCATAAGCGTTCGGCGGGGCTGACGGCAGCCGAGGCTCCGCGCCCGGTGCGGGCGGCGGCGGGGCCGGAGGCGGCGGGCCAGGAGTCACGACGACGTCGCCCGGGGCGAACCCGGAAGGCTTCGAGAGGGAAGCGAGCCGTTCCATCCCGGACGCGGCTTCGCCTGCGTCGTAGAGACCGGCCTTCAGCTCGACGCGCGGATCGTCTTTCCCCGATCGCGGGTTGGTGGTGACTCCGGTGTCGATCACCTTGGGCGGCGGCGGAGGTTTAGGTGGCGTCGTCGCGGCGGCCGGTGCGGCCGGAGGTTGAGGAGCGGGAGCCTGCGCAAGAACGGCCGTGAGGCACGCGGCCGAAATCAGGAAGTGAGATGCGATCTTCATTTTTTGTCCTTCGTGGAGCTCTTCGAGTAGCCGGTTTTCGGGATCATGCCCTTCATAATGTTGATTTCGGCGCGCTGCGTATTGTCGATGTCGGTAGCGAAGTCGAACAGTACGTTGTCCTGACCGGCCCCAGGGATGGCGAAAAGATCCTCGACCATATCGAGCGCGCCCGTGTGGTGCTGGATCATTCCGGTGAGGAACAGGTAATCGAAACGTGTGCCCCGCGCCTTGGCCAACGCCTTCATCTGATTTGGCGACAGCATGCCTGGCATGAGAGCGACATCACCGGAAGGTTTTTTCGACATGTCCATTCCTCCCATGTGGTGCATCATGTGCCCCCCGGGAGCGGCGATCGGCTGGTTACGGTCGCGCAGCCATTGCTTCATGTACTCGATTTCGTCGGTTTGCGAGATGCTGATTCGATTGCCGAGCGATTGGAGGGCTTTGCTGGAACCGCGGGTGCGAAGCAAGGCCACCATCTCGACGGCTTGGGAGTGGTGCACGATCATGCCTTGCATGAACTCGACATCGGCTTGGGAAGGAGGACGAAGATGGATCGCCGCTTCGGCCGGGGAGAGAATTTTTCCCGGTTGACCCGGCGCCCCAGGCTGCACGATCGTCGGAGCAGAACTGTCGTTTTGTTGAGCAGGCGCTCCGCAAACCACGAAAGAGAGCAGGATCGCGCCGATGATCCGGATGAGAAAAGGCATTGATCACTATAAGCCGCTAGGCTGGAGGATGTCAATGTGGCCGTGATAGTATTCAGGCAATGAGCGTCGAAGCCGATAAAGTGACCGCTCTTCTTCATGACTGGCAGGCCGGACGACAGCAGGCTCTCGATGAGCTCATGCCGCTGGTTTATGACCAGATCCGCACGCTTGCTCAGCACCATTTGAGGCGGGAGAAACCGGGCCACACGTTACGCGCCACTGAGTTGGTTCACGAAGCCTATTTGAAGCTCGTCGGGTCGGACGTTTCCTTTACTGGACGGGCTCATTTTTACGCGTTGGCATCCCGCGTCATCCGCCACATTCTCATCAATCACGGCAATGCGAAGCACAGCGCGAAGCGCGGCGGCGGAGCGGCGCGGTTGGCGCTCGACGAGGCGCTTCAGCTCGGTGCGGACCCGCCCGATGACTCGATCGTAGAGGTCCATGAGGCGCTCGAGCGGCTGGAGGCGCTCGATCCACGGAAAGCTAAAATTGTCGAGATGATTTTCTTCGGCGGCCTTGAGCAAGACATGGCTGCCGAAGCCCTGTCGATTTCGCCCGCTACCTTGCGCCGGGAACTGCGGCTGGCCAAAGCATGGCTGTTTCGTGAACTGCAGCAGCCTGCTGCCGTGCCATGACGAACGAAACCTGGCAGCGGCTACAGATCATTGTCGACGAGGCGTTGGATCTCGATCCGGAAGAACGGGAAGCGTATCTCGAGCGCGCCTGCGCGGATGATCAGTCGCTCGCGGAGCAGGCTCGTGAACTCATTGCCGCCGACGCTCAGGACTCCCACTTCCTCGAAGTCGCGGTCGCATCCCGCGCGGCTTCGGTGATTCGCGACGGCATGCCCGACACGATCGGCCGCTATCGCATCGTGAGGATTCTCGGCCACGGCGGCATGGGATTGGTCTACGAGGCCGAGCAGGATCAACCCAAGCGGCGAGTGGCACTGAAAGTCGTAAGGCCGGGGCTGGCTACACCTGAGCTCCTGTTGCGATTTGAGCAGGAGCAGCAATTCCTGGGACGGCTGAGGCATCCGGGGATCTGTCATATCTATGAGGCCGGAACGGCGGAGGCGGGATATGGTCCGCAGCCGTACTTCGCGATGGAGCTCATCTCGGGCAAGCCGCTGCTCGAGTACAGCGCGATCCACAATTTGGATTTACCCGCGAAGCTGACGCTGATGACGCGCATCTGCGAAGCAGTGGAGCATGCGCATCAGAAGGGCATCATTCATCGCGATTTGAAGCCCGGAAATATTTTGGTGGATGACACCGGTCAGCCGAAAATTCTCGATTTCGGTGTGGCGCGCGTGACAGACTCCGATACACGGGCGACGCGGCAGACCGACGTCGGACAACTGATCGGCACGCTCGCGTATATGAGTCCGGAGCAGATGCTGGCGGATCCTCTGGAGCTCGATACCAGGAGCGATGTCTACGCGCTGGGCGTCATTTTTTATGAGCTGCTGACGGGCAGGCTGCCGTACAAAGTGGAGGGGCGAGCGCTGCCCGAAGCCGTCCGCGCCGTGCAGCAGGAAGAGCCCGATCCGCTGCGATCAATCAACACGATGTTCCGTGGGGATATTGAAACGATCTCAGCGAAAGCGCTCGAAAAGGATCGCGCGCGACGGTACGCTTCGGCAGCAAGCTTCGGCGGCGATCTGGAACGGTACTTGAAGAATGAGCCCATCGAGGCGCGTCCTCCGAGTACGGTATATCAACTGCAAAAGTTTGCACGGCGGAACAAGGCCTTGGTATTTGGATTCGCGGCGGTTTTGCTGACTTTGTCCATTGGGATTGTGTTGAGCGCTCGCGAAGCGGTGAAAGCCGCGCGCGAGGCGGCGACGGCCGCGGCGATCAGCAACTTCCTCCAGAATGATTTACTGGCTCAGGCAAGTGCGACGGTACAGGCGAGCGCGAATACGAAACCGGATCCGGATTTGAAAGTACGTACGGTCCTCGATCGCGCGGCTGCCGGCATCGCCGGTAAGTTCGATCATCAACCGGTGGTCGAGGCTGCTGTGCGCCAAACCATAGCGACGACCTACCTCGATCTGGGACTCTTTGCGCAGGCTCAGAAGCAGTTGACGCGCGCCCTCGAATTGCGGAAGACAGCGCTCGGCGAGGAGCATCCGGACACGCTTAAGACGATGGACGCGCTGGCTTATTCGTACCGCCTCGAAGGCGCTTATGCGCGCAGCGAAGAGCTGTATCGCGACGTCGTGGACCGCCGAAAACGGGTGCTCGGGGAGAATCATCCTGACACATTGAAGTCCATGAACGACCTCGGCGTGTTGTACCTGTATCGTGACAAATATCATGAGGCGGAAGAGCTGCATGCGCGCGTCTGGCAACTGCGCCGCAGCCTGCTCGGCGACCGCCATCGGGACACGCTGCTGTCGATGTCGAACCTCGCGCTCGCTTACATGAATGAAGGAAAATCGGCCCAGGCGGTGGAGCTCTTCCGTCAGTGCGCGGCTCTTCAGCAGCAAACGCTGGGCAAGAACCATCCCGATCTCCAGCGGACGTTGAATCATTTGGGCACCGCCTATTACAACCTGGGCCAGTTTACGGAGGCCGCGGCTACTTATTCGCAGGTTGTCGACATCAGGAAGCAGACGCTGGGTCCCGAGCATCCAGACACGCTGGTGGCGATGAACAATCTCGCGAATGTTTATCTCGATCGGGGCGACGTTGATCAGGCCGAGCAGATGGATCGTCATATTCTAGAAGTGCTACGCAAGAAGTTTGGCGATGAGCATCCCGACACGCTACGCAGCCTGATCAATCTGGCGGTGGTGAATCGCGCACGCGGCAACTATGCCGAGGCCGAGTCGCTCGCGCGGCAGGTCATCACCGTGCGAAAGCGGGTGTTGGGTCCGGAGCATCCGAATACATTGTGGGCGATCGATTGCCTGGGCCGCATTCAATTGGGCCGCGGTGACTATCGCGGAGCCGAGCAGACGTACACAGACGTCGTTTCGAGCCGCAGGCGCGTTTTGGGTCCACAACATCCGCGAACGCTCGATTCCGTGGAATTCCTGGCCGATACGCTGCTGCGCGAAGGCAAGTTCGCCGAAGCCGAGGCACGCGCTCGCGAGGTGATATCGGGATTAGGAAAGCCGCGGCCCGAATCGTGGCAACTGTTTTGGGCTACGGCCCTAGTGGGTGCGAGTCTGGTTGGCCAGAAGAAGTCCACTGAAGCGGAACCGCTGCTGGCCTCGGCGGACGAGGGTTTGCGGCGTTATCAGGCGACGATGGCCGCTGAGGATCAAACCCTGTTGCGTCGTGCACACGAATGGGCCACAGAATCGGCCTCCAAAACTCTTCCGAAAAAAGTTGCTTCACGGTGAGCGGTTTTCGCTCTGGTTCTTGCTCTAGAGGTAGAGCGCCAAGAACGAGAGCGAGGATCTTATGCAACATCTTTTGGAATACATCGGAACGCGGACCGAAGGCCTGAGTTCCAATCCCTTCATTACATGGCTGTCTGACACGTCGATTCCGCCGCGTGAGCGGTTATCGGCCTGGCTGCCTTGCGCCGCGTTTTTCGTTTTCGGATTTAAGGATCTGAATGCGGATGGCCTCCGCTATCAGGAAGACGAAGCCCTCGTTGATCCGCTCAAGGCGGCTATCAATCAGCACGGCGAGGAAGACTCCATGCACTGGCCGTGGTATTTGAGCGATCTGCGTACGCTCGATTTGGACCGGACGATGAAGCTTTCGGAAGCGCTGAAGTTCCTGTGGAGCGATGAGACGATCGCGCAGCGCCAGGCGGTTTACCGGTTGCACGCGCTGATGTATCAGGCACAGGAGCCGTTACTTCGATACTCGGCGATCGCTGCGCTCGAGAGCTATGCGCATCTCTTGTTCGCAGCCGTGACCAAGGTCAGCGCACAACTCGAGCAGGAGAGTGGCATCCGGCTGAAGTATCTGGGTCCGGTGCATCTCGACAAGGAACCCGGGCACATGGCGAACCAAGAGGATGAAACCGAGGATCTGTTGCTCAAGCAAACTCTCGACGAGGCGACGCGTGCAAAGGCAATTGAAATCGCAGGTCTGGTTTGCGATGTGATTGACCAGCGTTGGATCGAGTTCCATAAGTTCGCGATGCGGGCGGAGGAAGGCCAGACAGTAGGGGCCGGGCGATAACCATGGAGAAAACTCAGGTCCTGATCATTGGTGGCGGACCCGCCGGCGCAACGGCAGCGACATTTCTGGCCCGCGCCGGCGTAGAGACGATCGTGATTGAGCGTGATGTGTTCCCGCGTTATCACATTGGTGAGTCGTTGCTGCCGTCTTGCCTAGAGATTCTCGACTTGATGGGGGCGCGCACGAAAGTCGAGGAGTTTGGCTTCCAGAAAAAACCCGGCGCCTATCTCGACTGGAAGGGCGAACAATGGTCGCTCGACTTCGGAGAGTTGCGCGGACGGCATCAGCACAGCTTTCAAGTCGAGCGCGCGGAATTCGACCAGATTCTGCTGCAGCATGCGCGCAGTGAAGGCGCGGAAGTGCGTGAAGGAGTGTCGGTCGAAGAGATCTGCTTTTTCGAGGAACGTCCGGTGGCCGCGATCTGTGTGAACCGCGAGACCCAGGAACGCACGAGGATCGAGTTCGATTATCTGATCGACGCGTCGGGGCGCGCCGGATTGATGTCCACGCGCTATCTCCGCAATCGGCGATTCCACGAGACGTTCAAGAACGTCGCGCTTTGGGGCTATTGGGAACAGACCGGGCAACTGGCCGAAGCCGCGACTGGCGCGATCGCCGTCGGATCGATTCCCGAGGGATGGCTCTGGGCGATTCCTTTCAGCGATGGCACGGTGAGCGTCGGCGTGGTGATGCACAAGGATGCTTTCAAGCAGCAGCGGCACGATCTCACGACGGCGCAGATCTATGAGCGAGCCATTGCGAACTGCCCGATCCTGAAACGAATTACGGATCCCGGAAAGCTTGTCTCGGACTTGCGCGTCGAACAGGATTACTCGTATACGTCTGATGTTTTTGCGGGTCCCGGATATTTCCTGGCGGGCGATGCCGGATGTTTTCTCGATCCCCTACTGTCGACCGGCGTCCACTTGGCGATGTACAGCGGCATGAACTCCGCGGCGTGCGTGGCGAGCATTTTGCGAGACGAAGTCAGCGAGCAAGAGGCCGCGCAGTATCACGAGCAGAGCTATCGGCAAGCCTATTTGCGCTTCCTGGTGTTCGTTTCAGCGTTCTATGAGGCGCGCGGCAAGGATGGATACTTCAGCAAGGCCGGCGAATTGAGCCGGTTCGATGCGGATCCGAACGACCTCAAACGGGCATTCCTGAATCTGGTGTCGGGGTTGGAAGACATCGCCGATGCCGAAGGATGCACCTCTCATTTAATCGGCGAAGTTTCGCGGCGTATCGTGGCGAATCATGAGCTCCGGAAAGATAAGGCCGCGTTGAAGAGCGCGAAAGTGGAAGCGGAGGAGAGTGCGGACTTCTTCGATTCGATCGAAGGCCTGGCATCGTTGTCTCCGGCGAATGCGATCGGCGGGCTATATGTGGCAACAGCTCCGCGAGTCGGCCTTGCTCGAGTCGCGGGGATGCCGCGCGGCATCCCCGAACGCGAACTAAGTGCGGTTGTTTGATGCGCGTCCCATCCACATAGACAATTCGACGTCACCGGCAAACGGCGTGGACATGTACCCTCCTGCGGGCGAGCGAACCAACGCCAGGTATTCCGGACTGTAATCAGCATTGTCTGCGACGATCAATGCGCCCGACCGGAGATGGCTTTCCAACAATTTCAGGATTTCCGGATAAAGCGCCTTGGCCCCGTCGAGCAGTAGCAGATCAATCGTCTCCGGGAGATTGACGCTCAACGTCTGAAGAGCGTCTCCTCCGCGGATCTCCACCAAGTCGATGAGTCCCGCGGCTTTCAAATTGTCGCGGGCACGCGCGATCTTTGACGGCTCGAACTCGCAGGTGATCAGGTGTCCGCCGCCATTGTCGCGCAGGGCTGCGGCGAGGTGCAAAGTCGAGATCCCGAACGACGTGCCGAACTCGACGATCGTGCGCGCCCGGCTGCTCCGCGCGAGCATGTAGAGCAATACTCCGGTCTCTCGCGAGACAGGAAGCGGGAAATCTTTCAGGTGTCCGTAGAAGTCGAGGTAGTCCGTCTTACTTTGCATGAGACGCGCCCGTTCTTCAGCGGAAACCGCAGCAAACGCGGGACTCGCCTGAGGCGGTGCGGCCGCGGCTTCGTCGAACAATCGATCCAGCAGAGGGGCCACCGGGCTTGTTGTCAGAGTGCTCATGCAGCTAGAATACGACTAGTTCGTCGCATTTGCCTAGTCGCATTCTAAAGCTCTATGACCGATCCCCCAAACCGTCCACTTTCCTCAAGAAAAGAGCCGAAACAGGCCCGTTCGACCGAACTCGTCGCCGCTATTCTGGACGCCGCGGCTCAGGTTTTGGCGAAGGAAGGTGCGCACCGCTTCACGACGGCGCGCGTGGCCGAGAAGGCCGGAGTTAGCGTCGGATCGCTCTATCAGTACTTCCCCAACAAGGCGGCGATCCTGTTCCGTTTGCAGACCGACGAGTGGCGGCAAACGAACGATTTGCTGCGCGCCATCCTCGAGGACGCCGCTAAGACTCCGCTCGAGCGGGTGCGCGCCCTGGTCCATGCGTTCGTGCGTTCCGAATGTGAAGAGGCCCGGATGCGCGTGGCGCTCAACGACGCGGCGCCGTTGTATCGCGATGCTCCAGAGGCGCGACAGGTACGGGCGTCGGGCCAGCGCACGGTCAAGGCCTTCATGCGGGAGGCACTCCCAAAAACTTCAAACGCAACTCGCGTTTTGGCCGGCGACTTGATTAAGAGTACGCTGAGCGCTGTGGGAAAGCAGTTCTCCGAGCGTGCCCGGACCCCGGCGGAGATTGACGCCTATTCAGAAGCTATGGCCGACATGTTTTGCGCCTACCTGAGGGCGCTGGATCCTTCGATTTCGGGCCGCCGCGCCGGACGGTAGCAGCGGCCCCGGCCGTCCCATCAACGCGGCGCACCCGCAGCAGCATACTTCGGCTCAATCTTCCCAGCCAGCGTCATCTCCGCTTCAGCCTCCTGCTTCCTCCCCACCCGCTCGAGAGCGACACTCAAACTGTAATGCAGCGACGCATTGATCGGATTGATCGCAATCGCCTTCCGATATAGCTTGATAGCTTCCTCATACTGGCCCTTGTTATACAAAGCGCCGCCCCAGTTTAAATAGGCCGCCACATAGTCAGGCTCGATTTCGAGCACCCGCTGATACTCCGGGATCTCCTGATCGTTCCCGATGGCGCCATAAGCCAGCGCGAGATTCAAATGTGCCCCGAGATCTCGCGGATACAGCCGCGTCGCAACGGAAAGAATCTGCGCCCCCGTCCCCGGATTCCCCGTCTCCGCCAAACTAATTCCTAAATAAGTCAGCGCCCGCAAAAAATGCGGATAAATCTTCAAGGATTCCAACAATTCCGCCCGCGCTTCCATCTGCTTACCTTCTTTGCGCAATTCGATCGCTTTATCGAACCGGACCTCGGCGTCATACCGGAAGTTTCGCGGCATCCGCCCGACGATCGCGTACTTCCCGTTCGCCTCAGTCACAACGTTAGAGATCTCCCCCGGCTGCAGCTTCAACGCCGCCGCGGACCACGATGGATCCATCTTGCCCGCCTCGAGATCCCCCATATATCCGCCATTCACCCCCGTTTCGCGATCGACCGAATTCGCCCGGGCCAAGTCGAAGAACGAGTCACCCGCCACCAGACGCTGGCGCATAACCGACGCTTTCTCCTTGTCGTCGACAACGATCTCGCGCAAATAAACGTGTTTGGGGGTGAGCGTCGATCGCCACGCCGGATCGTGTTCCTTCACCTGCGTTTTCTGCTCATCGTGGACGCGGATCCAATGGTCAGCCAAGTGAAAGGCTCCGCGAATATAGTTCGGCAAATGACATCCAACACAACCGCTTGTCCGGTTCACCGGGCAAAGCGCG
>DASXZC010000363.1:0-2934 GCA_036502165.1 Bryobacteraceae bacterium
CATCGGACGGACCTTCTAGACACGAGTACGCAGGAATTAGGAGTTTTTCAAAGTGACCAAGACAGTATGGGCCGCAATTACCGGTATGGCCCTCACCCTCATGACCGGCATCCCCGCCATGGCCCAACAGAAGGTCGGCGTGGTCCAAATGCAAACCGCGATCACCGCCACCAAGGAAGGCCAGAAGGCATCGAGCGATCTGCAGGCGAAGATGGCGCCCAAGCAGAAGGAGCTCGAGTCGAAGCAGGCCGAGCTCGCCAAGCTGCAGCAGACCCTGCAAAAGGGCGGCAGCGCGATGAGCGACCAGAGCCGCGCGCAACTCTCGCGCGAGTTCGAAACGAAGCAGAAGGATTATCAGCGCACGCTCGAGGACGCCAAAGCCGAAGTGCAAGCCGAGCAGGAGCGCATCCTCAACGATCTCGGCGCGAAGCTGTTCGCCGTGGTGAACAAGTATTCGAAGGATAACGGCTACACGCTCGTGATCGACGTCAGCAATCCGCAGACGCCTGTGATGTATGCGTCC
Organism: Bryobacteraceae bacterium; assembly: GCA_036502165.1. Classification (GTDB taxonomy): domain Bacteria; phylum Acidobacteriota; class Terriglobia; order Bryobacterales; family Bryobacteraceae; genus F-183. Next base: position 524 of record DASXZC010000363.1, read on the forward strand.
GAAGCGATCGACATCACGAAGAACGTCGTCGATCTCTACGACAAGAGCAATTCCGTCGGTGGCGCGGCGAGCGCGGCGGTGAAGCCGCTCGTTCCTCCGCCTGCATCGCCCAAGAAGTAGAACTGTTCGGTGCGCGTGCTAAAATCATCGCTGAGCCGCGAGTTCCAGTGAGAAGCGGGAATCGGCGGCGCGCAAAATCGTTCGTTTTACTTCCATCCGGATGAACGCCGGACTCGAGTTTCTAGAATCAGGAGTTTTTTCTACAGTGACTAAGACCGTATTGGCCATTTCCGGTTTGGCCCTCACCATGTTGTCTGGCGTCCCCGCCCTGGCACAGCAGAAGATCGGCGTCGTCCAGGTGCAGTCGGCAATCGTCGGCACCAAGGAAGGTCAAAAAGCGGCCAGCGACCTCGAAACAAAGATGGCGCCCAAGCGCAAGGAACTGGAAGGCAAGCAGGCGGAACTGCGCAAGCTCCAGGAGTCCTTGCAAAAGGGCGGCAGCGTGATGAACGAGCAGGCGCGCGCGCAACTGGCCCGCGAGATCGACGACAAGAATAAGGACTACAAGCGCGCACTCGAGGACGCCCAGTCCGAGTTCCAAGGCGAGCAGGATCGCATCCTCAATGATCTTGGCGCGAAGCTGATGGCCGTCATCAACAAGTACGCGAAGGACAACGGCTATTCGCTCGTGATCGACGTCAGCAATCCGCAGACGCCGGTTATGTACGCCTCCGACACCATCGACATCACCAAGCAAGTGATCGATCTATACGACAAGAACTCCGGAGCCTCGGCCCCCACCGCGGCGCCTGCGCCAGTTAAGCCGGCGGCCGCAGTGCCTCCGACCAAGAAGTAGGCAGCGCAAAAGATCTGTTTCGAGTAGAACCGGCTGGTGAACTTTCATCGGCCGGTTTTCGTTTCTCCGGTTGACTCATGCTTGAAACCGTCATCCTCTGGATTACCAACTACGGCTACATCGCCCTGTTCGCCTTGCTGATCCTCGGCATCGTCGGCCTGCCGATTCCGGATGAAACGCTGATGGTCTTCAGCGGATACCTGATCCAACGCGGCACCTTCCACGGTCCGCAAGCGTTCCTCACCGCCCTCTGCGGCAGCATTTGTGGAATCACTCTCAGCTACATGATCGGTCGCACTCTTGGGTTGCCGGCGGTCAACCGCTACGGCAAATACATACACTTCACGCCAGAACGCCTGGCGATCGTCTTGAAGTGGTTCGAGCGCGTCGGCCACTGGGCGCTGTTCATCGGCTACTACATCGCCGGAGTGCGGCACGTCAGCGCGATCGTCGCCGGAACGTCCGGATTGAGCTGGCCTAAGTTCGCGATCTACGCCTACTCAGGCGCGGCTGTGTGGGTCGCGACGTTCCTGACCATCGGATACTACGTCGGTGAGAAATGGGAATCAATCGCTGAGGAAGTCCACAAGAACCTGACGTGGATCAGCCTCGTGATTTTGGGGATCGCCGGTCTGTACCTGTTGTATCGCTGGTGGTCGCACCGGCGGAAAATTAACGCTCAGTAGTCGCCACGAGCTTCGACTCCGCCTGGAACTTGCGGAAATTCCGGTAGCTCAATTCTTCCTCGATGTTCACGTGCTTTAACAGCGCCCGCGCATTGAGCCCCACGTGGATCGTCCGCGGATACCACAGCTCGTCATTCACGCGCATCATTTCGATGTCAATGTGCGCCCCCGGACTGAGGCTCGCCAAGAACCCTCCGAACGTCAGCTTCTGCGTAGTTTCGACGTCCACCTTCACGAGATCCGAGGACGCTTTGGTGATCCACATCGTGCCGCGGACTTTCCCGAGCAGCAACTTCCCTTCCCTCGATTGCGCCACGTAGCCAGGTTTCGGCTCGGCCTGAATCTTCCAGCAATCGAAGCCCTGCATCTTCTCTTCACCGGCGATTGAAAAGTGGAACGCCTCGATCACCTCTTCGCGAAACCGGATCGATTCCTGCCGCCGCTTCGCTTGCCGGTCGAGCCGTTCCTTGCGCTGCTCAGGACTCTCCGCGTGCCGCTTCGCGATCTCGCGATCCATCTTCTCTTGTTCCTTCTGCGCGCGGCTATCGTCAAGCGGACTCCCGTCGTCCTCGATCATCCGCCGGTATTCCGAGCCATCAATGATCAGATTCTCAAAAACCTTCGAATGGGTCGACTGCAGCTTGCCCTTCTGATCGAACATCTTTTCGATCGACTTCTCTTCCCACGTATAGTTGCCCAGTTTCTGCTGGCGCGAGATCTCGCTGCTCAAAGCCTTGCGGACGATCGCGTCGGAATCGGCAGCCCAGGCGTATAGGCCAACAAACAGGATTCCAATCATCCGCATACGGCTAGGTACGCCCCCAATCGCGTCCAGGTTTCCGGAATCCAAAGTTTTGCGTTGTGTTCGT
>DASXZC010000364.1:0-2768 GCA_036502165.1 Bryobacteraceae bacterium
ACCAGTTCAGGAAGTGCTTCTTCAAGGGATGCGTCCGAATCGTAGAGGCGCTTGAACTCGAAGAGATTTTCCAGCAGGCTGCCCCATTTGCCTTTGGAGGTTCCCACCGAGAAGAGCACGAGTACGGTGTAATCTCCGGTACGAGCGATCTCGACCCGGCGTGAGTCAAGAAACTCCGTGAGAACAGCAGCAGGAATGCCCCACGCGGCAACAACACCCTGCGCATTCACGCCCGGCGTCAGGATCGTTACCTTTGCCGGGTCGAGCATGCAATAGTCTTCGGGCGAGCCTTCGTCCTGGTAGCCGTGCCAGTCGTCGCCCGGCTTCAGGGTCCAGCAATTGGGGTCAGCGGCGAGGAGTTCGTCCTCGGCATCTTCAAACAGAATCCTCTCTCCGGTGGCGGGATCGATGACGGTGTCCGGCTGGTAGACGCCAAAGAACCAGCCTTCGCCGTTTTCGGATTCGGCGCGCAGGCGGTGAGCGACGGAACTCATCGCCTGGCGAAAGCTGATTGCATCGGCCAGTGTCTCATCCATCAGCGTAGGGCCCGCGGGCTCATCCATCATGGCCGCGGCGACGTCGAGGGACGCAATCAGCGGATAGAACGGCGAGGTGGTGCCGTGCATCATGAAGGATTCGTTGAACTGATCAAAATCCAGCGGGGCACGGTCGGATAGCTTGACGTGGATCATGGAACCCATGGAAAAGGCTGCGAGCATCTTGTGCGTGGACTGCACGGAGAAGATGGTCGGGCGGTCCTCCATGTCTTCCGGTACACCCATGGCGTAGCGTCCGCGATAGATGGGGTGAAACTTGGCGTACGCGTACCAGGCCTCGTCGAAGTGAACGCGAGTAACGGAACAGCGCAATTGTTCGACCACGCGATCTACGTTGTAGCAGAGGCCGTCGTAGGTGGAGTTGGTGATGACCGCGTACGTAGGCTCCTGCGAGCGAGCGGCAGCAGCAAACGGGCTGCGGGCAATCAGTTCCTTGACGGATTGCGGAGAGAATCGCTTCAACGGAACGAGTCCAATCATGCCGTAGCCGTTGCGTGTGGGCTTAAAGTAGACGGGGCGGGCGCCGGTAACTGTCAGCGCGTGACAGACGGACTTGTGGCAATTCGCATCGGCCAGGACGATATCGTCCTGAGCAATCACGCCGTGTCCGACGATCTGGTTGGAAGTGCTGGAGCCGCCCAGCACGTAGAACGTCCAATCGGCACCAAAGATGCGGGCCGCATTGCGCTCGGAGTCTCCCGCCGGGCCGATGTGGTCGAGCCATGAGCCCAGCGGCGCCGAGGAGATGCCGAGGTCGGAGCGGAGCAGGTTCTCGCCGAAGAAGCGGTGGAACTCCTGACCCACCGGGTGCTTGAGGAAGGCCACCCCTCCCATGTGGCCGGGGGCGTCCCACGAGTAGGCGGACTGGTCGTTGTACTTCAGCAGCTCGCGGAAGTAGGGAGGCAGAAGCTGCTCGTGATAGCGTTCAATCGCTGTGTCCAGGCGGGATGCGATGAAGACGGGAGTGTCGCCGAAGAGATGGATGTACTCGTGGACCTGCTTGATCACCTCAAGCGGGAGTTCGGAGACGAGCGTGCGATCGGCGATGAGGAAAATCGGAACCTTCTTGTTGCGGTGGCGCACGCTGCGGATGATGTCGAGCGCGGCGCGTTCTTCGAACTGCGAGTTGCTTTCCAGATCCCAGTCAAGCAGGATCGCGGAGTAGCTGGGGTCGGAAGTAACGAGCGATTCACCATCTTCCGGCGAGGTCGTTCGGACGACCTCATAGCCCTCGTCGCCAATGGCGTCGACAAGACGTTCCATGGCACGGTCTGATACGGAATCGGTGCGCCCGACTTCACTGGCAATCAACAACACCCAACGCTTCTCACTCATCTACTCTGTATACCCCTTCAAAAGGCGCTTCTCGGTGAAGCAGCGACGAACGGTTTATGGTATCGCGAATCGGTTGCGAACGTGTATCTGACGAAGTTCCGCCCGGAAATCCACTGTCCGATGGCTGACTTGACATCCGAACGGTCTGGTCGCTGGTTAGAGGTTTCCGTTCATCGTCTAATCATGATCCCGATATTCCATAGGGTTAGAGACGCTGTTCCGTCGTCTCGGGGAATCGGGTCGGAACGGATGCCGCGAGAGGCACTAGTGAAGCGGAACCAGCCCGTGGATTCATGAACTGGCGCGCCGATTCATGGAGACCATCCGCAACGCCGGCATTAACATGGGAAGACGTAGACCAGCTGCTGCCCTTACCAAAAATAAGTGGCTTCGATCCTCGGAGGCGACGACCGGCCATCGATGATTTCGGTACTCAGGACAAATTCCATGTTCTCGCCTGCCCAGTCCTTTGGCGTGTGGTTTCGGATCGAGTCCATGTCTCCGGGCTGGGTCAGAAACTCACCCGCAGCTACTGTCCCGCCGCGCGCGATGCCGGCTGCAATCACGGCCAATTTTCCTGTATTCGCATCCCTGAAACGCGCGACGATCGCGTAGTCGCGGTAGTTGTTGGTGGACTGTTGCACGTTGCGGTCGATGCTCCAACGCGTGTGCTCCGGGGACTGTGTGTCCTCAATCCAGAAGTGAGTCATGTCGGCGTCGTTGCCGAAGCGGAACCTGAGGCCGCGAGTGAGCCGAAGCGTCCACGCGTTATCGAAGGCTCCGATGAAGATAGCCGGCCCGTTTCTGAGGTCGGTCAGCGTGGCGACATTTTCCCCCATCAGGTTGTAGCGCTGATGCCGCGTATCGAGCAAACCC
>DASXZC010000365.1:0-26424 GCA_036502165.1 Bryobacteraceae bacterium
ACGGCGGTCGGCGGCGATCGAGGCCGCGAGAGCGTCCGCGTCGATGCGATGCCGGGCGTCCACGCGGATGTGCCGGAGAGCGCTGCTGCCGAGGCCGGCGATGTCCATCGCTTTCCCGATTGAGGCATGCGCGGCGGTCGACGTGTAGGCGGTGAGCCGCTTCTCATTGCCCTTGAGCCCCTCGCGGCGGACGTCGAATCCCAGTTCGCTATCACGCGCGACAAGGACGCCGATCAGATTGGCCATCGAGGTCCCGGTCACGAACAGGCCGGTCGCGCTGTCGGGGAATTGAAATACTTCACGCATCCAGCGGACGATCTGCCGTTCGATCTCGATCGGGGCATGATCGCGACCACCGAGGTTGGCATTCAATCCGGCGGCGAGCATCTCGGCCACCAGACCGACAGGAGTACCTCCGCCGTGTACCCATCCCATGAATCCCGGATGGGAATTCCCCGCTGCGTACGGAAGGATGTCGCGCATGAATTCCTCATGGACCTGGCTTAGATCTGACGGGGTAAGCGGCACATCAGCGGTGCGCAGGCGCGTGCGCAGGTCGTCCGGAATCGGGCGCCAGACAGGCTCCTCACGTATGTTTTGGATCGAATCGAGGATGTCATCGAGCATCCGGTGCGCTTGGCTGCGAAAATCGGGCCAGGCGGACGGGTCGAGATCCGCGCTCATATCGCTATCGTGGCATGAATAGGCCGGATTCGACCGGCGAATCCTCGACGATTTTGCGGGGGATTCTTAGCACCCGGTCTATTCCTTGTGGGCGAAATGGGGATACTCTGGAGTCGGTATATGACCCATCCACTCAGCCGTCGGATGTTTCTGGGCGCAGCAGCAGCAGTTTCGTCGGCGGGCGAGCCACAGACTTCGAGCCGCCCGAACCTTGTCCTCTATATGGCCGACGAGTTGCGCGCCGAGAGCATCGGCTGTTACGGACATCCGCTCGTGAAGACGCCGAACATCGATCGCCTCGCGAAGGAGGGCGTCCGCTTCGAACAGTGCCACGTGCAGAATCCCGTGTGTGGCCCGTCGCGATGCAGCTTCGCGACCGGATGGCCGGTGCACGTCCGCGGCCACCGCAGCTTGTACTACGCGCTGCATCCTGACGAGCCCAATCTGTTCCGCCATTTGAAAGAGGGCGGCTACGATGTTTTTTGGTTCGGCAAGAACGATCTGCTCGCGTCGGATTCGTTCGCCTCGAGCGTGACGCGCGCCGAGTCGAGACCCTCCGGGGGAGTGGTCGCCGCGAACCCGTATCGCCCCGGCGATCCGATGTTCTATACGTTCCTTCGCGACCGCCTTCCCGACCGGCGCCGGACGACCGACTACGTCAATCTGCAAGCCGCGTTCGAGATCCTGAAGCGGCCGAGTGACAAGCCGTTCTGTATTTTTCTGCCGCTGTTGAGTCCGCACCCGCCGTACACTGCGCCTGAGGACTTTTATGACATGTACCGTGCTGCGGATCTGCCGCCCCTGCGTCCGCCGGGGCTGCCGCGCCAGCCTCGATTTCATGAGGCCTTGCGAAAGAAGATGCGCCTCGACCGTCTTAGCGACGCCGAGTTCCGCAAGGTGCAAGCCGTCTATCTGGGCATGGTCAGTTACACCGATTGGCTGGTCGGCGAATTGATGGAGGCGCTCGAAAAGACGAATCACGTGAGCGACACCGCGCTGTTCCTGCTCGCCGACCACGGCGACTACGCGGGTGATTACGGATTGGTCGAGAAATGGCCGAACGCGATGAACGATCCTCTAACGCGGATCCCACTGCTCGCGCGCGTGCCCGGGAACCGCGCGGGGCACGTCTGCCGCGAAATGGTCGAGCAGTTTGACGTCATGGCGACTTGCCTCGAACTCGCGGGCATTCCCGCGCGCCATACTCACTTCGCGCGTTCGCTGATGCCGCAGTTGCTGCATGCAGAACCTGGCGACGCGCGGCGTGCGGCCTTTTGCGAAGGAGGATACAACACGAACGAGCCGCAGTGCTTCGAGCCGCTCGGGGACTTCGCGAACACGGCGAACGCTTATTATCCCAAGGTCGCGTTACAGAACGAACAGCCTGATACGATCACTCGAACGACGATGATCCGCACGCTCGAGCACAAGCTGATCTATCGTCCTGATGATCAAAGCGAGTTCTATGATCTGGCGAAGGATCCGCAAGAGCTTCACAACGTGTACGGCGATGCCGCGTACGCCGGTCCGCAGGCGGATCTGTTCAAGCAGCTCATCGATTGGTACGTGCGCACGTCCGACGTCGCGCCCAAGGAACGCGACTCGCGCAATCTTCCTACGCGCGGTTGATCAGTCCTGATGCAATGCCGTCATGGGATCGATCCGCGTTGCGCGCCGTGCGGGAATGTAGTTCGCGACGGCGACTACGACTAGCAGCAATAACGCAACGCCCCCCATCACCAGCGGATCGTCGGGCGCCACACCATACAACAACGCGCGCAAGGACGACGCCAGAATGACGGCGCCCACGATTCCCGCCGCGAGCCCGATGAGGGCTGTCTTCGTGCCGCTCCAAATCACCATCTTCGTCAACTGTGCCGCGGTCGAGCCGAGCGCGATGCGCAATCCGAATTCGCGCGTCCGCTGTGCGACGCCGTACGATACGACGCCGTGGATCCCCAACGCGGCGAGCAGCATTGAGATCGCGGCGAACACGGCTAACAGCGTCGTCGAAATGCGCGGGGCCGTTTCTGCAAGCGACATATAATCTTCCATGCTGCGGATCTGGAAAACCGGCTGCCTCGCGTCGACCGACCACACGGCCTGCTTCACCAGTTGCACGACTGTACTCGTCGCCAGCGGCGTTCGCACCACGAGTGCCATCGATTTGTCAGTCATCTGCTGGAACGGTGCGTAAATCGTCGGCTCGGGCGGCCGCTCGAGTCCGTAGTGATGCACCTGGCCAACGATGCCGACGACTTGGCGAAGTTCGCCCCACAGACGCAAGCGGCGGCCGATCGGATCCTCGTGCGGAAAATATTGGTGCGCCAGCGTCTCGTCGATCAGTATCACTTTGGGCGCTTCATTTCCGTCGTGATCCGAAAGCAAGCGGCCGCTGACGAGCGGGATCCCCATCGTTTGAAAGAATCCTGGGCTGACTCGCCGGAAGTCCCCCACCAGTGTCTCGCCACGCGGCAGTTGCCGATTTTCGATGGTGAAATATTCGCGATCGTTCTGTTGACCGAGGGGCAGCACATCCGTCAATCCGGCGGATTGAAATCCGGGGATCTGATCCACCTTGTCGATGACGCGCTGGTAAAACTCGGCCTGTTGTGGACGATCCTTATATAGATTGTCGGTCGGCAGCCGCATGCGGAACGTCAGCACATGGTCGGGCCGTATGCCGGGGTTGACGTGCTCCAGATTGACGAAGCTCTTCAACGCGAGGCCCGCGCCGATTAGCAACATGCTCGCGAGCGCGATCTCGCCGGCGACGAGGAAGCTCCACACGGCGGCGCGGCCCGGCGAAGGCGAGGACGTCCGGCCGCCTTCTTTCAACGCGTCGCCGACATCCGTGCGACCGGCGTATAGAGCCGGCAGCAATCCGAACACGAGCGCGGCGATCGTCGACGCCAACAGCGCGAATCCGAGAGCCCATGCGTCGACGCTCACCGCCGGACGCACGACTTCCGCGCCGGCTTCGGTCATTGGGATCGTTGCCGGTAGCACCGTACTCAATAGGTCGACACCCCACACCGCGAACAGGATTCCCAACGCTCCGCCCATCAGGCTCAAGACCAGACTTTCCGCAAGAATTTGGGAGATCAGCCGCGAGCGGTCGGCGCCCAATGCCGCGCGGATCGCCATCTCTTTACGGCGCCCCGTCACGCGAGCGAGCAGGAGGCTCGCTACATTTACGCATGCCAGTAGCAGAAGAAGTCCGACGGCGCCGAGGAGTAGCAGTAGCGCCGGACGGATGTACTCGAATAGCGCCTGCTTCATTCCGATCACGGAAACGTCCCAACCGGCGAGGCGCGGCGTTTGCGCGTTGATCCGCCGGGCGATCGTGCTGAGTTCCGCTTGCGCCTGGGCGAGCGAGACGCCGGGCTTCCTGCGTGCGATCACGCCGAAGTCGTGATCCGCACGCCCCTTGGTGCGCAATTCGGCCGTCGGCCAGGGGACATACAATTCGGCCGGCAGCGGCGACATGAAATCCTTCGCAAGGACGCCGATGACCGTGTACGGCTCGCTGTTCATCGTAAAGACTTTGCCGATCACGCCGCGATCGCCGCCGAACCGGCGCTGCCAATATCCGTTGGTCAGCACGGCGTACGGGTACCGTGCCTTGCCGGCTCCGTCGGCGGCGGTGAATGCGCGGCCGAGTGCTGTCTTCGCCCCCAGCATCGTAAGGAAATTGGTGGTGACGCGCAGCCCGGTGACTTGCTCAGGCTCGCCACCGCCGGTGACGGTTCCGGTGCCGACTTCGAGCAGCCCCATTTCATCGAAGGACTGGCTCTGCTCTTGCCAATCGAGTAAATTCGGCGCGGATGGACCTTCACTCTGGATGCCGTCCTTCAAGTCCGTTTCCCATATGAGCACCATCCGGTCGGATCCCGGATACGGCAGGGGGCGAAGTACGACGGAATTGACGACGCTGAAAATCGCGGTGTTCGCACCGATACCGAGCGCCAGCACCAGCAGGGCTACGATGCTGAAGCCTGGCATCTTGCGGAGGGTGCGAAGTGAGTGCCGCATGTCATCGAAGAGCGTCATCATTACTCGGATTTACCGCATGTCGAGATCCGTTGCGGGTGGGGTCCAAATCATTGAAAGGACTGGCTCAGGTCGCCTCGAAGGAATGCCGCCAGTGTTCGTTTTTGGGAATCGGCTGATCAAGAAATATTGCTCAAGGTCCGCTTCGCCGCGCCGATATGATATGCGGAGGTGCCTCAAATGGGTACCACATCTTCAATCAGTCCAGGCATTGCGAATCTGCTGCAGACGCTTTCGAGCGTGGATGGACCGATAGCGTCCTCGCCGGGGTTGGCTGCGGCCCTTGAAAAGGCGCCGCCTTCGGACATCGTGCAGTTGAGCATAGCGGCGACGCAGTTGCAGACGGTGAGCTCGCTATTCGGCGGCGGCACGGACAGTACGAGCAGCGCGAATCCGTTTGCGGCCGGCACCAACAACAACGACTTCACCAATCTCGAGAGCGTACTCACTGGCTCGTCGGGCCCGACTTCCGAATCGGCGCAAGCCGCGGCGCAGTTGCAGAACGTCGACTCGCTATTCGGAATCGCGGACAGCACGAACACGAACACTACCGAGCCGCTTTCGATTCCAAGCGGCGCGACCGCCGCGCAACTCGCGCAGTACGAAGCTTTGCAGCAGATTCAAACCACTCAGAGTCTGTTTGGCACGGCCGGCACGAACGTGCTCGGGTGAGATCAGTTCGATTTTTCAAGGGCCTTTCGCGCGCCTTCGAGGACTAATTGGAGGTGAGTGCGTTCCTTGCTGCCGCCCTGGGCGATGGTGGCCTGGGCCTCGCGCTCGATCGCCTCGAGAACTGCGCGCCGTTCGGGGGCGTCCGCACCGGCGGACCGTTCGAGTGCCGCATTCCAATAGAAGAAGTAATTGTACGCGCGATTCTCGCCCACCAGATCCGGATCGTCTGGAGTCCCCACGGCGCGAGCGGCCTTGAGGATTTCGACCACCCCGCGTCCGGCTTCGATCATCGGCGCAACAATCGGGGGCGGGAGTGGCTCAAATTGCGATGCCGCGAAAACTGCCTGCCGGATGGTCGTGGGATCGCTCGACCGCAACAAGGGAATCAGCGCCTCCAGATGGGCGTGGAGCACATCCAACTCCGGGGTTGGCCCAGTCACGCCCACGAACGAGCGAGCGCCGCCGCGATCCTCGTCGAAGAAGGGCAGCCACTTCTCGAGCGGCGCATTCGGCGGCATCGCCGCGAGCGCCTTCGCCCGGGCCTGTTCAAACAAGTCGTGCTTACTCACGTGGACGCGATCGAAATCCGCCTTCTTCTGAATGCGGCATCGAAACGAGTAATCCTGCGGTGCCGGAAGCCATCCAGTCCATTCCATGGCTTTCGCGCCCGGTTTCGCGGGAAGCGGGATCTTGAATGTCACATCCGTCTTCTTGCCGATGAACACGCGCAGGAAGCGGTTCTTGCGGGTGTGCGCGAGTTCCACTGAGACGGGCATGACGATCTGGCCGTCGACTTCGCGCGCGGCGTCCACATCGACGCCGCCGAGGTCGAAAGGATTCGGATCATTCTGCGCAGTCGACGGGTTCTTCTGCATCCAGCAGCTCGCGCCCATTTCGGATTTCGCACGGTTGTCCAGCGTCCATCCTCGTGGACATTTCAGTTCCACCTCGAGGACGATCTTGTCGCCGTCGAACGTCGGGCCGTGGTCGTCGAGCACGACGGTCAACACTCCCGCGAACAGGGCGACCGCAACGACCACTCCGACAGCCCAGGCCTGCGCCTTCCAGAAGTCCGACCGCACGGCGAGCGCCGTCGCGAGGCCGATGATGAACCCGCCGAGCAATCCGAGTCCGGTGAGAATGAGGACCAAGTACCCGGACGAACCCTCGCGGTTTGAAATTTCCTGCCAATAGATGACGAAATTCGCGAGCGCGACACCCGCGGCCCCTCCGGCGAGCGTCGTGAGCAGGGTCACGCCGATCGTGGTGCCCCAGTTCATTTCAGTTTCTCCAGATCCTCGCGCACGGTTCGGGCGATGATCTCGATCGACCCCGTCTTACTCGGGCTCGCCTCACGCTCGATTTGCTCGAGGACGTCGCGGAACTTCGGAGCCTCCGCTGGCCCGGCGTTCGTCACCGCGTTCTGCCACAGATTGAAGAATTGTCCCACTCGTTCCTCGGCATCCACATCGGGATCGTCCGGGGACAGCGCTTTCGCGCGAGCTTCTCGAATCAAGTCGATGGTGAGCAGTCCGGCCTTTGCGAGCGGCTCGACCAATAGCGGCGGAGTGTTGTAGAGCGAGCCGAGCGCAAACACTGCCAGCCGCTTTTCCCGACGGTCGTTCGAAGCAAGGAACGGGCCTAGTTCCAACACTCGCGTGGTCATCACACGGCGCTCACGCCGATCCGCTCCGCCCCAGGCGAAGGTCGATGGCGTTCCATCCGCACTTTCGAAAAACGGCAGCCACTCGGGGATCGGAGCATTGTCAGGCAGCGCATTCATGGCCTTCTCCCGCGCCTCATATCTCGCGTTACGCGCGGCGGCCTCCGCATCAACGACCTCGCTTACACGTTCCACACGGGCGCGATAGAAATAATCAGTCACCGGCGGCTTTCCGGTTTCATGGCTGAAGCCCTGGTTCGACCAGTCGCTCCACTGTTTCTGCGCGACGCCCGGCTTTGGCGGAAGACGCAACAGGAACGTGACGTCCGTCTTGGTGCCGAGGATCACGCGCACGTAACGATTCTCACGCGATGTGAAGAGCCGGACTCCGCAGGATGCGATCCATTGGCCATCGTCGTTTTTCAGAGACACACCGCCTGAAACCATGCGTCCCAGCCGCATCCCGGGACCCATTGGCTGCAGCCAGCAATTGCTGCCGCGATCGGATTTGGCTTTATTGTCGGGCTGCCATCCGCGAGGGATTTTCAATTCGACGTCGAGTACCAGCGTGTCGCCGTCGATCTCCGGCGCGACCTCGCCGTAGGACCGCGCGACGAATCCAATCGCGATGCAGATGCCCAATACGATTGCAGTCGACAGCCCTTGCGCAGCCCAGAAGCCCGGAACGAATCGGGACGCGACTGCGCCGATGACGAATCCGGCAATCATTCCGGCCGGAATGAACACGATGTAGTAGCCAAGGTCCCCGCCGTCGTTCCGGCTCAAATCGAGCCAAACGATGCATAGGTACGTTAAGTAGCCGGCAGCGCAGGCGCCGATGAGGCCGGTCAAAAATCCGATACCGATTGTGGCTCCCCAACTCATTTGCATAGACTCCATCGCGCGCGAAGCTCGCGCTCGCATCTAGGTGGAGATCGATGCAAGATTGTGACTCTAGCGGTGCGCCATCCTGGCGATGACGATGAGGAATAAAATAATCGCCACAACGAGGAACACGATCTTGCTGGCGCTATACGGACGCTCGCCCTTCACTTCGCCGGTGCGCGCGTTCACCACTACTTGAAAGACGCGGCCTTGGAAGCGATACGCGCCGATCCACACCGGCAGCAAGATGTGCTTGTAGGTGATGTTCATGTAGCTCGTCTGGATGCCGTTGATGCGCTGCTCGTCGCCGCCGATCGCCTGGCGGACGCTGTTCTCGATCTCGCGCTTCATGATTTCCTTGGCTTCCGTGAAGCCCTGATCGAGAGGTACCTGATAGCGCTGGGCTTCGAAGCCGGAAAGGAACTCCGGCTCATATGGCTTGATCTGCGGAAGATCCCAGGGCTGCAGGTCGTTCAGACGATCCCGATTGACGGCCTTCGTCGCTGTGATCAGAACATCGTCGAAGGTATTCGACACGCGGCCGCCGGCGGGATACCAGGCGGTCCGCTGCACCTGTTGGGCGACTTGCCGCTGATTGCCCTGATCATCCGTTTCGGTGACCCATTCGGTTTCGAAGTAGTGCTGGCCGCGCTCGCCCGTGTAGTCGCTCGTCGTATCGGCGTCGTAGGTCCAGAACGGGATGTAGACGCCGTGGAGATTGTCCTGGCTCGCAAGTTTTGCAAGGGCGCTCGGCGCGAACCAGCGCGACGATACCCAGGCCTTGATCGAGCTCGATGCTTGCTGCTTGACGATATGGAAGGGTAGCACTCCCGTCGGTGCGATCCGCTCGTCGGCGGCGACCGGTTGCGCAACGATCTGCGCCGCGCAGAACGGGCACGATCCGGCGACTTGCGGAGGCTGGAACTCGATGATGCCTCCGCATCCGCTGCAGGTGACTTGCAGCGCGGTGTCGGATAATTTCTCGACCACTGACGGATCGTTGCGCATCGCGGCCTCGAACGATGCCTCGGCGACGTGGGCTCCGGCGGGGATGTTCACGGGCTCAGTGTGTCCACAGGAGGGGCACTTCATCATTTCGGTAGCTGGGTCGAAGACGAGATCCGCGCCGCAGCCTGAGCAGGGGAATCGCTGAAACTTCGGTGGATTTGCGGGAGACATTATTCTTGACTTTACCATCGACGGTGCCAATAAGATGGGGATTAGATGGCACAACCGGAACCTTGGCTGAGAGGGAAAATCGACGGGCTCGATCCTGCGCGGGCGCACCTGCTTTACACGTTCGAACAGGCGCGAGAAGAGCTGGAGGCGTTCTGCTCCGCGTTGACGATCGAGGAGCTTTGGGCGCTGCCGCATCCACGTGTCGCTTCCGTCGGATTTCAGTTGCGCCACATCGCAGGTAGCGTCGACCGTCTCACGACCTATCTGCGCGGCGAACAATTGACAGGCGAGCAGTTAGTGGCGCTCAAGGCGGAGCAGGAGCCAAGTGGTACGTTCGCGGATTTGATGACGTCCGTAGAGGCGGCGTTCGCACGGACCGAAGCGGTTGTGCGTTCATTGACTTTGGATTCACTCACGGATTCCCGATTTGTTGGACGCAGGCAATTGCCGACCAGCGTGGGAGGATTGATCATACACATTTCAGAACATACCCAGCGGCATCTTGGCCAGGCAGTACTGACAGCGAAGCTGGTTAGGACTTTTCCATCGCCTGCAAGCTGAACAACAAGAACCGCGGCACGTGAAATGCGCCCTTGTAGTTATTGCCCTTGAGCGTATGCGTCAAGTGCCCGGCGCGGTCGCAGTATCCAAACCATTCGCCATGCTCGGGATCGGAAAAATGGCTGAACGCGTACGCATCGACCTTCTCGAGCCACTTGAGCCACTTCTCATCGCGAGTCTCCGAGTACGCGAGCACCAGCGCATATATCGCTTCCGTATGCGGCCACCATAACTTCATCGGAGCTTCGAGTTGCAGCATCGGCTTCGACTCGATGTCCATGAAGTAGTGGATCCCGCCATACTCGCGATCCCAGCCGAATTCGAGTGATCCTTCGATCACGTCGAGCAGCATTTGCCGCACAGAAGGATTGGGACGGATCCGCTCGACGTTCAACAGAAACCACGCGACTTCGATTGCACTGCCCGGACAAACAAAACGTCCCTCTGGCGTTGAGCGGAACGACAAATCGCGCGGCCTCGCGTTCTCCATCAGGATGCGATGGTCCGCATCGTAGTGTGCCTTCACGGCGTTCAAACACCAGTCGAGCCAGCCTGTATATCGCGACGTGTCGTGGAACTTCACGATCTCGAGCGCGAGTAGCGCGATGACCATGATGTCGGCGAGTTGACTGGCGGGGGCTCCGTAACTAGGACGGTTCAATAGCGCCGGATGGCCGATCCAATCGCAGACGCGGTGGAACAACGCCATCCCTTCCGCACGGCATTCGGCATCGCCGGTGGCTGCCGAATACTCGAGCAGTCCGAGGGCGACGAACACCGCTGAATACGGCTTCCGCTGCAGGAACGCCGGCTTCCCTTCACGGGTCAGGCTGAAGTAAACGTGCCCATCGAGCATGACCGCGTGCCGCCTCAGGAAGTGGACGCAGGAACGCGAATACTCGAGCCATTCCGGGCGTTTCTCGACCGTATTGTAGAGGCGCGCGAACATCCACGCGGCGCGGCCGTTGAGCCAGACGTATTTGCGCGTATCGTAGATCGACCCATCGCGGTCGAGGCAGGTGAAGCATCCGCCGAACTCGGTATCGCGGGAATGCTTCAGCCAAAACGGCAGGACGCGATCATAGAGCTCGCTCCGGTAGCGGTCGTGATAGGGCTCAAGAGCCGGCAGCAAGCAGGTCAGTTTCTCCCGCACATTCCGGGATTCTGGCACATGCCGCTGGGGCAGGACGGCATCGAATCCGAAGATCCGTTCGTTTGTGCGGCGAAGGTCGAATACTGCATTTCGAGCTTCGACGTTCCGCAACTGGGGCATTCGACGTGCTCGTCGGCGCGCCGCACCAGCTTCTCGAACTTCGATTCACAACTTTCGCAACGATATTCAAAAATAGGCATGACGTTATTTACTCCAGGAGCGCTAGAGCAATTCTATCAAGCAATTGCCACGTCTCGGAGCTCTCGGAATTGTAATTGTTGACGAGGAGAGAAAACGCGACCGGTCCCCACGAGGTTGACTCCGCGTAGCCGGACATTGTCGCAACGTGCGCGATCGAACCCGTCTTCGCGCGGATCCGCTTCGCCTCGGGCTTCTTGTCAAATCGCCTGCCGAGCGTGCCATCGACTCCGCCGATCGGCAGCAGGTTCCACCAGATGTCGCGGTACTGCGAACGGAACATGTACTCCAAAAGCGACGCGGCTGAGATCGGCGAGATCAGGGTCTGGCGTGAGAGGCCGGAGCCATCCTGGAAGTAGCAGCACTCCGTCCGCACGCCGGCGTCCCACAGCAATTTGTAGACTTCAGCGATCCCCGCCTGGCGGGTGCCCGAGCCGGTCGAGGCGCGTCCGACTTCGCGCAGTACCATTTCCGCGTAGAGATTGTGGCTGATTTTGTCGATCACGAGCAGGATGCTGGGCAGCGTCCCTGAGACTCGCTTCGCCAAGATCACCGGCGCGTTCAGAGGATCCGCCGCTTCGTCGGCGCCACGGCTGCGCACACCGATTCCCCCGCGGATCGACACTCCTCGCCGCTCGAGCGCATCGGCGAGCGCGGTCGCCGCATAGCGCGGCGGATCGTCGAGCGCGACGTTCTCAGCGTATTTCGCGCCTGCGGCGAGTGTCCCCGAGATCAGCAACTGCCTTGAGCCGGGCAGACGCTCGACGTTCACTCGCGTCTCGGATCCGGCGGTGACGCGGTTGTCGATGGTGAAATATTCAAGCGGCGGATCGAGCGCGACGCTGGTCAGAGCTCCTGCCGCCATCGGAGCCACCAGGCGAACCGTGATGAGGTTGTCGTGGATCGTCAACGCACTCACGGGCGCGCCGTAGTCGAAGATGGAATCGTCGACCGTCCAACCTGTCGGATACAAATCCTTTGGATAAGCCGTGTCGTCGCCGATCACAGCGCCGTCGATCCGCTTGACGCCGGACGCGACGACTTGATCGGCGAGATCCTCGATGTCGGCCAATCCCCTGGCGGGCGCGGGCGGAGTCGCCAGCGGATAGTTGCGGCTTGCGAGCGTCGGATCGCCGCCGCCGATGAAGTACAAATCACCCACTGATCCGGTGGAATCGGGAGCGGTTGCCGCGGTGACCCTCGTCTCGTACCGGTAATCCGGCCCGAGCCGCATCAGCGCCGTCGCCGTCGTGTATAGCTTGGCGTTCGAAGCGGGGGCGAACTGGTTTTGTGGATTGAATTTCGCGATCGTTCGGCCGGTTGAGAGCTGTATGACGTCTATGCCGATGAGGGCGCCGGCGAGCCCAGGAGAAACGCAGGCGAGAATGTCCATCAGCGTCCGCTGCAACTTGGCCGGGGTCGGCTTGGGCGGAGGCGCAGGGGGTTTGGGCAGATTGACGGCAGGCTCGGCAGCCGTGGCCGCGAGCGCGAAAATCATCCAAAATCCGATGCTGCGTTTCATAGCGGAAAGTGACTGGGGGCGCGCGACCGTTACAAGCTCCGTCCGCGATCCCTTATTCTATTAAGAGCACGATGGACATCAATATGCTTGCCATGCTGCCCCTGTGGTACGTGGCTTTTCTTTTTTCGCTCACCTGTCACGAGGCGGCGCACGCGCTGGTCGCTAAGTGGGGCGGCGATCTGACGGCGTATCACGCGGGACAAGTGACCCTCAATCCGCTGCCGCACATTCAGCGCGAATTCTGGGGAACTGTGATCGTTCCCCTCATCAGTTATCTCATCGGACGCGGCGCGATGCTCGGCTGGGGTAGCGCTCCGTTCGATCCTTATTGGGAGCAGCGCTATCCGAAACGCGCGGCCTGGATGGCGCTGGCAGGTCCGGCGGCGAACATGATTCTGGTTTTGGTGTCCGCGATTTTGATGCACATCGGCTTGCTGACGGGATTTTTTCAAGGCATGCAGTACGTCGGCTTCACTTCGATTATCGAGGGCACCGATCTCGCAGGCGGCGTGGCGGCGTTCTTGAGCATCCTGTTTTCGTTGAACCTGATGCTCGGCTTGTTCAACCTGTTCCCCGTGCCGCCGCTTGATGGGAACACGGCGATCGCCCTGATCCTGCCTGACAAGCTCAACGATAAGTTCCGCGAGTTTACGCGTCAGCCGATGCTACAGATGTTCGGAGTGCTCATCGCCTGGGTCCTGATCGAACCCATCTTCCGGCCGGCTTGGAGCGCTGCCGTTCTGCTGCTGGTCTATCCCGCTTCCCTCGGCGGCCGTTGAAGCCGCGGCCTTCGAATCCCTGACGAGGAACTGAAAGGCCTTGTAGGGGATCATCGGATAGGAATAAAGGCCGAGGTCGCGATAGCTCACTCCCGCCACGATTTCCGGAAAATGACTGTGGAAATCCCGCTTGGTCATGCGGAACGTGCCGGCCGGCGTGCCGATCTCGAACACCGCATCGTCGGAAAGAGGCTCGATGGTATCCCGGCGGAACTCCAAGTGATTGGCTTCGTATTTCTGCTGAGCCATCTCAGCGCCTGGGTCGAAAGTGGAGGTCAGGTTCATCCCTTCGGGTGTTCAGGAAAACAGGAGAGGCGTGCGCTCACCTTCTACAAATAGCAAACTATCCCGGGAGTGGGAAGCCCGCTCGTCCCTCATCCGAATCCTGGAACGGCCATCAAAGAGTACCGCTTGGCGTCCCGCCTCTGGATCAGGGTCTTCTCGAACAGTAGCACATGCTCGATGACCTCATCTGTGTCGTCTCCATCGAGGCTGAGCCCTTCGGTGCAGGTCACGAGCGCCTCTTCCCACTTCGCCGCCCGGCGCAGCACGTCGACCGCGAGTGCGAACTCCTCACCGAGGCGGTCGCCGAAGCCCTGGCCGTGGCGCTTGCCGTGTTTCCAATAGTGGATCGCGAGTTCCCGGAGCCTCGCCGCGGCTGCGTCATCATTCGCGTCGTCACACGTCCACGCAGCGTGCAGAGCCGTCCAGCCGGCGTCGGCGTACTGTTTGACGTGATTGAGGATCAGCGCGTGGCAGAGGAACGGCCGGGCGTTTTCTGGAGTGGTTGAGTCGAAGCGCTGCCGCTGATACTCGTCGGTGGCGACGAAGTCCGATGCGTTTTCGTGGATTGTCGAAACGTCGGAGGACGCATAGCCGCACTCGGGGCAGACCTGCATCCAATACTTGATGGTGGAACGGAGCGGCTCGCCGGGGCGCGTGTCGAGATCGGGAGCTTCGCGGGGGTTCGCCGCGGCTGCGACTTCCTGTTTCGAGGGCGACCCACAGAGGCCGCAGCGGACTTCCATACTGTTCACTTGTGCCATTGTCCCAGACGCCCGAGCGCCCGGTCGGCCGCGGTGACTCCCCGGTATTGCGCTTCTTCGAAGATCGACAGTCCGCTCAAGTCGGAATTGGCATAAAACAAATTCGGCTCGCCGCGTGCGAACTTCTTCCGCACCTCGGAGCCTAGGAATCCTGGCACCGGACGCGCCATCGCATGCCCCAGCCGCATGATGTCGATGTGCGACACGCACGACCGTATGTCGGGATGGGCGCGTGAGAGATCGTTGAGGATCTCTTCCTTCCAATAATTCCAATCGCTCTCGAGCAGAGCCTTACGCCATACCTGAGGCGAACGGTCGGCGAGCGCCCAATAATACGTCCACACCGTGCGCGGCTGATAGGTCGCGAGACTCATGTGCGTCGCGACGACGTAGCCGAGCGAAGGGGAATCGAAGATCACGTTGTCCCACGCGAAGCCTTCGCCTTCGGGCCAATGGTCGAGCGTCAAATTCGCGGTGAGCCACGGCGAGTAGACGAACCCGGTCGCCGCCGGCGCGCCTTCGATTACGTAAGGCGCCGTGAACGTCGGCGCCGCGAAGATGACAGCCTCCGTCAAATACTCGACCGTTTCTGTCATCACGCGCCAGCCGGAGCCGTTCTTCCGAATCGCGTACACGGGCGACGATTTCTGGATGTGCGGCTTCAGCTTCTCGATTAAACGCGACGCGATCCAGCCATTGCCTTCCGGCCATGTCAGCGGACCCCTGTCCTCGGGATCGCGGGAGGCGAACTCGTGGATGCCGGCCCACGCGGAAGTGTCACGCGCCATCGCACCATAGTCGTCGCGCGTCGAGTAGCTCGCGTACCAGCGCAGGAGTTCGGAATCGAATCCCTCCTGCTTCATCCAGTCCTCAAAGTTCATGGAATCAAGCGGCGAAGGCTTGGCTCCGACATCGATGGGCTTTGTGAACTGACCGGTTGCACGGAACTCCCGCATGCGGTCGCCGAAGCGTTTGTATTGGTCTCGGTCGCGCTGCGTGGCGCCGACTTCCGGCTCGAATCCATCCTGCCAGCGATGGTTCATGTACATGCGCTCCTGTTGCGAGAAGCACAGGTAGCGCTCGTTCCATTTGCCTTCCTCGATCATCCCCAGCTCTTCGCACAACTCGTGCACGAGCGTGCTTTCCTTGTTCGGGACGGGCAAATAATGAGCGGCCCAGGGATAGCGCGAAACGTCGTTCTCGCCCCAACGCGCGTTGCCGCCGGCCTGCGGCTCCATCTCGAGGAGAACGAAATCGTGGAAGCCCTTTTTGCCGAGACGCCAGCCCGCGGAAAGTCCGCCGCAGCCTCCGCCGACGATCACGAGCGGGATCTTACGCGTCTGTTTCGGCGCGGCGAAAGGGATGTGGTCGCGGATCTTATGGCCCAGCGGGAAGCCGTCGTTGACGAATTGGCCCTCGATGCGGCGCTCCGCCTTGGCGGTCATGCCGACCAGAAAAGGTCCTGCGAACTCGCGGCGCGTCAGCGTGCGATGACCCTCCATTCGGCATCGTAATAACGGACCAGCACCTGGTCGTTCAGGCGGTTGGTGGTGACCGGAACAGGCTGCATGTCGAGCGGGAATTGAAACATTTCCGGCAAATCGCGTGCGGTGAGGAATCGTAAGCCGGAGGGCACTGACGTTGGCAGATGGTACGGCTCGAGTCCGCCGATGATGAAGCCCCACTCGCCGAACGACGGCACGTAGACGTGATAAGGGCTGACGTCGAATCCCGCCTGCTTCATCGTCTCGGCGATGCACCAATAGCTCTGCCGCGCGTATAAGGGCGACGTGCTCTGCACGACGATCAATCCGCCGCGGCTTACGTGATGACGCAGCAGGCGATAGAACGCGGTCGTGTACAACTTTCCCAGCGAATAGTTGGTCGGATCGGGAAAATCGACGACGATGAAGTCGAACATGTCGGCGGTCTGATCGAGCCACACAAACGCGTCGGCGTGCGTGATATGGACCTTCGGATTCGTCAGCGAATGATTGTTCAGTTGGCTCAATAGCGGATGGGTCGAGAACAGCGTCGTCATCTCCGGATCGAGCTCGGTGAGCTGGATCCATTGAATATCGGGATACTTCAGGATCTCGCGCACCGCGAGTCCGTCGCCGCCGCCGAGGACGAGCACGCGCCGCGCGCCGGGAAGGGCCGAGAGCCCGGGATGCACGAGTGCCTCGTGATAACGGTATTCGTCACGCGAACTGAACTGCAAGTGCGAATGCAGGAACAAACGCAGATCGTCCTTCCACTTCGTCAGCACGATCCTCTGGTACTGCGTCTGCCGCGTGAAGATGACGTCGTCCGCGTAGAGCTGATTGTCGGCGGTGTCGGAGATCTTCTCTGCGAAGACGACTCCGCCGCACAGCAGGACGATCACAATGCCGCACTGTACGGACAGCAGCCTCCGCCGCGCAATCTGATCGCGGAATAAATAGACCGACCACAGCGCCACTCCGGCGTTGATCAATCCGAAGAGCAGCGCGGATCGCACCATCCCGAGGCGCGGCACCAACAGAATCGGAAACAACAGCGACGCTCCCAATGAGCCCAGATAGTCGAACGTGAGGACGTGCGCGACCAGATCCTTGAACTGAAACCGTTCCTTCAAAATCCGCATCAGCAGCGGGATCTCGAGTCCGACGAGGGTGCCGATGACGATCACCAGAACATACAAAAGCAGCCGGAAGCTTTGCGTGTAGGCGAAGGCGAGGAACAGCAGCGAGGATGAGAATCCGCCGATCAGTCCGACCATCAGTTCGACTTCGACGAACCGCGCAACGAGCCCGCGGGTCACGTAGCTCGACAGAAAGCTGCCGAGTCCCATGGCGGCCAGATAGCTGCCGATAATGGTCGAGAACTGCAGGATGCTGTCGCCGAGCAGATAGCTGGCGAGCGAACCGGCGATCAGTTCATAGATCAGCCCGCAGGCGGCGATCAGGAAAACCGAAACCAGTAAAACCGCTGACACTCTAGTGAACTGCCGACGCGATGATCATGCAAATGCCAATCGACATCGCCCCCAGCAATACCGCCAGCGCGAGATTCTTGTTGTGGACGATCTCGTTCCACAAATGATAAGGCGTCACCCTGTCGATGAAGACGAAAGACAGAACGAAAATGAGTATGCCGAGCACCGAGTATAAGGCGGCGTTCAAGATACTGGCCCAATGGAAATCCATGCTTTTCCCTCCTGAAACTTATTTGCCGCCGACATAACGCGGCGCGATTCCGCCATAGTGTGACCGGCTGGCACCCGGGTTGTCGCGAATGGTTTTGGGTCCGCCCCTGGCGGCCGAAGGACCCATGAAGCCGTAGCCTGTATATTCGGCGGCGGCGAACAGCATCAGCAAGGTCGCGCCATAGGCCGCAAAAATCGGACTTCTTCTCATTTCGTACCTCGCATCATCATTCTCCACCGCCGCTCATGTCGCTTTCGGCCCACCGCTGATTTTCGAAGTTTCGATATCGCCACCACGCAATCACAGGGGGAGGCAACAGCAACAATATCACGATAAAAATCAACCCAATGTTGGTCGCGCCCTGAAACACCGCGACCTGGTAACCGACCACGCGATTGGCGCTCTGCACCGACTCGCCGGCTTCGCGGTCACGCTCCGGATCGATGCGGATGTAGTAGTGGCCAGGCGGCACGCGATGCACGATCGTGCTTTGATTCGACGATCCTTCCTGCCAGCTTTCACCGTCGTCGACGCCCGAATAGTAGCTCAGCGTTTCGCCGAAATCATAAGCGACGTTGGTGTCTTTGTTGACCAGCGCGATCTGCAGATAAAGCCAGTTCTGCGATACTCCCGCGCGGGATTCGACGTGCACCGCCGTCGTGTGCGAGCCTCCGATGTCGAATGTTGGAGACACGACCGACTGATCCGTTTGCGCGGCCGGATCGAAGGAGAAGGATCCTTTGTAGACCGGATCGCTCTTGTGCGTCGCGCCAAACACGATCATGAGGATCAACGCCAGCAGGACGAACAGGCCGAACAGGCGGAAGCTCGCGCGCGGCTTGCCTTCCATCGGATTCGGTTGATTGCAGTAAACTCCCGTCGCCGGCGGCGCGGTGCCGGAAAGGTTGAAGGTCTTCCAGATCTCCTCGCCGGTCATGTAGCGTCCGGCGGACCAGGTGGTCTCGTTCGCGTTCTTCTCTGACGAAAGAATATAAGGAGGCGACACGTAGTCGACCATCGCAACCGCTTCGCCGACTACCACGCGCCAGGGAAATTCGCCGACCACATACCCGGTTCGCGCGACGGCCTTCTGAAACGGACGATACATGTGGCCATCGAAGGTCTGATAATACTGGCCAGCCGGAAGAACTTCCGTGGGACGTATGTAAATCCAATGGCCGTTGTATTCCGACAAATAGCGGAAGCCTTTGTAGGGATGGAACAGCACATACTCCTGCCAGAAGAAGTGCTCACCGTCCGACGTCGTATAGCGCTGCTGGAATCCGATGGCTTCGTAAGGAACGTTGTCGAACTTGCCGCGGGCCCCGAGGGGGATGAGAGGCTCGATCTTCGTCTGTTTCTGGACCTTCTTTAGAATCGACGCCTCACCCGATGAAGTATCGAGCAGCGAATGGCAACTCGAGCACGTCATGGTCAAGGTGTGCGAATAACCGCGCAACGTCACTCCACCGCCGCAGTTCGGGCAGGTGATGGCACGGGTTTTGACGAGCGTTTGACCGGGCAAGGTTTCAGGTCCACCCTTCGAACTGGCGCAGGTTGGTCAGACGCAAGTCTTCGAATTCTACAAACCGTCCTACATAAAGCTGAGGCTGCGGATCGCTGAAATCGAGCGTCGCAAATTCGCGCGTATGCGTCCGCAAGTCGATGAAGGTCACGCGCTGCTTGTCCCAATATTCGAAAGGCAGTTGGCCCTCGACGCCTTTGTAGTGGGCGTGCGTGACGACGGTGACTTCGAAATCGGTCGATCCAAACGTGAATGTTTTACCCGGATGAATTTGATCGGGCGAATTGGGAATTCCCTGCGCGGCGTACTGCTTCGTCACGGCCCATTCGAGCTGCGCATCCGACAGCCATCCGAAGCTGCCGTCGTTGAACATCAGGTACCATTCGTTCCAGCCGCCCTGATCCCATTCGTAAATAATGCGTCCTACGACGACGAATGCCTTCTGATCGTGGACGCCTTCGGTGTTGATCTGGATCGGTGAAGCATCCTCGAGCGCGAAGTCGGCGACCGTGCCGACCTTCTTCAGATCGAGGTCCGTGCGAACCAGAATGGATCCGCAAAATTCGCACACGGCCTGAACGGCTCCAGACCATCGGAACTCGACTTTAGCGCCGCATTGCGGACAATTGGATCCGGGATGGGACATTTACGAGTAAGGCCGCTCAATCCTTCTCACATGCACAGCCCCGGCGCCAAATGCGGCTTTGAGATGCGTCTCAAAATCCCACCCAACGCGCGGACGGCAGCAGAATACATTCAAACACAAAGTCCCATACTCCGGGAAAGTATGGCAGGCGATATGGGATTCTTCAAGCAGGCTGAGGCCAGTGAGTCCGCCGGTGTTGGGGAACTGATGCCAGGCGGCCTCGCCGACTGGATGCAGATCCATCCCGCTGATCAGATCGTCAAAAAGTGAGCGGAGGCGCGCGGCATCGGCCAATGATTCAGCCGCGCAGCCATGCGCCTCCACGATCCACTCACAGCCGGACTTTTCCAACACGATCCCGTCCACCACCTGTTTATTGAGCCGAGCCGCACTCGGCGCAGAACTTCGCTGCGCGCGGAATCTTCGATCCGCAGTTGATGCAGAACTTCAGATCGCCCGCCGGAGTCGCTGCGGGTGCAACCGGAGGAGGAGCGCTCGGTTCGACAGGCACAGCGACGGCGGCAACCGGCGGGGGCGGAGGCGGCGCTTGCGGCGGCTGCTGTTGATACGGCGGCGGCTGTTGCTGCTGCGGCGGCTGCTGGTATTGCTGATTTGCCTGGCCCATCGAGCCCATGATCACTTGCGCCATGCCCATGCCGGCGCCCAATCCCGCGCCGATTCCAGCCGCTCCGCCGCCGGTGTTGGCAGCCGCGATCGGCAGCGAATTCGCGACTTGGAACTGCGTGTAGCGGCCCATATCGCCGATCATGTTCATTCCCATGCGGGTGTCGAGCATCTTCTGCAGCTCATCCGGCAGCGAGATGTTCTCGAGCATGAACGTGTCGAGGGAGAGGCCCATGTCGACGAACTGAGGCTTGATGTACTCGGCGACGCGCTTGCCGAATTCGACCTGGTTGCTGGCCATGTCGAGGAACGGGATGCCGCTCTGCGATACGGCGTTCGAGATCCACGTGACGATCGAGTTGCGCAGTTGCCCTTCGAGATCCTCGACGCGATACAGTTCCTGCGTGCCGCTGATCTTGGTGTGGAAGGCTTTGGGATCGGCGATGTGATAGGCGTAAATTCCATACGCGCGGAAGCGCACGGCGCCGAAATCCTTGTCACGGATCGTGACCGGAGTCGCCGTGCCCCACTTCTGATTCAACTGTTGCCGCGTTGAAAAGAAATAAACGTCGCTCTTGAAGGGGCTTTGAAAGCCGGTATTCCAATTCTTGAGGTACGTGAGGATCGGCAGAGTCTGCGTGTTGAGCGTGTACAATCCGGGGCCAAACGTATCGGCCAGCTTGCCTTCGTTAATGAAGACCGCCATTTGCGATTCGCGAACGGTCAGGTGGCCGCCATTCTGGATCTCACGATCCTGCATGGGGTAACGCCACGCCAGGATGCCGGGTTCCGGTTCAGTCCAGTCAATGACGTCGATCAACTGCTTTTTCAGGAAGTCCATCAAGGACATAGGTGTATTCCTCCGGTTCGGGTGCTGGTGGTGACCATCGAGGACCCTCGCCACAAAGTATAACGAAATTGGAGGTGGAATCGTTCCACTGGCCGGACGGCTGTTCAAAACGCGTATTCTGGAATCAGGAAGGAGCTTCGCGCATGGCAAGTCTTGACTGGTCACAGTGCCCCGCCGTGGAGAGCGTCCCCGGCAGGGTAAGCGGTGCATGGGTTTTCAAGGATACGCGGTTGCCCGTCGCCACGATTTTCGAAAATCTCGAAGCCGGTTCGCCGATCGAGGAGATTATGGAAAATTACCGCGTTTCGCGTGAGCAGATTAACGCCGTTCTGGAATTTGCCGCCCGCAGCCTTCAGTTGTCACCCCGCTGATTCATGCGCATCCTGTTTGATCACGGGACGCCGACGCGCATTGCCGCGGCGCTTGCGGGCCATGCCGTTACTGAAGCAATTGATCGCGGATGGGACAGAATTTCAAATGGCCAGTTGCTCAACCTGGCGGAAGAGGCCGGTTTTGAACTCTTGCTCACAACGGATAAGAATCTTCTGTATCAGCAGAATTTGACCAACCGCAAAATTTCCATCGCCGTTCTTGGCAATTCGACCTGGGGCCATGTGCGCCCCTATCTTGACCGCGTCGTTTTGGCTGTAAACTCGGCCACCGCTGGCAGCTACGCCGAGGTGGAGATTCCCCTGCCACCGAAGAAGCCGTTCGTACGTTGAGCTGATCACCAAACGAAAAAACCTCGGTGTTGTTAATCTGAATCACGAGGATGGCTTCCCTACCGACACCGTTCCTGACGCCGGCTCAGTACGTCGAACTCGACGACCGCGCGGAATGCCCCCTCGAGTACGTCGATGGCGGAGTGTTCGAGATTGAAGCCGGCACTCCCAACCACGGTCAAATCCAGGCGAACCTTACGGCGGCTGTTGGGATCCGACTCCGGAAGTCTCAGTGCACCGCGCTCGGCCAGGCGGTCCGCGTCCGCGTACCCAGCGGCAGATACTTCCACCCCGATCTCAGCGTCGTGTGCGGCAAGCTCGACCTTCTCCCCGACAAGACTGTGCTCAACCCGATTGTTGTCTTCGAAATCCTTTCCGACAGCACTGCGGATTACGACCTTGGCAGAAAAGGGATCCTCTATCGTTCCATCCCATCGCTCAAAGAATACATCCTGGTCGACCAAAGCCGCGCATGGGTCCAACGCTGGAACCGCCAACCGGACTCCTGGCACGTCGACGAGTTCTCCGGACTCGAGGCGGCCCTTCCGATAGCTGCCCTGGACGTTGAAATCCCCGTGGCTGAGATCTATGACCGCATCGAATTCGATCCGGTTCCCTGAAACATTCGTGCCGCGTCCGACGGTCCAAAGGACACCATGCACCGCCCAACCGCACTTTGGCTCCTTGGACTCATCGTCTCGCTTCTCCTCGTCGGACTCGTCAGCCATACTCCCATTCGGCACGTGATTCAAATCTCGCCGTGCCTCCTGGCGCTCGTGCTGCTGTCGAGCAAGAACAAATTGGGATCCGCATCCGCACTGCCGCTCTTCCTTTTCTGGTTCATCCTGATGACTTTGATCTGGCTGTTCCTGCTGGGGATCGCGCACGTCATTAGCGGACATTTCACGCCGATTGAGATCGCCTTGACCATCAGTATCGGCGTCTGTTGCATCTTGGGATTTCGAACGGCCTTCCGCGGCGTAAAAGTCCGGCCGGCGGTCGAATCGATAGTAATTTTCGTCGTCTTCCTCGTCCTTCAGTACGGAGCTATGAGGCTCAGTATGACGCCTCGTTTCTCGAGGATCTGAACGGTTGCGGGATACAATTCGAACATGACCCGCAGAACCCTCCTCACCGCCGCCGGAGCCCTCGTGGCCTCGGCCACCGCCAGTAGCTATGAACAGATCCCCGCGGCGAACGATCGAATCCGGATCGGAGTCATCGGCTGCGGCGGCCAAGCCACCTCCCATATGCGGGCTCTCGTGAAAATGAGGGAATCCGACAATATCGAAATCGGCGGCGTCTGCGACGTCTACTCGAAACGTGCCGAAGCCGCGGCACAGTTGACTGGCGGCACGATCTTCAAGGACTACCGGCAAATGCTCGCGTCCAAGGACATCGACTACATCCTCGTCGCGACTCCCGAGCATTGGCACTATCAGATGATCGTCGACACGATCGAATCCGGCAAGCACCTCTACACGGAAAAACCCATGACCCACCACATCGAGGAGGCCAAGAAGGTGGTCGCCAAGATGAAAGGGGCCAAGATCAAGATGCAAGTCGGAGTCCAAGGCATGTCCGACGACTCCTATGAGACGGCGAACGTCTATTTCAAGAAAGGTACGCTCGGCAAAGTCGTGCTCGCGCAGATCGACTATTCGCGCAATCACGTCGACGATTTCTGGGCCTATCCGCTCGATCCCGATATCAGGCCGGGCGAGAACCTCGATTGGAATGCATGGCTCGGTCCCGCGCCGAAGCGGCCGTTCGATGCCGATCGCTATGGGCGCTGGCGGCGCTATTGGGATTATTCCGGAGGCATCGCGAGCGACCTGTTCGTCCATCGCATCACTCGCCTCATGAAGGCCCTCGACCTGACCTTTCCGGATTTTGTCGCGGCCACGGGCGGCAAGTTTGAGTTCACTCAGAGCAAGGCCGAAATCCCTGATACGTTCAATGTATTGCTCGACTATCCGGGTGGCACGACGGTGCAGCTCATCTCCTCGATGGCGAATGACACCAAGGTCGAGCACCTGATACGCGGGCACAAGGCGACACTTGAGTTCACACCTACCGGATTCACCATCACTCCGCAGCGGCAGTTCTTGAAAGAGGTGCCGGATCCCATCACTCATCAGAAGACCGGCGCCGAATCTCTCGAGTTGCACCATCGCAATCTGCTGAACGCCATTCGCAAGAACGAAGCCATCAAGTGCGACTACATGCTCGGCTACTATGGCGTGGTGTCGTGCGAGATGTCGGTGACCTCTTATCGAAAGCGTCGCTACTTGAAATGGGACGCGGCCCACGAGAAGATCGCGTGACACGCGTGGAACCAGTGCCACGGCTTCCGTGTCAGTGATTCCACTTAGAAGAACTTGGGACTCGCCGGTTAAAGAACTTCGGCGCCGCTGCCGATATTCTCCAAGAGAATCTATGGACCTCTTTCACGCCCTCCTCGGCAGCCTCTTCACCATCCTCATCACTGGCTCGGTATCCTTCATCGCGTATAAGGTGCTGACCATCAGCAACGAAGTCTCGGAGATCAGAGAGATCGTGAAGCAACTGCAGCAGGAATCGCTTGGCGTCACCGGGGTTCCAGGTCAAAAGGAAGTAGCCGTCGCCAATCGTTTCCCGACGCCACTGCCGGATCTGGACGATCTCGATACTCCGCGCACGCCCGAGAAGGAATTCGTATTGCCTCCGCCGATTTCGCGCCGCCTCGATGCGGAGCGCGGACTCGCTTCAGACGATCTCACGTTCGGCGTCAAATCATCCGAACGGCGACACTGACCGGCGCCGATCCCACCGGGATCATCGTGAACAGCGATGCGGACTTCAGAATCCGGTTGCGGTTGATCGTTCCGATTCTCAAGACTGCCATATCGCCCGACTTGCGATTCAACACCAGCGCGAACTCGCTGTTGGGTGTCGTCGCGATGCAGCATGGCTCCGCGCCGACGCTGACGATCGCCATGACTTTGTGGTCTGAATTCAAGATGGTAACGTCGCCCGAAGATGGGTTCGCGATGAACAAGTAGGACGGATCCTCAGACACCGCCATCGCTCCCGGTTGCCTTCCCGCGAGCACGGTTTCGGCGACCTCGGGAGTCCGGTACGGATACACGACCGACACGGCATCGGAGCCTTCGCCAGTGACGAACAACTGTCCAGAGTCCGCGTTGAAGCACAACTGATCGGGCCGATTCTTCAAAGGCAATTCGACCATACGGCGCTGCAGCAGAGAATCATAGACGCTCAACGCGCGGCCCGTCAGGCTCGCGACGATCAACTCGCGTCCATATTGAAAGCGGACCTTCCCCACCTCGCCGCCCATTTGGATCACCGGAAATAATTTCCGGTCCGCGGGATCGAAAAACGCGAAGCTGCCGGCGGTGCCATAGCTGATCGCTCCCACCTGGCGCGGCGTCTTCGCGGATGTATCGGCGTCCAGATCGAAGTCGACGGCACTCATCGGAAGTGGCAGTTCCCAATCTGTTTCGAAGCGATCGAGGCCAATCCGCACTAGCTTTTTCGGCTGCGCGAGCAGCACGTATAGCGAGCGTCCATCCGGCGACATGCGCATCGACACGGCGGATTGTCCAAGCCGCAATTTGCGTTGGACCTTCAATTGCTGAACCGCGATCTCGTGAACCGAGCCACTGGCGGGCATCAGGACATACACCGAAGGCCGGCCCGCCGGAGCGATGACTTGCGACGGCTGCCCATCCATGCGGATCTGCCGCGCCACCGCGAATGTCGCCAAGTCGGCCACTGCCACCGTCGCCCCTTCGGAGTTCGCGACGAAGGCATAAGCGCGCAGAGCGTCGTGCTTCGAAGGTCCACAACCAAATTGAGCGGCTGCGCCGAGCGAGGCGCCCACGAAGGCGCGCCGCGTCAGGATCCCGCGTGCTCCGGTCCTTATCATTTTATTCATCCTCAACCTCTTTCAGGGTACTCGCAACGGCCCGGTATATGCTACAGTTTGAAGAAGCTTGGCCGGCACGATCCCTCCGATTTACTCAAACTTTACAGCAAGTTAGACACGACCCGGAGCCGTAAGGTCCACTGGAACGCCAGGGATGTTTGCCGGGTTCGCTTTTTATAACGCAAGTCGAGGTGTTCTCATATCATCCATGAATGTCCGGTCCTTATTCAGTCTGTTTTCGTCCGATCTCGCCATCGACCTTGGGACGGCGAATACTTTGGTATTCGCCAAGGGTAAAGGCATAGTTGTTAACGAACCGTCGATCGTAGCAATCAACAAAAACAACGGCGAGGTCGAAGCCGTGGGTAAGGAGGCGAAGGAAATGCTCGGCCGCACGCCCGGCAACATCGTGGCCATCCGCCCGATGAAGGACGGCGTCATTGCGGACTTCAAAGTCACCGAGCGCATGCTGAACTACTTCATCCAGAAGGCCCATGGCCGGAAGATGATGGTGCATCCGCGGATTGTGATCGGGGTGCCGAG
>DASXZC010000366.1:0-13516 GCA_036502165.1 Bryobacteraceae bacterium
GTTGCCAAGGCGAGATGCTCATATCCCGGCTTCTCCGGCGAGCACGGAACTAGCGGCCCATAAGGAACCGCAATAGGACGTGCGCTAAAACGCCGCGCCCGGCGTGCCGCACTTGAGCAATCCCTGATGTCGATTGAGGACGCCTGCCCATCAGCCAGTTGCTGCATTCGATCGGTGATGCCGTGAGGACAATCAAGCTCGACGAACCGCTCCGTCTGCGCGATCAACGCATCGGGAAGCGCCGCGCCGTCGGCCAATAGATATCGGCTCGTTGTGAGTTACCAATCCGTGCACGGGCGTGCGCATTGAGCATCCCTGATGCTGATTGCGGAAGGTATGCCGAAGCTCGTGCAGCAGAAACTCTCTATGGTCAAGCCTCTTCTCGTCGATCTTCTGCGTCACCAAATTCCGACGCCCCGTCGCAAGCTTCATGCCGCCCGCGCGTGGCCCGCTCCATGCGCCACCATTCTTCGGAACTGGAGCCACGTGCCGCACGCGATCACCGGATGCGATGAGGACCGCCGACCCCATCGAACCGCCGTCTGCGCGGTCAGGCATCGAAATCGTGTGCCACAATCGATGCAAGTGAAAATCCTCATTCTCTCGGCGTCCGTCGGAGCCGGTCACATGCGCGCCGCCGAAGCCGTCGAACTGGCCCTGCGCCTTCAGCCCGGCTCCGCGTCGAACACCATCGTCAACCTCGACGTCCTCACGCTCATGCCGCCCGCGTTTCGGAAGGTCTACCGCGACGGCTATTTCGATCTCGTCAAACGATCCCCTCGCGTTCTCGGATGGCTCTACGAAGCCACCGACAAGCCTTTTCACAAGGCGCGCGTCCAGGAAGGAATCGAACGCGCAGGCGCCACCAAACTCCTCAAAACGGTTCGCGAATTCCATCCGGATGTCGTCATCTGCACCCACTTCCTGCCCACGCCGCTGCTCGAGCGCGAGCGGAAAAAGGGCCGCATCCGCGCCCGCATCCTCACCGTCGTGACGGACTTCGAAGTCCACGGCATGTGGCTGAGCGCCGCATCGGATCACTACTTCGTCGCCACCGGAGAAGCGAAAGCGCATCTCGAAGCCCTCGAAATTCCCGCGGAGCTAATCACCGTCAGCGGCATTCCGACTCATCCTGTTTTCACCGAGAAGCGGGATCGCGCCGCCATGCGCCGCAAGCATGGCTGGCACAAGGATCTCCCAGCCGTACTGGTTTCCGCCGGCGGCTTCGGCGCCGGTAACGCCGGTCGCATGGTGGAGGCGCTGGTCGCAGCCAAAATCCCCGCTCAAATAATCGCCGTATGCGGCAAGAGCGCGCCTCTGCAATCCGCAATCGAAGCAATCGCCGCCCGCCAGCCCGAAGGTGCCCTTCCCATCGTCAAGGCTGTGGGATTCACAACCGAAATGGACGAACTCATGGCCGCCGCGGACCTCATGATCGGCAAACCCGGCGGCCTGACGACATCGGAATCCCTGATCAAAGGCTTGGCCTGGATCGTGGTGAATCCGATCCCCGGCCAGGAAGAGAAGAACGCGATCTACCTTCTGGAGCAAGGCGCCGGCGTCTGGTCCGACAACCTGTACACGCTTGCCTACAAGGTAAACAACGTCCTCTCAGAACCCGGACGCCTAGCCGCGATGCGGAAGAATTCCCTACGCCTGGCGCGTCCGGATGCCGGTGCGTTGATCGCAGCTTTCGCAACCGCTTGAACAGGTGCCCAACCGGGTCCGCGCAGAGTCGCAAAGACACGCAAAGTCCTCGCCGGATCAGCATCGCATTCTGTGTAGTCCCCTACCCTTGGCGAGGCCTTTGCGAACCCTTAGCGACCTTTTCCGCGGACCTCCTCGGCAAACCGCCTAGATGCTACGCCGCTTCTGCTGCACCAACCGGTAACTCCCCTCGGCCAACTCCCGGATCTCGTCCCAGTTCAGCTTCCCAATCGCCCGCAGCGACACCCACCCGTGCTGGCCAACATACGGCGTCCGGAAAAACCGGTCGTCCTTGAGGAACACGGCCTGCACCTGTTTTCCCACCTTCACCGCAATACTCAGCTCACCCTTATACTGCTCGAGGACGCAGAACGTCTTTTGCGCCACTTGAAACGTCGGATGCCCAAACGTCAGCGTCTCCGTCGCATTCGGAAGCGCCAGACATACCTTCCTGAGCTTTTCTAGGATTTTGTCCCGGGACAGCATAGTGTGTGAAGCGGGTTCCCTCTTATTATCCATGGGATGGGAGGGTTTTGGGAAACGGGCGCCGCCGGGTTGGAGCACTACAGGAAATAATCTTTGACCTTGTCGAACAATCCTTTGCCGTGCGGCTCGTTCTCTGCAGGCAGCAGATCGCGTAACTGCTCGAGCAACCGCCGTTGGTCGCGCGTCAGCTTCGACGGCACGCGGACTTCAATATGCACATACAAGTCGCCACGGCCATTCGAATTCAGATATGGTACGCCCAGTCCCTTCAGCCGCAGCACCGCTCCGTTCTGCGTTCCTTCTGGGATTTTGATCGTCTGCAAGCCATCGAAGGTCAGGATGTCGATGTTGCTGCCGAGCCCGGCTTGGGCGATGTTGATGGGAACGGAACAGTGAAGGTCATTATCCTGCCGCTCGAAAATCGGGTGTTCTTTGACCTTCAGGACAACGTACAGATCCCCGGCTTGGCCGCCGTTCGGCCCGGGCTGACCCTCGTTCTGCAAACGCAGACGAGTCCCGTTGTCGACGCCCGCCGGGATATTGATCTTGAGCTTGCGTTCGGTCTTGTGATAGCCGTCGCCGCCGCATTCCTTGCAGGGACGCCGGATAATCTGTCCGCGCCCGCCGCACTGCGAGCACGTCCTGCGGACAGAAAGAAAACTTTGCTGGAAAACGACTTCGCCCCTGCCCCGGCAAAGAGGGCAAATCGTCAGCCCGTCTTCCGGTTCCGCGCCTTTGCCATCGCAGCGCCGGCACACGTCGAGCCGCGGCACCATGATATCCGCGGCCATCCCGCGCATCGAATCTTCGAAGCTGACTTCGAGATCGAAGCGGATGTCCTCGCCGCGGGCGTTTCTTGCGCGTCCACCACCGGCCCCGCGCCGCTGGCCTTGCTGGCCGAACAGGTCGCCGAGTCCGAATGAACTGAACAGGTCTTCGAGATCCGGGAACCCTGCCGCGCCTTCCGGCCCGGACGCTCCGCCGGAGACGGCCGCGTGACCATAGCGGTCATAGGCGGCGCGCTTCTGGCCATCGCTCAACACGCTGTAGGCTTCGGCGGCTTCTTTGAACTTTTCCTCAGCCGTGGGATTGTTGGGATTGCGGTCGGGATGATATTGCATCGCGAGCTTGCGATAGGCGCTCTTGAGAGCTCCTTCGTCGGCGTCCCGCGCGACCCCCAACACTTCGTAATAGTCCCGTTTTGCCACGTTCATATGTTAGGTTCTCATGAATCGAGCGAGCACACTAACGCCTCTCCCGCCACCGGCCCTTTCTCTTACTGCTTGACCCCTACTTTGACCATCGCCGGACGCAGCAGACGGCCCTTGTACTTGTACCCTTTTTGGAACTCGTCGGCGACCGTTTCCTCTTCAATATCCGGCATCGCCACCCGATCGACCGCCTCGTGCAGATTGGGGTCGAACTTTCGTCCTTTAGAATCAATCGGCTCCAGGCCCTGTTTCTTTAGGGTCTCGTTGAATCTCGAGTGAATCAGTTCGATTCCCTTCGAATACACCTTATCTGAGGATTCAATGGCGAGCGCCCGGTCGAAGTCGTCGAGGAGGCTGATTACCGAGCGCATGAGATCGGTCGCGCCATACTCGGCGAGTTCCAGTTTCTCCCGCTCGACCCGCCGCCGGAAGTTGTCGAACTCGGCCCGGCTGCGCTGCAGCAAATCCCTCAATTCATTGCGTTCGGAGGCGAGTTGATCCCGTTCCGCCGCGAGGGCGTCGAGTGCGGAATCTTCTTCGGCCGTTTCTGTCGAAGACTCGGCGTCCGCCGCCGATTCCTGCTGCTCGAGAGGATCGGCTGCGCCGTCACTGCTTGGATGCGAAGCGTTCATACACTAGAGATTAGATCGGTACAAATTGGTAATTGGAACAGCCTCGCCGCCCGGCATCGGCAAGTTCCTAGGGAATTTAGTCCTTTTGTACTAGGATTCCAATAACTACCATACCGCGAATCAGAGATTCCGGCAATTCCGAGGCTTACTTCATCAGTCATCCCGCTATCGTTTTTCGGGAACCACTCATGACCAGCGGGTTCGTAGCCCTATCGACGCGCGCACCGCCGAATCCTCTCGCGGCGGCCGGTTTTGAACCCCGCGAATCGACTAAATGGAAGGCCGCCGCTCAGCCCGCCTCATCCCAGCCGGCACGAACGTTTGAATCAACCGCTTCCTCCGTTTCGAAGCCTGCCACGCCTCCGCCGTCGCCCGAAACATACGCGCCGCCGGACTCCCCACAGTCTCCCCACGACGATACTTCCGAGTCCACCGCGCCAATACAATTCTCCGCCGTCTCAAGCGTTGTGCCAGGACGAGCACTCCTGCGACCACGTTTGCCGTCATTTTGTTTTGTTCGGCCTCCCTGCCGCTAGAGGTATACCCCAGCAATTGGAGGTCCAATTACTGTTTATCGAGACTTCCTTAACTTGGCGGCATATCCACAATCAAAAACCGAGTCACCACACCCAGAAGTGAGACAGCATGTCACTTTTTTGCATAGCCAAGCTTGCATGCCGGAAAAAGCTTCCGCAACCTTACCACGTTAATCAGGCATCATAGTGTTAGCCCCGCACATGCCCAACTTCTGGTTCACCGCCACCCGGATCGCCTGGCGCGAGACGCGCGCGTCCGCCGTCAAGTTCGCCTTCGTCATCCTCGGCGTGGCCGCCGGTGTCGGGGCCCTCTCCGGCGTCCGCGGATTCTCCGAAGGATTCCGTTCCACACTCCTCCGGGAGGCGCGCCAAATCATGGCCGCGGATATGAGCGTCAGGATCTTCGGACTCCCCGACGCCGCGCAAACCAAAGTCATCGAGGATTTCAAGGCTCGCGGAGCCCGCGTCACACAAATCACCGAAACCCTCACGATGGCCAATTCGACGGATCATCCGGTGCCTCTCATGGTCTCGATCAAGGCGGTCGACCCGAAAGTCTATCCGTTTTATGGCGCCGTCAAAACGGATCCCCCCGCCCCGCTCGCGTCGCTGCTCGACGCAACACACGTCGGCGCCGCCGATGACGTGCTCGTGCGCCTCAACGTCAAGCGCGGCGACACCATCCGCATTGGAGGCCAGGATTTCCAGATCTCGACCACCATCGTTTCCGAACCCGATCGCATCGCCGGCAGCATGAATATTGGCCTGCGCGTCATGATCAGCCGTGAAGGCCTCGAACGCACCGGACTCATCAGCCAAGCCAGCCGCGCCGCCCAGCGCCTGCTCTTCAAACTTCCCGTGCAAGGATTGCCCGTCGCGGAAGCCAAGCGCGAATTGAAAGCCGCCTTTCCTGACGCCGTCATCACCGACTATCGCGAGACCAATCCCACCATCACGCGCAGCCTCGATCGCGCAACCACGTTCCTGAGCCTCGTCAGTCTCATTGCATTAATCGTGGGCGCCCTCGGCGTCGCGACGACGATGAATTCGCATTTGCAGCAGAAGCTCGATGGCATCGCCGTCATGAAGTCGATGGGCGCGCGTTCCGCGCAGATCATCAAAATCTATCTGGTCCAAACGATGATGCTCGGCTTAGCCGGAGCGAGTCTCGGCCTCATCTTCGGCGCCTTGGTGCAGTTGGCGTTCCCGCTTCTGATCCGCAAATTCTTTCCCAACATCGATCCCGGTGTCACCTGGAGCTGGCGTGCACTCGCCGAAGGTCTCGCCGCCGGTATCCTCTCGACTCTCTTGTTCACCTTGCCGCCACTGCTGCGCATCCGCACGATCCGCCCCGGATTGATTCTGCGCCGCGATATGATCGACGCCTCTGTGCCTTGGTGGAAACGTTGGACGCAATCGAAAGCGGCACTCGGCTCAGCCGCTGCGATTCTCTTCGGGATGCTCGGAATCGCGATGACGCTCAGCGATCCGTCCGTCGGCATCCTGTTCGTTGGCGGAGTCGTCGTCAGCCTGATCGTGCTCTCGGGCGTGGCGTGGCTGCTGCTCAAGAGCCTGCGCCTGTTCCTCCGGACGACGACCCTGCATCTGCCCTCGGTCGTGCGCCACGGCATCGCTAACATTTACCGTCCCGGCAATCAAGCGCAATCGATCCTGGTCGCGCTGGGCATCGGAGTGACGTTCACCGTGACTGTCTATCTGGTGCAGCGCACGCTCATCTCGCAACTGGTGAATTCTGCGCCACCCGGGATGCCGAACGTCTTCCTGATCGACATCACGCCCAACCTGAAGGATGGCGTGGTAAAGCTCGTCGAAAAGCAGGCCGGAGTCAAGGGTCGCATGGAAGTCACGCCGGCCGTCGCTGCACGCCTCACGCAAGTCAACGGTGTTCCGCTCAACGAGCTCGACCTGAAGGGCTGGGCTCGCCGCTTCCGCCAGACCCGCAGCGTAACGTTCGTGCCCGAACGCCCCGACGGCTTTGACGTCTACGAGGGTAAGTGGTGGAAGAAAGACGATCCCACTCCTGAAGTGGCTGTCACTGAGGACGCCGCCAAGATCCTCAACCTGAAGCCCGGCATGACCCTCGATTTCATTGCGACCGGCCATCCCTTCGAAGCGAAAGTGGTCGCACTCTATCGCACCGAAGGATTCCGCATGGGCGCAATGAGCGAATTCCTGTTCACCCCGAAGACCCTCGAAGGACTCCCCGCCATCTACTACGGCGGCGTTCGCATGGACCCCGCGCAAGTCGCGCTTCTGCAGCGTGCGGCGTACGAACAATATCCGACGGTGACAGTGATCAATGTGGCGGACGCACTCGCGCTGATTCAGGAAGTCGTCGACCAGGCGGCGACCGTAATTCGTTTCCTGGCCATTTTCTCGATCCTCGCCGGAGTGATCATACTCGCCTCGAGCGTCGCCGGCACCCGCTTCCGGCGCATCCGCGAGGTCGTGATTTTAAAAACCATCGGAGGCACCCGCCGCCGCATTGCGAGCGTATTTTCGATCGAATTCCTCCTCCTCGGCGGAGTCGCCGGACTAATCGGTGCGTTACTGGGGACGGCATTATCCGCAGTAATGCTCCGCCGCGTCTGGGAAGCGGAAGCGAAGGTAGCAGTGACGCCGGTGCTAGTAGCGATTCTATTGACAGCAGTGATAGCGAACGGCGCCGGATGGCTCGCGAGTGCGCGGATCCTCGGGCAGAAGCCACTCGAAGTATTGCGGGAAGAATAGTCGAATCCACCCTCGGATTGCTCTGGCGCTGGGCCCAACCTAGAAACTGCGGTAGACAGCGCCCGCGCGGCGTATGAGTTCGAATTATCTCCTAGAGAACTTCTCCCGCTACGCCGACGGCTGGACAATCGGAGTAAGTTGAAAGCCGAGGGACAGAGCCTGCTTGCGAACGCTGGCTTCGTGCTTTCGTTTGTGCCGGGCATGCTGCGCATCCAGCATCGCGGGTTGGAACGCTTCCTTCTGCGTGATCATGTGGTAAATGATCCGGGCGATCTTGTGGGCCGTCACGGTGATCGCCCGCGCCGGTCCAAAACGCGCCTTCATCCGCCGCAAATACTGCCCTAACGGTGTGTCACTGGCATGCAGGGTGCTCGCTCCATGGCGGAGCGCCAACGCCAGCCGATTCTTTCCCTTCTTCGTCTTCCTCGACAATGTCCGCCCTCCACTGGTCTCGTTGTTCGGACACAAACGCAGCCAACTGCAAAAATGCGCCGCTGTCGGGAAGGAGGAGAAATCCGCTCCGGCCTCGGTCAACACCACATGAGCCGTGACTTCATCGATGCCGTCAATCGCCGTCA
Source organism: Bryobacteraceae bacterium (assembly GCA_036502165.1). GTDB lineage: Bacteria > Acidobacteriota > Terriglobia > Bryobacterales > Bryobacteraceae > F-183. The sequence continues at coordinate 7,902 of DASXZC010000366.1, forward strand.
GGTCCACACCCAACGCTCGATAGCACTGTGTACGCAAGTCATACGCCGGAGCGTTGTGCCGCTTCTTCGGCGGCGTCTTCTTCTGGCTCGCAGGCAACGGATGATCCTTCAAATCCCCCTGGTCTGGCAGCTGGCTCATGGAGGCTTCCATCTGCTGATCCAGAAGCTCAAGCAACGTTTGGTAATGCTGATAGAGGTTTCTCGAAAACCGCAGTGTGATCAAATGCTGCAGCCGATAGTCGCCTTCGAGCGACTTCATGATCGATTCTTCACTGGCCCGCACCCGCTTGTCGCGTAACTGTGCCAGCTTCCTCCGTCGCGCTCTCCCGCCAGCAGCGCGTCCACGATCAACAATCCTGTCCGTCCGTTCAACTCGCTGATGACATGGCCGAGCTTGATATTCATTTCTTCGAGCGCCTTATGCATGTGCTGCAGATGCATGGCCGCGGTCCGCACCAACTCCCCTCGATATCGCAGCAGCGTCCGCAGACCGCAAATCAATTCATCCGGCCGATGCGATCCGCGCAGTAGTCCCACCGAATGGAGAAACTGAAGCCATTGGCAGTCTTGCACGTCCGTCTTTTTGCCCGGAACATTTTTGAAGTGCCGCGCGTTGACCAGGCACAACTCGAACTGATGGTCCGACAGAACCTGCCACAACGGGATCCAGTACACACCGGTCGATTCCATCGCGACCCGTTGGATCTTGCACTCTTTGAGCCACTGCGCGATCTTGTGCAGATCCTCCGTGAAAGTGCCAAAGCGGCGAACCGGCTGATCGTCCCGATCCGCCGGCACGGCTACATAGATTTCCGTTGCCCCGATGTCCACTCCCGCCGTATCGGCGTGCAGGATGGGAAGCGATTGCTCGCCACTGCTGGTCGTCTTTGTCTTGCGCGGAGCGCCTTTCCGGCCCTGATTCGGCTGGCCTCTCTTTGCCATGATTCACCTCGGTTGGGATTCACCGATCAGGAGGCCCGAGGCGGCAAAACAGCGCATTCTCCTAGAAGAGATCCGTCATGCCAGTGGTTGGCATTGCGGTCATCATTGTATTCTGTGTGCGAGCCTCAGAACCATGCTTTGCGACGGGCTTTTCGGCACCATTGATGCTTCGGTCTTAGCTTGCCCCTGCTCGGCTACTGTCATGGTACGCCGCTCGACAAAAGTTCTCTTCTCGTATTCACCGGCCCCGCCGGTCTTCCTGCTTTGCGTTGGCTCACCGTGGAAAGAATCGGCGAGACCGTTTGCTGGGATTGCTTTGGCGCGGTGCCAAGACTCCAGCTCGAAAATTGCGGCATATCCGGAGCTTTCAGCGCCGATGCGATGCCCGTTCGTGCGGCGTACGAGTTCGAAGTACTTTGCGTTGGCTCACCGCGTTGAGGATCCTTGGGCAGAAGTCGCTCGAAGTGCTGTGCGAAGATTCGTCGAGACCGTTTCGTGGGATTGTTGTGGCGTGATGCCAAGACCTAAGCTCGAAATGGCGGCATATCCCGTTTCAGTGCCGTTGTGATGGCTGTGCGAGTGAGTGGCGCTCAACCGACGTACTTCCTGCTCAGAACCACGCTGAGTTAGTCCCCTGTCGGTCCCATCACTCACCGGCGCGACCCGCTTTGACGGTATTCGGCTCTACTGTGTCACCAACTCGACACGACCCAGATGATCGTTCAGCGTGGCGACCAACTCGGTCAGTGCTCCCGAGTCGTGCTCAATCGCAGCCCGCTCCAGTTCGCGGCCGAGCCGGGTCAGTTCCGGCAAACCATATCCAGCGCCCGTTCCCTTCATGTTGTGCCCGAAATGGCGGAGCCTGTCAAAGTCTGAACGTTCGATCAAATCAGTCATCTGCGCGGCATCCTTGCGGCGGGCGGACAAGTATCCGGGAACGTAGTCCGCAAGCAATGGATGGATCGCCACCTGTATGGAATTGCTGTTGCTTCGACCCCGCGACGGCTCGGCGACGGATGCGGCCGCTGCGGTAGCGGACGCGCCTCCGCCATCGATCGCATTCAATAGAATTTGTTTCGAAAGCGGCTTCGACAGATGCCCGTCGCATCCGGCCCGGCGGCTCTGTTGGACGTCCTCCGGCCGCGCGTTCGCGCTGACTGCAAAGATGCGCACCGGACTCGCGTGCCGCTGCACTTCGAGCGCCCGAATTAGCCCAGTGGCCGTCATCCCGTCCATCTTCGGCATGCGGACGTCCATGAGGACCAAATCGTAATTATGTCCCTCGGCGAACTGCTGCACGGCCAAATCGCCGTCGTCCACGAACGTCAGCTTGTGCGGAGTTCCCTTTAGATAGGCCTGCACCAGCATCTGGTTGTCTTCGGAATCGTCCGCCACCAGGATCGCGAGCGATCGCCCGGACATCATGGCCGGCGCGGACGTCGAATTTGTTCCCTGCGGCCGCGCACCATCCGGGGGACCGGGCGCCGTCAAGTCCCGATGCAACGCGCCGCACAGGATCCTCAGCAGTTCGCTCCGCCTGGTTGGTTTGACCGCGAAACCCGCGAGACCCAACTCGCGCCACAACGCCTGATCGCCCGGTTGATGGTCCGACGAGAGGATCACCACCGGCACCTCCGGCGTCAGTTTTCTGATCTTCTTCGCCAGTTCGAACCCGCTCATCCCCGGCATCGTCGAATCGATGAGGATCATCGAATATCCGCCGTGCGCCAGGAACGACAGAGCCTGGAAACCGTTCGCACACTCATCCGCCTGCATGCCCCAGCCGAGCAGCGTCTCGTGCAAGATGAAGCGGTTCGTGACGTTGTCGTCGACGATGAGAGCCTTTTTGCCATTGAGTTCACCGGCTTCCGGAGGCAGCGGACGCCCCACCGCCGTACCGCGCCGGTAGCGGGCCGCGAACCGGAACGTGCTTCCCTCGCCTACTTTGCTCTCGGCCGACAAACCACCGCCCATGCGTTCTGCAATGCGGCGACTGATCGCCAGGCCAAGGCCGGTGCCGCCGTATTTTTGGGCCGTCGAATTATCGGCTTGAGCGAAGTCTTCAAAGACGGCCTCGAGCCGGTCGGCGGCGATGCCGATTCCCGTATCGGCAACTGTGAATTCGAGCGCAACAGATCCCGACTCTTCTTCCTGCAGCGCGACTGCCAAGACGATCTGTCCAGTCTCCGTGAACTTGATCGAATTGCCCATCAAATTGATCAAGACCTGCCGCGTTCGAGCCGGATCGCCCACGAGCGATGTCGGAACCTCCGGCGGCAGACGATACAGCAGCTCGAGCCCCTTGGCCCGCGCCCGCCCGCCCAGCAAATCGACCGTCTCTTCGATCATCTCCTCGAGATCGAATTCCACTTGTTCAAGCTCAAACTGGCCGGACTCAATCTTCGATAGATCGAGGATGTCGTTGATCAGCGTCAGCAAGCTCGAACCGGCACGGCGAAATACCTCGACGTAGCGTCTCTGCTCCGCGTCGAGATTGGTCCCCGCCAACAGCTCAGACATCCCGAGGATCGAGTTCATTGGCGTACGGATTTCGTGGCTCATGCTCGCCAGGAACTCGCTCTTGGCACGATTGGCCTTCTCCGCCCGCTGCGTCTCGAGCGTCAACTGTTGATTGTTCTGGCGCAGTTCCCGTTCGAGCTTCTTGCGAGCACTGATATCCAGCGCGACGCCGAGGAATCCGGTGAGAGTCCCGCTCGCGTTAAACACACCCGTAACCGTTAGCCGGACCTCGATTCGCGTCCCGTCTTTGCGAACGTACGTCCATTCCCGCTCATCGGAACCGGCGCCTCGCGCATCCGCCACGAGGATCTCAAAGCCCTCTATCGGACAGCCGAGTTCGCTCGACAATTCGAACGACCGCTTCTCGAGTTCCGCAGGATCGTGGAATCGTTCCGGCGTCTCCAGTCCAACGATCTCAGCGGCATCGTATCCCAGCATTTTTTGCGCGCCGGCATTGTAGAGCCGGATGATTCCGCGAGTGTCCGTCGCAATGATCGCAACGTGCGTCGCAGCGTCGAGCACGCTCTCGATTTGCGTTCGGGCCGCCGCCAGCTCTTCGTTGGCACGCCCCAGATCGGCCGTCCTACGCTCGACCCGCGCCTCGAGTTCGCAATTCATTTGGCCGAGCCTGATTTCGGCGTCGGTTCGCGCCCGGTCTAGCCGGTTCAATAGCCCAGCGTTGGCCCAGATGAGAATTCCAAAGACCAGCGCGTTCGCGCAGGCGAACAGCGTCATGCCGGTCGCGCTGTCAAACATTCCATAGGATTGCGCCATCCACCGGACCCACCCGAGCAGGACCGGAAAAATGACAATCGCGGGGAGTAGCCGGCGTGCGAGCACACCGCCAGGTGCCCTCGCGCTCGCGACCGCCATCAGTCCTTGCCGCGACCCCAGGCATAGGATCCCCGCCGTCAACAGTCCGAAAGCGAGCGCCGTGTGCGGCGCCATGCCGATCGGTGAAAGTTCGGCCGCCAGCACGCCGTGGACGCCATACAGAAATCCGACCAGATTCATAAATGCGAGCACCGCGGCCACACACGCCAGGATTTGCGCCGCGACCACGCTCCGCCTCCGCGCCGCAAGGAGCAGCGAACTACCCGTCAACAGGAAGCCGAGTGCGGTCGCCTGTGCCATCGATTCCGTTAGAAAGGACCCGCTCAGTAAGAATGCGGCGATGGCCGCCACACCCAGCGCGACGATCACAGTTGAAAGAGCATCCCGCAGAACGCCGAATATTGGACGCGCCGGGATGCTCGCGCAGATCAGAGCGGACCCAGCCAGTGCGAGCCCCGCCGCCGTAAGGGCATGCATCGGCGCCGTGCCCGGAAGCAGGCTCCGCAGCCGTTCGCTACCGAGCAGCCATCCGCCTATAAGAACCGGCAGCCCAATCAACACAGCGCCGATTCCGCAGAATCGCGCCGCGCCGACGAGCGGCTCGACCGGTTTTGCCAGCGCATTTTCCGCCGCCGTGCTCGATCGCGAGGGAAACACGTGCCGCATCATCCATAGCCACGCCGCCAAGCCTAAGAACAACAGCAGCGCCGCCGCCATCAGCCACGACCGCCGGCTCCAGCCCCGCGCCTCGAGGACTTCGATGTCATCCGCCGAACGAGTTAGGATCGAGAACGACACCGGCTCGCCGATCCGGTCGAACGCGATGTCGCATACTCCTGAAACCCGCAAGCGGCTCCCCAAGCCGATCGACGATAGACGATCAGCCACCCCGCGGTCTATCTGGACTGCAAATACGTGCTCGCCATCCCGCAGGATCCAGTTGGCTCCGCCGGCGTGCGGAACGCGTTCGACGAGTTGGCCATCCATCCGCACCAGCATTGCGCTTGCCGGCGCGAACGCGAAGTCGTCCTTCCGAGCAATCACTCCAGCGGCGGTCAGCGGGACGGGCGCCGGTGACGGGCCAATACCCGTGCGCCGCGCGATCGCTTCTTCGAGAATCATCGTCGACTGGTTCAGCGTGACGAACCCCGCGATGTCGACTTGCGATCCCGGCTCGAATCGTGCGGGCCGAGCCAGGTGGGCGACGATGCCTTCCTGATCGCTCTGCAGATAGAGCGTCTGTTGCTTCGCGTCTTCGTGCGTGACGATCGCATGCACCCGCACGCGATGTTCGAGATCGTTCCCGAAGGAGAACCGCA
>DASXZC010000367.1:0-10384 GCA_036502165.1 Bryobacteraceae bacterium
TGACCAACGGATTGATCACTGCTGACGATGAGAACAACTGATGAGGCACCGCGGCCGGCAGCGCCTGCGCACGCTCTCCGCTCATATATTCAGGGATGAATCCGGCCGCCGCTAAGCCAGTCATGGACGCGGTGCCGTACAGATGGCGCAGCCCTCCCGCCGCCTGGTGATTTCGAAATTCGCCCAGCACTGCGAAGCCTGTGACGAACGGCCACACGCTGCCATCGTTGTAACTCAGCGGATCGTAGTTCGGACTGTCCGTCGCGAACAGCCTCGCTCCCCATGCGGTAGTCAACTCCGGACGCGCCAAGTACGCCGCAGCCTTCGCGGACTTCTCCGCATCGAGGCCGCCATAGGCGAGCGCGATCCCTTGCCACGACGATTGCGCATCGTACATCGTTCCGTCCTTCAACCGTGCGAACGTGAGCATCTTTGCATCGGGCCGCGTGAACCAGGTATTCAGAGTTGTTCGCGCTTTTTCGCGCAGCGCTGACGCATCGGCCGGAGATTGTCCGGCGACCTCCGCCAAGCGCATGTATGCGTCAAGTGCAGTCAACCAGACGCCCTGCAGATAAATGTCGTTCGCGACCTTGCCGCTCAACGCTCCGGTCTCGACCGCGCCCGCGCCGGCCTTGCGATTCGAGAGCAATCCATCGTCATCGAGCGCGCTGGTGCAATAGCGATAAGCCTTTTCAATCGATGGCCAGGACTCGCGCAGGAATTCGAGATCGCCCGAGCGGATGACGTATCGCGCCGCTGAGACGAAGTACAGAGCCGTTGTGTCGGCGTGATAGTAGCCGTACGGATAGCGGCTCCAGTCAATCAGCGCGGCACTTTGTGTCAACTCATGCTCGAGCTTCCCATCCGCGCGCTGATGGTCGCGAAGGAATGTGAGGATGCCTCGCGCGCGTTCAAAATCACCGTAGTCGACGACGCTCCAGGAGTTCATGAAGGCATCGCCGCCGAAGTACCACGCGAATCCCGGACGCTCGCTCTCCCCGGATGGTCCGTAGCCCGCGACCAATCCGCATCCGACTCCTTCATTGCATGCCCAGCCTTTTTCGACCGCGTACTTCGCCCATTGCACCGCTTCATTCAAGACCGGATTCGAAGTGTGCACCTGCAAAGTCCGGGCATCGAACGCGCGGTAATATTTGTCGGATTCGCGGATCACTCGCTGCGGATCGGCGAGCACCTTACGATACATTTCGCGCGATCCAGCAAGCACGATTGGTATAGTCTGCGCGCGGCAGATCTCCGGAGTCAGTTCCATTTCCGCAAGAATCCTGCGCCCGGGGAGTTGATGACCGACCTGCTCGCTATGCTTACTGAACAGCGGCGAGCCGATCGCGAGCGAGAAGCGCCCGAGTCCTTCGGTCAAGATGAAGGCGTGTTCGTTATCATCCCAGGAACTACTCTGGCCCCCAAAGCTCGCCGGCCACATTGGCTTCATCTCCGGTGTGAAACTGGCACGCAGCCGCAGGGGACGGTTCGTGTCGATATCGAGCAGCAGCATCAACACGGGCTCATCAATCGCGGCAACCCAGGTCTGGCGGATCGTGAACGCCGCGTGCGAATGAGTGATGGTGACGCGCCCGGGAGACACCGCGACCGACTCGGCGAGATCCGCCAAGTCGACCGGCTCGAGGGACCCGTCGAAGAACACCGAGATCCGGAAGTCGCGCGCGAGTTTAATCGGATTCAACCAGGCTTCGAACGTTCCATCCTCTTTGCCAAGAATCGCCCCGCGCCTGCCGACGGACTCAAGAAAGTGCGTCGGCTGGACGGGCTTGCGCAGGACCGGCTCAGGCGGTGTCAACTCGAGGCGTCCGGGCAGTGCGGGTTGTCCGAACAGAGTGAAGCACGAGGCTAACAGGGCCGGGGCCAGGATTCGCATCGCTCAATTGTAGTCGAGGTGCGCCGGCGGAACATCCGCCGGCGCGTGGGGTATAATCACTAGACTTCGGCAAGATATCGCTACCTTTATGACCCTTACCGAAGATTAAATCGATAAGCCCAGATAAAATGAGGTGAGATTATATGCTTTGCCGTGCCCCGATTCGCGTGACGAACACGCTCGACGTTCATTATGGCTGCGATAAACAGGACATGGGAGTAACCACCAAACCGAGAGACCCCGTTGCGCCGCTTTTCAATCTCAACATCCATAAAGAGGGTGATGATTGGAAGGTCCAATGCAATCTGACTGGGGCCGTCGAGGGCACGAATGACTCGGTGTATCTCGGAGCCGGGACCTATCCGACGGGCCTTGCGTGGTATCCCCAACATGGGGGCTTTGGCACGGCCGCCGGCCAAAATGAGATTTATGCGATCGTGAGCGACATGAACTCCAACCGGAGCCGGGATGCGGAACTCGAGCACTGCAACGACTGGGTGCGGGCTTTCCAACTGACATTCGAAGCAGCCGAGAACGCGATCCGGTTTGCCACTCCCGGACTTGGGAATCGGCGCTTCGCCAGCCGCGTAGCCGCGTATCGTGGGGCGCTCGAAGCCGTTTTAGGCCATTCAACGCAGGAGGCGATTGCCAGGATTTTCAAAGCATCGATCAAGGTCACGGACCAGAGTCATGATTTCTATCCTCAGATCTTCAAGGATCAGCTCACCAATCTGTACATGACGGTCGGCGACCAGACCATCCAGCGAGACCAGAACCGGTGGCATCACTTCGAATTCGGCCCGACGGTTCCCACGACGCAACTGTCGATCATGGATCGAATGATGGCCAGCGGCCGCGACTACCGCAATATTCAGCCATCCGGCGCGTTCCACGTGGGTGTCGTCGGGTCCGTGGCATTGATCAACTTGCCGGCTTGACGCGCAAGCTACACTAAGAGCATGGCTCCGTCTCCCGATCCCGCCGTCGAGTTGGATAATCCAACTGTCGACAATACCAGTGCGGCCCATGAGGACGTTGACCCCGAAAATAACGTTCTGTCCGGTGGCCTCTCCGTTGTTGCCACCGAGGCTGATGGTCCTCTACCGCCCGGTCTGAGCGCCGCCGATGAATTGGCGCTCGTTAACCGCTCCCGCGAGGGCGATGCCGCTGCTTTTTCCGAGCTCGTCAACCGATACGAGCGGCGAATCTTCCGCCTCGCTAAACGCATCACACAGAATGACGAGGACGCTGAAGACGTTCTCCAGGAAGCCTTCCTCAAGGCCTATCAGAATCTCGATCATTTCCAGGGGAACTCGAAGTTTTACACCTGGCTGGTCAGGATTTCGGTGAACGAAGCCTTGATGAAGCTGCGAAAGCGCAAGACCGACAAAACCGTTCCGCTCGACGAGCCGATGGACACGGGTGAAGAAACCGTGCAGCGTGAAATCGCCGTGTGGGAAGGCAACCCTGAGCAGCGTTATTCGCAGGACGAACTCCACGGAATTCTGGAGGACGCGATCGAAAGTCTGAAACCTGTTTACCGAACCGTGTTCGTATTGCGAGACGTCGAAGAGATGAGTACCGAAGAAACCGCCGAAGCATTGAATCTATCCATACCGGCCGTCAAGAGCCGGCTGTTACGGGCCCGCCTGCAATTGCGCGAACGTCTGACCCGATTGTTTCGGAAGAAAGGAGAAGACCTCCTGTCTTACCTCTAAACATGGTCACCTGCAAGAAATTTCTGGAAGAACTGAATAACTTTCTCGATTCGTCAATTGATCCGTCGCTCAAGGCTGAGATCGAGCATCATCTCGATAAATGCCCGAATTGTTTCGTGATTTGCGATACGACGAAGAAGACCATCGAAGTTTATAAGGGGATGCATGCGAAGGCGCTCCCCGAAGGCATCCGGTCGAGGTTGATGAGTTTCCTCGAACGCAAATGCCCGGGTGGGAGGAAAGCGGGCACCAGCACCACAGCAGCGGCGGGCGAGGCTGATCAGGCCCGTTCGTAGCGGATCTCGACGATACCCGACGTCGGATAGACCCGTTGGGTCGAAAAGCGGAATCGACGCTCGGAAGTCCTGCGCCGAACATCGGAACGCCATCGATCAGATCTTCACGCAGGAATTCAGTTGCGAGTTCCCCGCCCTCCATCAGCCACAAATCTTTTCCCGGATACTTTCGCGATTCTCTCGCTAATTCGCCCGGTGGAGTCTTCAGAGAGATCTCGATAGTCGAATCAAACGACCTGTGCGATCACGCACTTCAAGTAAAGCGTCTCAGGCACGGTCAACAGGATCGGATGATCCATCGCCTGCGTCCGCCGCTCGAGAATCCGCAGGGTCTTCGCGGCGTCGAGCGACGCCTCCGCGAGCACTTCGAGCAGCGCCGCTTCGCTCACGTGATGCGAACACGAACACGTCACCAGCACTCCGCCGCGCTCGAGCAGTCGCAGGGCGCGCAGATTGATGTCCTTATATCCGCGTAACGCCGCATCGACCGCGGAGCGCGACTTCGCGAACGCCGGCGGATCGAGGACGATCGTCGAGAACGTCGACCGTAAACGCGAATAGTTACTCAACACGTCGAACACGTCGGCTTCACGGAATTGGATGTTCTCGATTGAGTTCGACTTCGCATTCGCCGACGCTGTCGCGAGCGCCGACGCGGAGGAGTCGACGGCTTCGACAGAGTCGCACTTCGACGCCATGTGCAGCGCAAATCCGCCGGTCGAGGTGAAGCAATCGAGCGCCCGTCCGCGCGCGAATCGGGCGGCCGCGACGTAGTTCTCACGTTGATCGAGGAACACGCCGGTCTTCTGTCCATGCGCGAGATCCGCTTCGAGATGCAGACCGTTCATTTCGATCGCGACTCGCTCCGGAATTTCCCCGTGGACGACCACCGTCTCGAGCGGCAGCGACTCATGCTTGCGAACGGCCGAATCGTTGCGCGCGAGGATCCCTTTTGGCTCGAACAATTCGATCAGACATGAGACGATCGAGTCCCGCGCGGCATCGATCCCCTGGTCGAGCGACTGCATGACGAAATAGTCGCCGTAGCGGTCGATCACAAGGCCGGGCAACAGATCCGCTTCACCGTGTACAAGGCGGTAGGAGTTCGTCTCGCGCACCACGAGACGGCGCAGTTTCTCCGCTTCCCGCAGACGTTCGAGATAGAACCCGCGATCAATGGGAACGGCCACGCGGCTCAAGAGACGCAATGTAATCTGCGACGATTCGCTGAAATGCGCGAGGCCGAGCAGCGAGCCTTTCTGATCGAGCACACGCACGACGCTGCCGGGGGCGGCTCCTCCGCGTTCCACGACATCGCTCGAAAATATCCAAGGGTGGCCGGACTCAAAACGGCTCGCGCCCTTCCGGTTCACGCGCACCGCGGCCAGTTCGTGAGGATTCATTTGCTCATTTCTTCATAATGATCGCGAGCGCGCGTTCGAGGTCGCGATCGATGCGCTTGCGCATGTCGGCCGCGCTGAGCGTGACGACCTCGTCGGGCACGACTCCCGCCCCTTCAAGACGGCGCCCGCGCTCAGTCCGATAGTCGCGGATCGCCAGTTGCAGCTTGCCGCCACCACCGAGAGGAGTCTCATAACTCAACAGTACCTTGCCCGGACTCTTGCGGCCGATGACGCGTCCGCGGCCGGTCTCTTCAATCGCCGCCGCGAGGATTTCGGAACTGCTCATGCTCATCTCATCGATCAGCACGACGACTGGATTCGCGAAGGCCCGCGAGCCGCGGCCGTGCACTTTCCATGTATGTTCCTTGCCTTTACGCGAGATGTCGACGCCGGCGCTGACCGGCTTCGCATACAACGCGTCGAGGCACTTCAACAATTGCGATTTAAATCCGCCCGGATTCAAGCGCAGATCGAGAACGAGTCCTGGAGCGGTGTGATTGGACTCCATCACTTGTTCGAACCACGCGCCCGTCGAGGACTGGAACGCATCCATGCGAACATACAACACTCCGCCTGCGAGTCTAAGCGCTTCCTGGCGCGGCGGAACGTTGACCACCGTGCATTTCGCCGCAACCGGATGCTTCAAATTCTGGGCGTCGAGGAAATCGAATTTGACCGTCGACAAGGCCATACACTTGTCGCGGATCGCGGACTTCGCGTACCACACGGCCAGTTCGTGCAAATTGTTCGAAGGCGCGGTCTTGCCATCGACGCCGTTCAACACCCATCCCCGCTGCACTCCCGCGAACTCCATCGCCGAGCGCGGCTCGACCTGATTGACGATGTACTCGCCCTCGACCAGCCGAACGCTGAAGCCGAACGCATTGCGATTGTGGGTGCGATCCTCCCGCACATCCGCTGGCGAGATCACACGTGTGTGCGCGTCCTTCAATTCGTCGACCATCCGTTCAAGGACCGGATAGATCTCCCTGTCGTTCGCGGCCCGTTCCGCATCGCCGCGGTACTTCGAACGCACGTGATCCCAATCGATGCCGTGGAACGTCGAGTCGTAGTATTCGTCGTGTATCTGCTTCCAGACCTGATCGAAGAGTTTGAGCTGCTTCTCACCGGCGTGCAGGGACAGCGGCGCGAACGTCCACAGTAGGATGTAAATCGGAAGCGTCCGCAGCATCACTTCAGCGGAGTCAACTCGTAATACGCGGCCGAGGGACGCGCCGCCGCATGCTGGCGGGCTTCGAGGTCCGCGTCGAGGGCATCCATCTGATCGAGGATCGACGCCATGCGCGGCAATCCGTCCTTTTCAAAGGGAATCTGCAATTGACGCCAGCGGAGCTGATGGATCGCAGCCCGCTTTACCGTGTACGCGTGGACTTGCGAAGCCTGTCGCATCATCGGCGTATCGAGAGTCGCGAGATTCATTCCGCTCGAAAGTTGGCCGCCGGTAAATTCTCCGACACCGAGGCCGTTGATCGCGAGCGAAAACCGCTTGTCGGAATCGAGCCCGGTGACGCGCAGCCACTGGACGTCCAGACGATCCATGAAATCGGATGACTTCACGGCCAGCAGCGTCGCCGGCTCCTGATCGGGCAACGGCATGGGCAGCGCCGTGTCGTGCTGCGTCCACACCACAGCGTCATCGAGTTCCCGCAGGCCAGTCACGCTCGTGTTCGTGAGAGACGAGGTGGCCATTTCTTTCGCATCGATGTCCACGCTGGTGACGAGCTTCGGCGCGTTCCAGGCTTTCAACAACTCCGCGGCCATGATCAAATGTCCAGCCCAACCGGGATGAACGCGATCCGGAATGATCCGCGGCGCGAGTGTGGGATCCGATGCAAAGGCCTTGCGCAGCATCGCCACTACGCCAGTGTTCAGATCCGCGATCGATGTGTTCGAGGTGCGCTGAGCGAGGTTCTGCAGGTACTCGCCATAGTGAATGAGAACCGAATTATAGCCGTCAGGAAACGACGGCGCGCGAGTGACATCGTCATACGGCGACGGCTCGATCAATGTGAAGCGCGCATCCGGCGAATCCTGACGGATCAGCGAGAGGATCTTCTCATAGCCGGTTTTATAGGTCGTGAACAAGTCGTCATCGAGCGGCTTGTACTTGCCGTCGTTCATCCCCAACATGATCGTGACGACCGTCGGATGATACGGCGAAACGTCGCGTTTGATTCGCGTTTCGATATTCCCGCCGCCGCCGCCGCTGACTTTGTCGCCGCCCCATCCTGAATGGACGAAGCGCACATGGAGATCCGGAAACCGCGTGAGAACGAACGTTTCGGCGGCAACGGTGTAGAGCCGCTGGTCCGTAATACTGTCGCCATAGAAGACGACCGTGTCTTTATCTTTGAGGTAAAAATCCGACTGGGCGAACACTGGGATCGCCAGTAACGCCAAGGCTCTGGTGGTTGTTAGCAGCCGCACTATGGGTTCAAGATATCACGGTGTCCAGCGGCTATTCCGCGCGCGGACCGACTACTGCGAGCGATGACGTCATGTCACCGTTCACTTCGATCGTCTTCGTCAACTTCAGGGTCGCGGCATCGTAGACTTCAATGGTATTGCCGGCGCCGTATATGTAAAGCTGCTTGCCGGTCGACGAGATGGCGAAGCTAAAACGTGTGCGTCCCGCAAAGCCCACGCGGCGAATCAGCTTTTGCTTCTCCATATCGAATTCCATGAACTGCGTCACGCGATCGCCATGTTCGCCTTCAACCGAAATCGCGTAACCTCTCTTGCGATCGGGCGTCACTTGCAGGCCGGAGCTGACACTCCAACCGGGCGCAGAGGGCCCGCCCTCAGGGCCGACCGGATGGAAATCAAATGTGCGCTTATTCAAATCGATGCGCGCGATCCCGAAGACGGCCCGATGCACGATCGGATCGGTGCTGACGAAACTCGCAGTCACGATACTGTGATCGCCCCAGGGATCGAGGTCGCCATCGAGTGACACAGTCTCCGCCATCGAGTACGTCGCCTGCAGTTCCTGCTTATCAATGAGCTTGAAATCCTGCGTGTCGAAGACCCGTATGTTCTGGCCGAACATGTAGAGGCTCTTGCCGTCAGGTGACAGGCGCAGCATGCCGCCGAGCGTGTCGACCTCATCCTTCGGAGGCTCGACGACGCGCGCGATCTTCTGCTGCGCGATGTCGATGACATAGAATTTGTTCGTCCCGATGACCCAGCGGTCGATCTGCTTCTCGACCTCTTTGCCGACGGCGTACATCGTCTTTCCATCCGGATCGATGACCGTGCCGCGCAGGCGAACCTTCTTGTTGCCGTTACTGAGCGTGAAGGAACTCGTCACCGTCTTCGTCTGCAGATCGATGACTTCGATTCCGGCATCCTTGACGGTGGTCGCGATCATTCGCTTGCGGTCGTGCGTCAGGTAGAGGCCGCGTACGACGTCCGTCTTGAGCGGGATCTCGCCATCGAGCGCGCCTGTGGCTTCGTCAATGATCAGCAGCCGGCCCGGCCACGCGCCGACATAAATTTTCGCGGGAGCCTGTGCGAGGCACACCGTCGCCACTACCGTCATCCATCCAATCAAGGTGCGTCGCATGTTCATTCGTTTATGGGAACACCAGATCGATGTTCCGCCAGTCCTTGATGGCGCTCGCGCATTTTGCGGCCCAGTCCGGATAATTATTCAGATGATCGGGAACCTGCGCCGGCCAGTAGCAGGTGATGTAGCAATCGTATAAATCACGCTCGGCAGGCTGGCAGAGTCCCGCGGTGCCGCCGGCGGAATCGACTTCCCATCCTGGCGAAAAGATGATCGCGCAGCCGACCGGATAATGCGGACGCTTTTGCGCATTCGTCGGAGCCTGCATCGCGACCACGTCGCCCTGCGCCGCGGCTTCGCTCTCGATGCGCCGGGCTTTTCGATTGATGGCCCTGACGTGCTTCATACCGATTTTCTCCTGTCAAAATGGCTCAGAAATTGAGGATTGCGAACCGCGATCTCGCCATAGATCTCGAGGCACAGGCCCGTCCATCCGCGAACCCAGTCGCAGTAATGCAGGTTCGGGTGGCCGGTGTCGCCATAGCGGACGAACGCCTCATGGTGGCATCCGCCGGCGCACAAGGGCCGGGCCCAGCAGCTGTGGCAATCGTACTTCGATTGGATGTGCCCGCGCGTCAGAAAATCCTTTTGCGCAGCGCGGTCGATGCCGGTGTCGACGTGCCCGAGTTTATGCGTGTCGGAATCTACAAAACGATGGCAAGGTGAGATGTCGCCGGAGGGTCCGACGCCGACCAGGCCGAGCCCGGCGCCGCAGGGGTGCGACTTGTTGATGCCCTGGTGGAGTTCGTTCAACGTGTCGCTGACGTTCGAAAATCCGTGCAATTCGTTCTTGAGCGCGCAGTCGCGATATTCATAAGCAAGCGCGCGGAACTGTTCGAGAACCTGATCAAGTCCGCTGGGCTCGATCGCGTATAGGCGTTGCGGCGAGGTTGTAACGGGCGCGAAGCCGACTTCGTGAAAGCCCATTTCCTCACGCAGATGGCGGAAGATCGAAACCACGTCACGGACCTGCGCAGTCAGCGTCACGCGCGCGGCGATCGGCCGCGTTTTGTGCGTCGCGAGAAGCTCACGCACTCTCGGCGCGATGATCTCGTAGGATCCTTTGCCGTTCGCGAAGACGCGCAGTTTGTCGTTCATCTCCTTGGGACCATCGATCGAAACGGTGACGCCGATATCGTTGGCGGCGAGGAATTGAATGATACGGGAACTCAGCAGCGTTCCATTGGTCGTGAGGCTGAAATCGATCGACCGTCCTTCGGCGGCGGCCTTCTCGTTGGCATAGGCGACCACGCGCTCGAGCAGCGGAAAGTTCATGAGCGTCTCGCCGCCGAAGAACGTCACATGGATTCCATGGCGTCCGGGAGAGTCAAGGAACAGCCGATCGACAGCGGCGCGCGCAATTTCCCAGCTCATGAATTTGGGCTTGCCGTCGGGCGTGGCGACTTTGTCTTCGCCGAACTCGTAGCAATAGCCGCACGACAGATTGCACTGATTGGTCAGGTTCAGGACCATCGTCTGCA
>DASXZC010000368.1:0-14714 GCA_036502165.1 Bryobacteraceae bacterium
CAGCGAGTGGATCCGCTGCCGGGCATTTTGGCGTTTGGACGTATTTTAATCGGCGAGGAAGCGGAGTGTCTCTGAGACGAAGGTCTCGAGTTGATCGTGGTGTAGCCAGTGTCCGGCTTTGGGAACTTTCACGATTCTCGCGTGGGGGATGGCCTGCGCACGGGGATCCTCGCTGGGGTCGGACATCCAACTCTCCATGCCCCAGAACAGCAGAACGGGGCAAGTGATGTGCGACACGACCTCCTGCATTTCATCGACTCGTTGGCCGTAGGGGGCGAACAGACGCGCGAAGTTGTCGAATTTCCAAACGAGGGTGCCGTCGGCATTCCAATTCGTTCCGTGGACGGTCAAGTGGCGCGCCACTTCATCGCTCAGGTGCGGATTGGCTTCTTTCATACGGGCGATCGCGGCGGCGAGATTCGGGTAGCTCTTGCTCTCGCGCTTCTCGGATTTGCGAACGTCCTCGATCCATTTGCGGAGCCGCTCCGATGCTGCTTTGAAGTAGCGAGGCGGAGGTCCCCAGCCTTCGATTACGGCGAGCCGCTTTACGCGTTCCGGATAGATGCCGGTGTAGAGCAGAGAGACGATTCCGCCGAGCGAGTGGCCGACGATCCGGATGGGTTCTTGCGGCGCTTCGACACGGACGATGTCGACGAGCGCGGAGAGATCGAGGGCGTGCTCTGACAATCCGTACGCGGCGCCTTCGGCCCACTGGCTGTTGCCGTGCCCGCGTAGATCGTAAGCGAAGACGTGATACTGCTCACAGAACGAGCGGGCGGAGAAATCCCAATTGCGGGCGTGATCGAGGCCGCCGTGTACGAGGATGAGCGGAGGCTTGCCGGCGCCGCCGTAGTCCCACAACTGTAGCTTCAGACGGTGCGAATAGAAGAAGTGGGAGGACGGTTCCATAGCTCATTCTCTCAAGCGGTTACAGGAGCGTCACCTTGGGATAACGCGGCGATGAACAGTTCACGGCGGCGATAGGCGGCCTCGACCGCGGAGTCGAGCGAGATGCGATAGCCGGCGCCGACGATGAGCGCGAGGACGGCCAAGACTCCATAGAAGGCGATGCGGGTGTCGAAGGCGTACTCGGCGAGGTAAGCGAGTCCGGACATCGCGGCGGCGACGAGGAAGATCGCCATGAGGAGCCCTTGCGTCCGCGCGGCGGGACGGGAGCGCAGCGTCTTTTGAGGATTCATCGGCTGCGGATAGTAGACCGACGTCAGGTTGCCGGCCGCCATCATCGTGAACGTCATCAGCGTCGAAATCAAATAGGCAGGCAGCGTCTTTGCGATCGTGAGGGGCAGACGGAATATGAGGCACACGAGGCCGACGATGCTGACTTCGAGGAGGACGAACGTCAGCGCGGTCAGATTTTTTGCGATGAAGGCCGAGCGGAGTTTCACTGGACTCGCGAGGTAAGCCTGCGCGGCGCTGCGATCGAATCCGAAAATATTCCAGAGGCACACGTCGCCCAGCAGCATCAGCGCGTAGACGGCGACGAGCGTCAGGTAGTTGTCGCGCAGGAAGCTGAAGCCGGCGCCGGCCCTCATGATCATCGGCATCCACATGAGGAGTCCGAATGAGAATCCCATGAAGAAGACGAGGCGGAAGCGCGGCGTACGGATGAGGGAACGGAGTTCCTTTTCCATCATGGCGGCGAGCGGATCGGGGAAGAGGCGGCTGGGCCATGCGTAGAGCCATTCCGTCCAGACGGCGGGCTTCGTGTTGGGCGTTGATTTTGCGGCTGCGGCGTCGAAGCGGAGGCCGCGCTCGAACTGCCAGCGCCCGAAGGCGCCGGCGGCGATGGTCCACAAGAGGATCACCGTGAAGCCGCGCAAAGTGAAATGGCCGGTCGCCCATTGCGAGATGGGATTCCAAGGCAGATAAGACGCGATGGTTTGCTGGATCCGCACGAGGACGGGCAGCACGCCGATCCCTGGCAAGGTTTTCACTTTCTCGCCCCACAGCACGTAGAACTGCGGAAGCGCACCGACGGCCACCAGCGTCAGCATGACGATTTCGCGTAGGTAGCGGCGGGCCATCATTCTCGAGAGCAGTTCGCGGATGCCTGCGGCGAAGGCGAGATTCAAGAGGACGTAGGGGATGAAGGCGAGGGGTGCCCACCAGTGCAGACGCGGATTGAAAAGGATCCCGATCGATGCGCCGGTCAGCATGATCAGCACTTCGACACCGGTTGAGACGCGCAGGATCAGATCGAGCAGGAACAGCTCCGCGTGCGGCACCGGATACACGATCAGCTTCTTAATGTCGAGCGATACGCCGGCCGTCACTAGCAGTAGCGGAACGACCTGCCAATAGAAGAAGCCCATCAGCAGCGCGTAGCTGGTGGTCACCTGCAGCGTGCGGATGTTCGACATGCCCGAGACCTTGATGGCGAGCGCGGCGGCGGCGAAGGTCCAACCGAGATACCAGGCGGCGGTCAGGACGAATGAGAGGCCGGACGTCCAACGGTTGGCGCGCGGGTAGAGATTCATGAGGGTGCGCCATTGCGCCCACACGATCGCACGCGCCTGATCGAGGAAGTTCAGAGCCATTCGAGCGTTTCCCGCGCGCGTCCTCCGCCAACGGTGCGGACGAAGATGTCCTCGAGCGTTTCCGATCCGCCGGAGCGTAAATGTTCCATCGAGTCGTCGATGGCGAGTTTGCCCTCGTGAATAATCGCCACGCGATCGCAGAGGCGCTCGACGACTTCGAGGACGTGCGATGTGAGGAAGATGGTCGCGCCGTGGCGGACCTGCTCGAGCAGGATGTCCTTCATCAAACGCGCGCCGACGGCGTCGACGCCTTCGAAGGGCTCGTCCATGAGGAACAGTTCCGGGCGATGGATCAAGGCCGCGGCCATGGCGACGCGCTTGCGCATTCCCTTCGAATACTCGCCGATCAGCTTGCGCTGGTGCTGATCGAGCTCGAACAGTGCGAGCAGTTCGAGCGCGCGTTCCTTCACCATGGGGCGCGGGAGGCCGTACATTCGTCCGACGAATTCGCAGAATTCCTGGCCGGTGAGTTGATCAAACAGCAGGGATTCATCGGGAACCAGGCCGATGCGCTGCTTGATTTCGACATCGTTGCCGGGGAGTGGAAGTCCGAACAATTCGATCGATCCGGAAGTGGGCGGGATGAGGCCCATCAGCATTTTGATGGTGGTCGTTTTGCCCGCGCCGTTGGGGCCGAGAAATCCGAAGAAGCAGCCTCGGGGAACGGTGAGAGTCAGGCCATCGACCGCCGGGCGCGTGCCGTAGAGTTTGCGTAAGTCGCGAACGGCGACCGCAGGCGTGGGATCCATGGAGAGTGATTTCATCGTAACCCGCCCTGCGGGCGAGTACACTGTTAAGATTATGCGCTTCACAATCGCACTTCTGATCGGTGTTGGTCTCGCGTGGGCTCAACAGGGTCCGCCGGCGGCGGCTGCTCCCGCGGTGATACCTACTCCGGCTCCAACGCCTGCTCCGGCGGCGGGGGGACAGGGTCCGGATCATCGGACGAGCATGATCCTCAAGGCTGTCGATGACCTGATGTGGCAGCTCAAACTGCAGGACATTGCGACGGTGGACAAAGTGATGTTCACGAGTCTGCCGCCGACGAAGATCCGGACTCCGGGTGCGCCGGGGGCGTCGAATCCGATCATCATTTATGCGTACACGTTCATTCCGAAGTCGCTCGACAAGTCGAAGAAGCATCCGCTGATTGTGTTCGTGCATCAGGGGATTCATGCGAATTTCGATACGCATGACGCGCATGTGATCCGCGAGCTGATCGAGCAGGGCTACACGGTGATTGGCTGCGACTACCGCGGTAGCACCGGTTACGGCGGCCAGCTTTACGAACAGATCGATTACGGCGGACGCGAGGTCGATGATGTGGACGCGACGACGAAATGGGCGCTCGAGAATTTCGACTTCATCGATCCGAAGCGGATCGGCATCGTCGGCTGGAGCCATGGCGGAATGATTACGCTGCTGTCGATCTTCGCGCATCCGCAACAGTACGCGGTGGCTTATGCGGGCGTGCCGGTGAGCGACATCATTTTCAGGCTCGGCTACCACGATGAGAGCTACGGGCGGATCTTTTCGGCGCAGAATCATATCGGCAAGACGGTGCACGAGGACATGGCGGAGTATTGGAGGCGCTCGCCGGTTTCGCACGCGGCGCAACTGGCGACGCCATTGATGATCCACACGAACACGAACGATGAGGACGTCAATTATCTCGAGGTCGACCGCTTGGCGCAGGCGTTGAAAGTGGAAGGCAAGAAGTTCGAGTACAAGGTGTATCAGAACGCTCCGGGTGGGCATTATTTTAATCGGCTCGATACGAAGTTCGCGCGGGAATCGCGGCAGGAGATCTATAAATTCCTCGCGGGATATTTGAAGCCGGGGAGCAAGTAGATGCGAGCGCGGCGGGCCGGAATTCTCACGGTCGCCATGGTGTTCGCGACGACTGCGGGCGCGCAGGATCGGTCGACTGGCCGCTCGATGACGATCACGACGCGCGGGATCGTCGCGACGAGCCAGACGCTGGCGTCAGAGGCCGGGGCGCAGATTCTGGCGCGGGGCGGATCGGCGGTCGATGCGGCAATCGCGGCGAACGCGGTGCTCGGTCTGGTCGAGCCGATGATGAACGGGATCGGCGGCGATCTGTTCCTGCTGCGCGTGGACGGGAAGACGGGGAAGCTCGCGGCTTTGAATGCGAGTGGATTTACGCCGAAGGCCTTGACGATCGAGCTGATGCGGTCGAAGGGTTACACGCTCGATATGCCGCCGGGGATCCACACGGTGCCGGTTCCGGGCGCGGTGAATGGGTGGGAGAAAGTCCACAAGAGGTTTGGGAAGTTGCCGTGGAAGGATCTGTTCGCGCCGGCGATTTACTATGCCGAGAACGGATTTCCGGTGACGGAGCTGATCCAGTGGGATTGGGAACATTCAACGGCGAAGTTGGCTGCGGATCCGAATGCGAAGAAAGTTTTTCTGCCAGGCGGGGCGGCTCCGAAAGTGGGGCAGATCTTCCGCAATCCTCAATTGGCGAAGGCTTATCGCTTGATTGCAGAGGGCGGTGCGGCGGCGTTTTATCGAGGGCCGATCCGCGATGCGATCCTCAGGACGTCCGCGCGGCTGGGTGGCACGTTGACCAAGGCGGACTTTGAAGAATACGACTCCGAATGGGTCGAGCCGCTCGCGACTGAGTATCGCGATTGGAAGGTTTTTGAGTTGCCGCCGAACGGGCAGGGAATTGGAACGCTCGAGATGTTGAACATCATGAGCAATTTCAAGCTGAATACTTTCATCCCCAGTGATCCGGAGTCGTGGCATTTGAAGATCGAGGCGCAGAAGCTCACCGTGCAGGATTTGCGGCGCTATGACGGAGATCCGAAGGCTTCACAGATTCCGGTTGAAGGATTGTTGTCGCACGCGTATGCGAGCGAGCGGGCCGGCACGATTTCGATGGATCGTGCGAATTGCGACACCTCGCCGGGGAATCCGGCGACTATTTCGAAGGCCGCGATTGGCCATACGATCTACCTGTCGGTGACGGATCGCGAGGGAAACATGGTGTCGTGGATCGAGAGCATTTCGGATCTATGGGGATCCGGGATTGTAGTCGACGACTATGGTTTCCATCTGCACGATCGCGCGTCGGGGATGACGCTGACGCCGGGCTTGCCGGATTCGCTCGCACCGCGCAAGCGTCCGTTCCACACGATCATTCCGGGCTATATGGAGCGGGGCGATGAGCGGATCGTCTTCGGAATCATGCGCGGCATTAATCAGCACCAGGCGCAGGCGCAGTTCGTGTCGTATGTTGCCGATCATGGAATGAACATACAGGAGGCGCTCGAGGCTCCGCGGTTTACGCGGCGTGCAACGGGCGGCTGCGATGTTGTGATCGAACAGCGAGTGCCGCAGGAGGTCCGCGACAAGCTGACGCAGATGGGCCATCACATCCAAGTCGTCGGCGACTATGGCGCGCTCGTTGGTGGTGGACAGGCGATTCTGCGCGATACCAAGACCGGCGTGAATTATGGAGCGTCGGATCCGCGCAAGGATGGATTTGCGGCGCCTGAGCCGGATCCATATTTTGAACCGAATCAATCCAGAAAGAAGTGAGGATCGTGTATGCACCCGGGAAATCCGGAACCGAATGAGTACGGGGCTTTCTTTGCCGGATATATTGGCAAGGCCCAGTCGATTACAGAAAATCCGATCGCGGCTCTCGAACTGCAGTTGGATGATGCGCTCATGCTGCTGTTGCCGTTGCCGGAAGACAAGCAGACGCATCGTTACGCGGAAGGTAAGTGGAGTCTGAAGCAAGTCATCGGTCATTTGACCGACGCCGAGCGGATCTTTGCGTATCGGGCGATGCGCGTGGCGCGCAATGATGCCACGCCGCTCGAGAAGTTCGATGAGAATTCATATGTCGCCAATGCGGATTCCGATCATGTCGAGTGGAAGTCGCTGCTCGAGGAGTTTGAGTTGACGCGGAATTCCACGATCCAAATGCTGCGGAATTTGCCGAACGAAGCGTGGACTCGGATGGGCGTGGCGAGTGGCGCTCCGATTAGCGTGCGGGCGATGGTGCTGATCATGTACGGGCATGTCGCGCATCATATGGGCATTGTTCGCGAACGCTACCTGTGACGCTCGGGTTACCCTACAGGCATGAAGCTTGGTAGCTGGTCAGGCCTCGTGGCGGCCTGTTTGCTCAGTAGCATCGCGCTCTTGCCGGGGCAGTCGTTGAGCGATTTTGAGAAAACCGTTACGGAGTTTACACTACCGAACGGGCTGCATTTCATCCTCATCGAGCGCCATCAGGCTCCGGTGGTTTCCTTTAATACCTATGTGAATGCGGGCTCGGTCGATGATCCTCCGCATAAGACGGGGCTCGCTCACATGATGGAGCATATGGCGTTCAAGGGGACCGAGACGATCGGTACCCGGAACTGGCCGCTCGAGAAGAAAGCCCTCGCGGGGATCGAGCACGCCTACGATCTGCTCGATGCGGCGCGCGCCAAGGGCTCGGATGAGAAGACGATCGCGACGCTGCAAACCGGGCTTAAAGAGGCGATGGAGAAGGCGGACAGCTACGTCGTTCCCAATGAATACGACAAGATTGTTGAGGAAAACGGCGGCGCGGGGTTGAATGCCGGAACTGCTGAAGACGCGACGAATTATTACTACAGCTTTCCGTCGAACCGGATCGAACTGTGGTTCTTGCTCGAGTCCGAACGATTTTTGAGGCCGGTATTCAGGGAGTTTTATAAGGAACGGGATGTCGTGCGCGAGGAACGGCGGATGCGTGTCGAGTCGAGCGCGCAGGGGCTGCTGGTCGAGAAGATGCTGCTGGCTGCGTTCACGGAACATCCATACCGGTACACGCCAGGCGGGATCGCCGAGGACATCGAGAACTTCCGTATGCCGGAGGCGTTCGCGTTCTTCAAACGCTATTATGTGCCGGCGAATATCACGATCGGTATTGCCGGTGACGTCGATCCGAAGGAATGCAGGCGGCTGGCGGAGAAGTATTTTGGGCGGCTGCCGGCAAAGCCCGCGCCTCCGCGTGTGGCAACTGTGGAACCGGTGCAAACGACCGAGCGCCGCGTGAGTCTCGAACATCAGGAACAGCCGATCCTGATCATGGCGTACAAACGTCCGGATCATTCGGATCCGGATGACCTCGTGCTCGATGTTGCGTCGGAGATCCTCGCGGGCGGGCGTACGAGCCTCATGTATCGCGAACTGGTGCGGGATCAGAAAGTCGCGCTGGCGGCAGGGGCGCAGTCGTCGTTCCCAGGGGATAAATATCCGAATTTATTTCTCGTGTATGTGGTGCCGAATATGGGGCGCACGATTGAGCAGTCCGAAAAGGCGTCGCTCGATCTGATCGAACGAATCAAGACGCGCATCGAACCGGGCGAACTCGAGCGAGTGAAAACGAAACTGCGCGCGGGGCTGATCCGCAGGCTCGACAGCAATTCCGGTCTCGCGGGGGATCTGACGTATTATCACGTCGCGTTTGGAACCTGGAAGCGGATGTTCACGGACATCGGCGAGATGGAGAAGATCTCAGGCGCCGACGTGATGCGGGTCGCGAAGAAGTATCTGGTCGCCGAACATCGGACCGTTGCGTGGACTTACCAGCCGAAGCCGAAGGAGGGCAAATAAGATGCGGCGCGCGCTATTGCTCTCGTTGACGATCTTCGCGGCAGGCTTGTTCGCACAGAAGGTGCCGGATTACAAGGCGCTCAAATATCCGCCCTTGCGCCAGGTGGCGCCCCCGGTGCCGATTTCGTTCACGCTGCCGAATGGGATCCGGGTGTTCATGCTCGAGGATCACGAACTGCCGCTGATCAGCGGCTCGGCGCTGGTGCGTACGGGGAATCTGTTCGATCCGCGAGATAAAAAGGGGCTGGCGGATTTGACCGGCTCGATCATGCGGTCGGGCGGTACACACGCGAAGAGCGGCGATGAAATTGACGACGATCTCGAGTCGATCGCGGCTTCCGTCGAGTCCTCGATCGGAGAGTCGAGCGGCGGCGTATCGTTCAATTGTCTGAAAGAGAATGCCGATCACGTTCTGGGGATTTTCAAGGACGTGCTGACGAATCCGGAGTTCCGCAAGGACAAGGTAGAACTCGCGAAGACGCAGGCGCTGAGCGGGATTTCGCGCCGCAACGACGATGCCGGCGGCATTGCGGCGCGGGAGTTCGCCAACATGATTTATGGCCGCGATACGCCGTGGGGCTGGACGATCGAATACGACGATATCAATCGCATTCATCGCGAGGATATGGTCGCGTTTCACAAGCGATACTTCTTTCCGAAGAACGTGATCCTTTCGGTTTATGGCGATTTTTCGGCGGCCGAGATGAGGGCGAAGCTCGAACGTTTGTTGGGAACGTGGAATGCGGTCGAGCCCGAGGTGCCGCCGTTTCCGCCGGTCGAGAAAGTCTGGCATCCGGGGATCTGGCTCGGTGAGCGCGACGACGTGACGCAGACGTTTTTCGAGATCGGGCACTTGGGCGGACTGTTGAACGATCCGGAATATCCGGCGCTCGAAGTGGCGGGCGACATTCTCGGCAGTGGATTTTCGAGCCGCCTGGTTGAAAAAGTGCGGACCCAGCTCGGATACGCGTACGCGATTTCGGCGTCGTGGGGGGCGGGCTATCGGAGTCCGGGAGGGTTCGAGATTTCGGGCAGCACGAAGTCCGCGACGACGACGGATACGATCCGCGTAATCCGCGAGGAAGTGGAGAAGATGCGGACGGCGGAGGTGACGCCCGACGAGTTGAGGATCGCGAAGGACGCGGTGTTGAACAGCTTCGTGTTCTCGTTCGACCGTCCATCGAAGACGCTCAACCGGCTGGTGGTGTACGCGTACTTCGGATATCCGGCGGATTTCCTGAATCAATATCAGAAAGCCGTTGACAAAGTGACCGCGGCCGATGTGCTGCGGGTGGCGAAGGAGCGGTTCCATCCGGAGGAGTTCACGATCGTCGCGGTGGGCAATCCGAAGGCGTTCGGAACGATGCCTTTGAGCGAGCTGAAGGTCCCGGTTAATAAATTGGATTTGACCATTCCGCCGCCATCGCCTGAGACTCCTCCGGCCACGGCCGCGGTGGTGGCGGGTCTCGAGTCGAAGGAGAAGGGGCTCGCGATCCTGGGGCGGGCGCAGGTGGCGATGGGCGGCCTCGATCATTTGCGCGCGGTGAAAGATCTCGATACATCGACCGATATCAAGTTCCAAATGGGATCATCGATGGCTTCGGGGAAGCAGCACGCGCTGCGGATTTTTCCGGACGTCCTGCGGCAGGACCAGGAGCTGCCGTTCGGCAAAGTCGACGTTTATTCGGATGGGAAGACGGGGTGGATCCTGAGTCCGCAAGGGGTGACGGCGTTGACACCGCCGGTGGCGCAACAGATCCGCCAGGAAATGTTCCGCAACATGATCAGCCTCGCGATCAGCAACACGGTACCCGGGCGGACGGTGAACGCGATCGATGACAATACGGTCGAAATCACGAATAGTGAAGGCGATAAGGCGAGGGTGGCGATGGATCCGGCGACGGGGCTGCCGTCGAAGATTTCCTACATGACGACGCCGATCAGGGGGGCTCCGGTTCAGGTCGTCGAAACCTATACCGCGTGGAAAGCCGTCAATGAAGTGATGCTTCCTTTCGAGTATGAGATCGAGCAGGCGGGCAAGAAGTTCGCCGAGGGTAAAATTACCAGTTACCGGATCAATTCCGGATTAAAGCTAGAGGACCTGAGCAAGAAACCATGAACCGGCGGGGTTTTCTGAAGCTTGCGGCGGGCGCGAGTGGAGCGTTGGCGGCATCGGCGAAGCTGTCCTTTGCGGGCGAAGATATCGCGGTACGTGGCAAGCGGGTGATCGCCGAATGCCTTGAGGCATTGGGCGGCAAAGCCTTTCTGGCAATGCAGGATCGCACCGAGGACGGCCGTGCCTATTCGTTCTACAACGAGAAGTTGTCGGGTTTGTCGATCGCGAAAATCTACACGCGGCACGTGGACAATCCACCGGCCGGCGAGTTGCCGGTGCGGGAGCGCGAGGCCTTCGGCAAAGATGGCGATTTCGGAGTCCTGTTCACCGCGAAAAAAGAAGGCTGGGATTACTCGTACCGCGGCGCGCGTCCATTGCCGGATGCGACGGTGCAGCGTTATCTCGAAGGGTACTATCACAACTTTTTCGATATCGTGCGGCACCGGTATAACGAGCCCGGAATGATCTTCGAGTCGCAAGGCTCGGATGTGCTGCTGAACGAGCCGGTGGAGGTCGTGGACATCACGGATTCCGAAAATCGGGTGACGACGGTGTACGTGCATTATTCGACGAAGCTGCCGGTGCGGCAACGATTTTACCGACGGGATCCGATCATCAAAGAACGGCGCGAGGAAGTCTCGGAGTTCTCGAAGTTCCGCGACGTCGGTGGCGGAGTGCAATGGCCGTTCACGATCCGGAAGTCGCGGGACACGGAGAAGGTCTACGAAATTTATTCTGAGCGCGTGGTGATCAATCAGGGTTTGTCGGATGCGATGTTTGCGCTGGATCCGGGGACGAAGATCCTGAAGCCGGTTTAGGCGTCAGCGGCGGACCTCCCGTGAACAATGATACGCTCGGTTACTATGGCCGCGCGAACGTTGTCGGAGAAGTATCGGGCCGAATCGGGACTCGTGTATTTGACCGGGATACAAGCCCTCGTCCGGCTGCCGGTCGATCAGATGCGGCGGGATCGGAAGAATGGGCTTAATACTGGCGCATTCATTTCCGGGTACGAGGGGTCTCCGCTTGGCGGCTACGATTTGGCGCTCATGCGTGAGCGGGTGCTGCTCGATGAATACAACATCCATTTCCGCTCGGGCGTGAATGAAGAGATTGCGGCGACTTCCGTGTTTGGCGCCACGATTCTTGATGTGCTGCCGAAGGACAAGAAGGTCGATGGCGTCTTGGGGATCTGGTACGGGAAGGGTCCTGGAGTCGACCGGTGCGGCGATATTTTCCGGCATGCGAACCTGGCGGGGACGTCGCGGAATTCGGCGGCGCTGGTGCTTGCGGGGGACGATCATTCCTGCAAATCCTCAACGATTCCGCATCAGAGCGACTTCTCGCTAGCGAACGTTTCCATTCCTTATTTTTATCCGGCAACGACGCAGGACATCCTCGACTATGGGAAATATGCGGTGGCGTTGTCGCGATTCTCGGCGTCCTGGGCGGGGTTGAAGTGCGTCACCGACGTGTGCGATGGCGGGGCAACGGTCGACGCGGATCCGTATTCGTTAACGGTCGTTGTTCCGGAAGGCTTTGAGCGGCATTTCGATGTGAAGTTCGTGGCGCCGTTTTCGCTGCAGATGGAGTACGAGGCGACGGTGCGGCGGCTCGAGGCGGCGCGGGCGTTTGCGCGGGCGAACCGGGTGAATCGTTGGCATGGAGCGGCCGCGGGGGCGTGGCTCGGGATTGCGGCCACGGGCAAGGCGTGGCTCGATGTGCTGCAGGCGTTGCGGGACTTGGGGATTAGTGAGAGCGATTTGGAACGGCTCGGAATTCGCCTCGGGAAGATTGCGATGCCGTTCCCGCTTGAGCCGGAATTTACACGCGATTTCGCGCGGGGATTGCGGACGCTGTTGGTCGTTGAAGAGAAGCGCAGCTTCGTCGAGACGCAGATCAAGGAGATCCTTTACGCGCTCACCGAGCGTCCCCGCGTCATCGGGAAGACTGACGAGCATGGGGCTCCGCTGCTGGCTGGACATGGCGAGTTGAATCCGGAGATGGTCGCGCGTGTGATCGCGGGAGTGCTTGGGGAGCGTGTCGAGTCGGCGGAGGCGCTGGCGCGGCTGGGGCGGATTGCGGCGGCGGCAGGCAGGCCGAAGCAGAGCATCGGCGGGACGAGGCTCGCGAATTTCTGCTCGGGATGTCCCCACAACCGGTCGACGATGCTGCTCGAAGGACAGGTCGCGGGCGGCGGCATCGGATGCCATACGATGGCGATGGGCCATGGGCCGGGGCGTGCGTTCCAATTCATGACGCAGATGGGCGGCGAGGGCGCTCCGTGGATTGGAATGTCGCCGTTCGTCGACCGGAAGCATATTTTCCAAAATCTCGGCGATGGGACGTACTTCCACTCCGGGCAGTTGGCGGTTGGGGCTTGCATTGCGGCGGGCGTCAACATTACGTTCAAGATCCTCTATAACGGGCACGTGGCGATGACGGGCGGGCAGCATGCGCAGGGAGCGCTGCCGGTGCCGCAGTTGTGCGAGAAGCTCGAGGCGGAGGGCGTGCGGAAGATCGTCATTCTGGCGGAAGATGTCACGCGATATGAGGGGATGCTGTTGCCGGAATCCGCCGAGTTGCGGGATCGGGAAGAGCTTAGCCGAACGCTGGGCGAGATGGAGCAGATCAGCGGCGTCACGGTGATCATCTACGATCAGGAGTGCGCGGCGGAGAAGCGCCGCGCGAGGTCGCGCGGCAAGATGGTTGAGCCTACGAAGCGGCTGGTGATCCACGAGGAAGTCTGCGAGGGATGCGGCGATTGCGTGAAGCAATCGAACTGCATGAGCCTGGCTCCGGTGATGACGGAGTACGGGCAGAAGATGAAGATCCATCAGTCCTCGTGCAACAAGGATTATTCGTGCGCGCTTGGCGATTGTCCTTCGTTCGTGACGGTGAATCTGAAGCAGGGCACGGGCATGAAGCGGAAGACGCTGCCGAAGCTGCCTGAGCTTGAAGTTCCGCAACCGTCGCGTATGGCGGAGAT
Organism: Bryobacteraceae bacterium; assembly: GCA_036502165.1. Lineage (GTDB taxonomy): Bacteria > Acidobacteriota > Terriglobia > Bryobacterales > Bryobacteraceae > F-183. Next base: position 13,286 of record DASXZC010000368.1, read on the forward strand.
CGAAGCGGGCGGTTACCGGATCCTGTGTCCGGGCGTGGGCGGGACGGGCGTGGTGACGGTGAACGCGCTGCTGGCGACGGCGGCGTGGATCGAGGGGCTTTCCGTATTGACGCTCGATCAGACGGGCAGCGCTCAGAAGGGCGGAGCGGTGGTCTCGCACTTGGTGCTCAGCAAGAATCCGATCGAGGCGCCGGCGAAGATTAACTTCGGTAATGCCGATGTCATTCTGGCGTTCGATCTGGTGGGCGCGACGGGCGGCGAGAATTTGAAATGCGCGGATCCGGAGCGGACGACGATCGTTGTCAACAGTTCCATCGTGCCGACGGCTGAGCAGATCCGGCTGCGGACGTTGATGGGTCCGCAGGCGTTGATCGACCAAGTGGATCAGGCGACGAGGCGCGGGCGCAATGTGTACGTCGACGCGAACCGGCTGGCGGAGTCGCTGTTTGGAAGTCATCTGGCGGTGAACCTGTTCATAACGGGAGTGGCGTGGCAGGCGGGACTCATTCCGATTTCGTTCGCGGCGATTGAGCAGGCCGTGAAATTGAATGGCGTGGATGTCGAGCGGAACTTGCAGACGTTCGCGTGGGGACGCAAGTATTATCAGGATGCGAGTTGGGTTGAGCAGCAGGCGGGCGGCAAGTCCAAGGTTGACGTTGCGCCGGCGTTCGTCCTCGCGGATCGCGTGAGGGATTTGACGGTTTATCAAAATGCGCAGATTGCCGCGGAATATGAGGCGTTCGTGCGAGAGATCGCGGCGGCGGTGCCGGAGCTCGAGGAGCCCGTCGGGCGCTATTTGTATAAGCTGATCGCGGTCAAGGATGAATACGAAGTCGCGCGGATGCTGACTTCGACGGAGTTCGAAGCGCGTGTGCGAGGGATGTTCGCGCAGGTGGAGTCGATCGGGTACAACCTGCATCCACCATTGCTGCGGCGGTTCGGCGTGACGAAGAAGATGCAACTCGGCGCGTGGGCGCGGCCGATGCTGCGGGTGCTTGCGGGCATGAAGGGATTGCGCGGCACGGCCTTCGATGTGTTCGGATACAATTCGCACAGGAAGCTCGAGCGATCGCTCGCCGGGTGGTACCGGGATCTGATGCGCGAGGCCGTCGCGAGCCGTACCGCGGAGAACGCCGCAATCGTGGCGGAGCTCGCGTGCCTTCCCGATCAGATTCGTGGATACGAGCAGATCAAGGAAAGCAGTATTGAACGCGTGCAAGCGAAGGCGAAGGAAAGGCTGGCTGCGCTGAAGCAGTCCCGGCAAGTGCAACCGATTTAAATTCGCAATGAATTATAAGATCACGGTTCCGTGGAATACGATCGGACGCTTGTTTCGCCCGGCGATTCTGCTGAGTGTGATTCCTCTCGGGCCGGTTCCAGCGGTGGCGCAAACTCCTCCTACTCCAACGCTCGAGCAGGAGCTCACACG
>DASXZC010000369.1:0-18765 GCA_036502165.1 Bryobacteraceae bacterium
CTTCGTGCCGTTCAAAGTCACCGTCGTCGTCTGCCCCGCGAGGTCGATGATCATCGTGTTCCATTGGCCGGCGGGCTTTTGGGTGCGCTCGGTGACCTTGCTCAATGAATAAATCGCACCGGTGCAGTGCCACTCATCACCGGCGGCGTCGATTTGCACTTCGTAGCCGTTGTGGACGCCGTACCAGGGATCCATCGGCTTCTCGGGCATGCGGATGTAGACGCCTGAATTGTCGGTCGGGCCCGTCGTTTTGAAGACGACCTTGATCTTCGTGTTGCCAAACTTCTGGCCGTCGTACACGAGCAGACCCATTCCGCCTTCGGTCACCAGCATCTTGTCCTCGACATAGAAGCGGCCGGGGCCGACGTGGCGCCATCCCTTCAGATCTTTGCCGTCAAACAAATGTTTCTCGCCGGCGTAGAGAGAAACGCTGGCCAATGCCAGCACGAGGACCACCACGATTCGCGACATGACCGCTATTGTACGCTTTCCTCGAAGCGGATCGCAGTTTTGAACCCGTTCGTCTTCCACCAGCCGTAGGCTGCGCCGATGACGAGCCAGGCTCCGCCGAGCCATTTGGATTTGTCGCCGAGGTTCAGCCACATCACCAGACAAATCGCCCAGCCGAGCAGGGGCGGCAGGAGGGCTCCGATGGTGCGGACGCCGGTTCGCCAGGCGTAGAGGAAGGCGGCGGCGTTGACTCCCATGAATCCGATGAAGGCGCCGAAATTCAAGAGCTCGGCGCCGAATTCGAAGGACATCGTGAAGGCTCCGATCACGCACAACGCGCCGATGAGTAGTACGTTGTTGGCCGGAACGCGTGTGGCCGGATGAACTGCGCCGAATACACTCTTTGGAAGGACGTTGTCGCGTCCCATTCCGAAGAGCAGGCGCGCGCCGGCGAGCTGGCCTCCAGCTCCGGATCCTAAATTCGCGATCAACAGCGTGAGGTTCACAACATTAAACAAAATCGAGCCACCCGCCCGCGCGGCGACGTACACATAGGCGGTGTCGTTGTCGGGAAATGCTTCATTTCCTGGCCAGATCAACTGCGCTGCGTAGACTTCCGCGGCCGACAACAGTCCGACAACGAAGCAGAGAAGGACCAGGGCGCGCGGGATGTTCCGCTTCGGATTCTCGACCTCTTCGGATAACGTCGAAACGCCATCGAAGCCGATGAAGGTCAGCACCGAGAGGGCGGTTCCGATTCCGAGCCCTGCCCAGGTGAACGTCGATGCATCGTAAAAAGGACGTGTGAAGAATCCCGCGTCGAGGTGCGGTTGGGCGAGCACAGATCGCGCAATCGCCCAGAACACCCATCCGACGACGAGCAGCATTCCACCGGCCATGAACGCGTTTGCGCGCGCCGTCGTTCGCACACGGCGCAGATTCAAATATGTGAAGAGCGAGGCGAAGATCACATCCCAAATCCGCTCGGGAATCATCGGGGCGAAATTGCCCGCGGCCTTCGCGCACCAGATCGTGCCGACGACGGCGTTGATGACGTATTCGAGCAGCATGCTCCAGCCGGTGAGGAATCCGGCGGACTGATGGACCTCTTCGCCAACGTACGTGTAGACGGATCCGGCGCTCGGGTAGACGCGCGCCATGCGCCCGTAACTGACGGCGGTGAACATCATGGCGACCATGCTGATCAGCACGGCGGTGACGACGTGTCCCTTCGCGGCTTGATGAACCACACCGAACAATGGCATCGGCGCGGTCGGCTGCACGAGAATAATGCCGAGCACCAGAAGTTCCCAAAGTCCTAAACTGCGGCGTAGAGTGGTCATCGGAAGAGTTCTGATTGTAACCCTGCCGTGCGATTATAATCAGGCATCTTCTATGTCGACCGTGAAATTTATTCGAGACGGCGCGATTGCAATTGTCACCATCGATCGCCCGGAAGTCCGCAACGCGGTGGACGGGCAGACGGCGCAGGCGTTGGCCGATGCGTTCCGCGAGTTCGATGCGGATGACGCGCTCGCGTGTGCGATCCTCACGGGCGCGGGTGGGACGTTCTGCGCCGGCGCGGATCTGAAGGCCGTCGCAGAGGGGCGCGGCAACGATCTCACCGACAACGGCGATGGTCCGATGGGACCGACGCGGATGATGCTGACGAAGCCTGTGATCGCGGCGGTCGAAGGTCACGCCGTCGCGGGAGGACTCGAACTGGCGCTGTGGTGCGACCTGCGGGTCGCGGCGCGCACGGCCTTGTTTGGAGTCTTCTGTCGCCGCTTCGGAGTTCCGCTGATCGATCTGGGAACGATCCGGCTGCCGCGATTGATCGGACATTCACGGGCGATGGATTTGATCCTGACGGGGCGGGCGGTTTCAGCGGAAGAGGCATTTTCTATTGGGCTCGCAAATCGGTTGACTGAGGAGGGCGCGGCGCTGGCGGGGGCTCTCGAACTGGCGCGCCAGATCGCAGCGTTTCCGCAGGGATGCATGCGATCGGACCGGTTGTCGGCGTACGAGCAATGGCATCTGTCGTGGGATGACGCGACGCGGAATGAGTTCCATCGGGGGTTGGAAGTTATAGAGTCCGGAGAGACGCGGGAGGGGGCGCAGAGGTTCTCGAATGGCGCGGGGCGGCACGGGGCGTTTTAGGGGTTCGGATCCCGCAAATCAATTGGCCGTTCGTAGTCCTGCTGGCGTTCCAAATCGATCTCTGAGCCGGCGAACGGCGACTCTCTCAGGAAATCCGCGAGATTCATGCGCGGCTTGCGTGAAGGAGTTGGCGAATGATCCTTCGTCTTGTCGCGCAAGGACTTGATGCCCTCGACAATCAACTCGTCGACGGAATGGACGTGTCCGCTTCGGAGCTCTTCCTCGACGAGGCGCTCGGTCTCGGGTTTCAATTCCACGATCATACGATTACATCATTTCATGAACCCGCTCAGTTGCACGCCGTTCGCGCATAGTTCATCGTTCATCGGATCGTCGATCGCCAACACCTTCCGCAACTCGGGGCTCAGATGGGCTTGCGTCTCGGGGCGCAATAGTTTTTTTTGATATTGCTGCTGGGGAATGTCGCGACGCACGTAGAATCCGTGCATCGCGCGGCGGGGACGCTCGGTCGTGTTCAAGGTTCCGCCGTGCCACGTGGCGGCGTTCACGACTACGACGTCGCCAGCCTTGCCTGTCACTAATTGTTCTTGCGGATGTTGCGCGTTCGGATCGTCCAAGGCATCCTGCGGACGCTTGTTCCATTTGTGCGAACCGGGCACGACGCGCAATGCGCCGTTTTCGGGAGTGAAATCGTCGAGCATCCAAACGGTGTTGCAGGTCGCAAATCCGTGGGCGTCGGGGAGGAGTCCCATGTCGATGTGAAGCGGCTGCAGGCCACCCTCATTGGGGTCGGCGACGCGGACGTTGAGGCTGCTGAGTTTGTACTCGGGACCGAGGACGTGCTCGACGCCTGCAAGTACCTCCTCCATCGCGATCGATCGCTCGAAGACTTCGCCCTTGTCGACCAGGTTCGCGAGGCGGCGTGCGCCGGTCTCCTGTTTGAACTCGCTGCCGGCATCCGCGCCCTCGCTCTCGAACAAGTCGGCGACGCGGCGGCGGAGGTCTTCGAGCAACTCGGGGCCCATGAACCCGGGCAGCAAACAGAACCCTTCTGAATCGAGCTGATGCAGTTTCGTTGCGTCCATGACGTTACCATAACAACAGGTGAGCCCTTCCCGCATCCTCGTGCGCGCGACCAATTGGATCGGCGACGCAGTCATGTCGATTCCGGCGCTCGAGGCGATCCGCAAACGATTCCCTTCGGCGCATATTACGATCCTCGCGCGGCCGTGGGTTTCGGATGTTTACCGCGATGCTCCGTTTTGTGATGCGATCGAGCCTTACTTGCCGAGTCCTGGGATGAAGGATTGGAGGGCAAAGCTTGCGCTCGCGCGGCGACTTCAAACGCAAGGCTTCGATGCTGCGGTGATTTTGCCGAACTCCTTCGATTCCGCGCTGATTTGTCGGCTTGCGAAGATTCCTGTAAGGATCGGTTACTCGAGGGATGGGCGCGGCATTCTACTCACGCACGCTATCGCTCGTCCTAAAACTGGCGAGGTCGAGCCGCACGAGCGGTTCTATTATCTTGAACTGTTGCGGCGCGCGGGGTGGATCGACGAGCTTCCCACTGACGGCGCGCCGATTCGACTTGTGGCTACTCCGCGCGCGCTTACCGACCACGGCATCGAGGCCGGACGGCCGGTCATCGGCCTCAGTCCTGGCGCGGCATTCGGCACCGCCAAGCGTTGGCTGCCGGAGCGTTTCGCGGAATCGGCGAGCGAACTCGCGGGGCAGTGGGATGCCGCTGTCGTGATTTTTGGATCGAAGGATGAACGTCCTGTCGCTGATGAAGTGGCAGCCGGAATCCGCGCGCGCGGTGTCGACGCGGTGGTCAATCTCGCTGGGCAGACGAATCTGCGGGAGTTCATTGAACGGGTCGCGGCGTGCCGCTTTTTCCTCACGAACGACAACGGCGCCATGCATCTCGCCGCTGCGTTGGGGGTTTCCACTCTCGCTGTCTTCGGCTCGACGGATCACACGACCACCGGCCCGACTGGACGCGCGACGAGGATCGTTCGGGAACCGGTTGAATGTTCCCCGTGTCTGAAGCGCGAGTGTCCGATCGACCACCGGTGTATGACGCGCGTCACCGTTGAACGAGTCGTGCAGGAGGCGCTCGAGTTAAGCGAATGAACACACGGGTCAAGATCATCGACGCTGAGGAACTCTCTGCGATCCTCCACAATTCTTCGGCGATTCTTGTTGTCGGGGTCTTTGATCCGCTGCTCGCGGCGCACGCCGAGCGGCTCGCGGAAATCGCGCGCCCGGGCGCGTCGAAGCTTGTGGTAGCTGTCACCGATCCATTGAGCGCTGCACTGTTGCCGGTGCGCGCGCGCATGGAAATGGCTGCGGCGGTGGGCGTGGTAGACTTCGTTCTGTCTTACGAATCCGGCATCGAAACGAGGTTTCCCTGGGCGGATATTTACGACGACACCGCGCAGCACGAGCAGTGGTCCGTAGATTTCATACAGCATGTACGCCGGCGCAGCAAAGCCATCTCAGCCTGAAAGTCCACACCGGATTCTAATCGTTCGCCTGGGCGCGATGGGTGACGTCATACACGCATTGCCAGCCGTTGCTTCGCTCAGCGCCACGTTCCCGAATGCGGAAATTGTATGGGCGATCGATCCGAAGTGGAGTGTGTTGCTCGAAGGCAATCCGCACGTTGGACGCGTGCTGCCGTTCAATCGCCGTGACTGGTCGAGCGTCAGAGCAGCTATGCGCGACTTGCGTGCGACGGAGTTCGATTTCGCGGTCGATTTTCAAGGACTGGTGAAGTCCGCGCTGCTTGCGACCGCCGCACGGCCGGAGAAGATCTACGGCTTTGCGCGGGGCGAGGCGCGCGAGACGCCGGCTACATGGTGCTACTCGAGTATGGCTTCGACGACCACCGCTCACATCGTCGACAAGAATCTCGAACTCGCCACACTGGCGGGCGCGCGAACGATGCTCAAGGAGTTTCCGATTCCGCCCGGTGCGCCGGAAGGGGAGTTGCCGGATGGGCCTTTCGTGCTTGCGAATCCGCTGGCCGGTTGGGTCTCGAAGCAATGGCCACTCGAGCACTACGCGGGGCTGGCCGCGCTTTTGAAAATTCCACTCGTGCTGAATGGGCCGCCGTCATCCGCGGGTGAACTCGAGCAGGTCAAGGGCGCGCACGTTCACTTGTCAGGGCTCGCTGGATTGATCGATGCGACGCGACGCGCGAGTGCGATCGTCGGCGTTGACAGCGGACCGCTGCATCTCGCCGCTGCGCTCGCGAAGCCGGGCGTCGCGATCTTCGGACCGACTGATCCTGCGCGGAACGGTCCTTATGGAGGATCGATCGAAGTGCTGCGCGTCGCCGGCGCACCAACGACCTACAAACGCGGCGCGTCGATTTCGGAATCGATGGCCGCACTTACGCCCGAGGAAGTCGCCGCGCGCCTTACTTCTTGCAGCCGGTCGTTTCCATCGTGTACGTGATGGTCGCGATCTTCCATCCGTCGGGACCCTTGAACAGGCTCGCGGAGTCGACTCCGCAATGGCCAACTTTCCCCTCGCGCAGGAATTCGTACTCGCCCCACACTTGCGCCAGATTGCCGCGCACGGAAACTTGAGGATGCGCGGTGAAGCGCTCGGCGATTTCCATTTTTGCGGCGACAATACCTTTGACAAATTCCTCGACGGAGCGTCCGGTGGGAACGCTGCCGTCGCGCGACCCGTAGAGACGCGCGTCAGGTAGCATCGTCGCGCGGATCATGTCGCCATCGTGCGCGGCCATGCCTTGGAACGTCTTCTCGACGACCGCGATCGCATCGGCTTCATCGGATGCCGCAAAGCCCACCAGCGGCACGAGCATCAACAAAAGTCCATAACGCATTTGTGTTCATCCCTCCTTCGCTACTATCGCGAGGGGACGTACCGGAGCTCCGGTGCCACCCTCAATTTTCATCGGACTCGCTATGAACCCGAACTCGCGCACCTGGTCGCGCGCCAGTTCCTCGAGGTTCAAACACTCGATGATATGGATGCCGGAATCGACCAGCAAATGCGCGTGCACCACCATCTCGGGCGACGGCATGCGTTCGAAGGCAACCGTATCGGAACCGGCCGCGAACACACCGCGCGAGCTCAGCCAACGCGCTCCCTCGAGCTCGGGCCCTGGCCCGGTTGCCTGCTCGTGCAATCCGCCGGTGATGAATTTGCGATGGTCGCGCCACAGCGATCCCCAGCCGGTCCGCAGCAGCACGATATCGCCAGGGGCGACCTCTAACCCTTGCGCCGCGCTCATCGCGTCGAGTATTTCCGGAGTGATGGCGAAGTCGTAGGGCAGCACGTTGACCTTCATCCATCCTGCGACGTCGAACATCACGCCACGGCGGACGATCGGCTCAACGGTGGCGATGCTCAACTGCGTAAATCCGCCGGCGATGCTCTGGCTCGATTCGACCTCGACGCCGCCGTAAAATTTGCCGCTGCACGAGAAGTGACACAGCGCGTCGATGTGCGTGCCCACGTGGCCGCCGAGAGTGATGGCTTCCGCCGCGGAGCTTGCGCCGTTCTTCAAAACGATGTCGCCGTGGCCCTTCGTCAAGCTGAATAGAAACGGCGGATGCGTTGGAAAATGGGGCATTCCGACGAAATACGGCTGCCCGAGATCGTATGTGCGCGCCGCGCGAAGCTGATCGATCAAAGTAGTTTTCATCATGGATGTCCTGCTGCCGGAACCGCCTGCGCATCCGGCAGGAAGTAGAATGCGATCGCGAGGATCGCATACACCGCCAGCAGTTGCGCGCCTTCGATCCAATTCGATGTGCCGTCGGAACAGATCTGCGCCGCGATCCACGCCGCTAAAAAGACGGCCAGCACTTCGGTCGGCGAGAACACCAGATCCATCGGAGCAGGTCCTACGAAGCGGCTGACGAACACGAGCACGGGCGCAACGAACACTGCGATCTGCGTGCTGCTGCCGAGTGAAATGGCGAGGCTCAAATCCATACGATCCTTCATCGCCACATATACCGACGTTGAATGTTCAGCCGCGTTGCCGACGATCGCCACGACGACTACGCCGACGAAAACGCTAGTCATTCCGAAGGAAAGAGCGGCTTTTTCAACGGATCCGACGAGGATCTCGCTCATCCACGCGACCAGCGCTGTTGCTCCGGCGAGCACGAGCATCGCTTTGCGCAAGGTCCACGGAGTTTCTTCGTAGGCGATCGCGTCGAGGTTCTTCTGGTCGGTTTCTTCCGGAGGATCGGCCGACACGTCGATGTCTTCCGCGTCGTAAAAATGCCGATGCGTCTTGAGCGAGAACAGCAGATTCAGGCAGTACGCGATGATCAGGACCGCCGCAATCAGCAGGCTTACCGTGGATTCGCTCGCGCGCGCTGGCGTCCCTGCAGTTAGGTGATGGAACCCCGCGGGTATCACGAGTCCGATTGCAGCGAGCATCATGAGGGTCGACTGCGCGCTTGCGGCTTGCTGATTGAAGCGCTGCTCTTTGTATTTCAATCCTCCAGCCAGCACCGATGCGCCCAGCACGAGCAAGAGGTTTCCGATGATCGAACCTGTGAGCGACGCTTTGACGACGTTGTACAAGCCGTGCTGTAATCCGGCGATCGAAATGATCAGCTCCGCGGCGTTGCCGAAGGTTGCGTTGAGCAAGCCGCCGATTCCGTCGCCGGTGTGTTCCGCAAGCTGTTCAGTCGCGCGGCCGAGCCATCCGGCAAGGGGCACGATCGCGATCGCGGAGCTCAGGAAAATCAACGAAGCGGGGGCGTGCATCAGTTCGAGCACGACCGATGCCGGGATGAAAATCAGCAGCCAGTTCATCGTGCGTCAACTCGAACGATCCGCAGCTTCACGGGCACGCCGCCGGCTTTTTGACTGCGCTCCGCGGCGTCCATGAAGGCGAAGATCTCGAGGGTTTCGGAATTCGCCACGGGCGGCTGTTTCGTCTCGAAGAATTTCACGATTTGCTTGACCAGCTCCTCATATCCAGTGTGGGGCTTCGATGGACTTTCGACAACCTTGCCACCGGAGCGGAACACCACAGCGCCATAAGGCCCGTAGGGCCGCAGAGTCTGCACCGCGCCCGTGCGTCCGCCTTTCCACTTGCCGGTGATCAGGTCGCCGTCGGCGGTCTCGATGCGCGACACTTCTTCGCAACCTGGGCCGAGCAGCGTGTAGAGGACTTCGATCGGATGGATCGCGTACCAGCTCAGGTCGAGCTTCTCGTGATGCTCCTCGAGCGGGCCTGGACCCCAGGTGAATACAGAACGCGCGTCATCGAACTTCATCGTCTCGGTGATCTCGCTCCAACGCAGTGACGAAGCGCTGAACCAGGGGACGTGCGCTTCGTTCGCGAGGCGCGCGATTTCGATAGCGTCGTCGTAGGAGGCGGCTAGCGGCTTGTCAATGAATACAGGTTTGTGCGCGGCGATCACGGGACGCACTTGTTCGAGGTGCGGACGTCCATCGACGCTCTCGAGCATCACGACGTCCACTTTCTTGAGAAGTTCCGGAATTGTCGCGACGATCTCGACGCCGTACTTGGTGGCGATTTCGTTCGCGTATTGGTCCACGCGCGAAATGCTGTGCTCGATGTCGGGGCTGCCGCCTTTGTGAGCGGCGACGACGTGGACGCCGGGGATGTAGTTCTTCGCCGTCGGATCGTTCATCATCTGCGTGAACGCGGGCACGTGCGAAGTATCCGTGCCGATGATGCCGACGCGGATCTGCGCGGTGGCGGCGAGCATGGAAAACGCGACGAGGACGGGCAGTTTCATAAATGACAGTGCCAGTATACGCTACGGAGTTTTGAAGCCGACCTCGAACACAGGAATTCCCAAGTTGCGGTCGTCGGACGGCAGGTGCATGACGTGGCTGATTTCGAGTTCGACCAGTTGCTGCTTTTGCTCGAGCTGCTCCTTTGAAAGCGCGTTGAACTGCACGAGCTGCTCGCCTTCATTGACGGCTTGCGCGCCCATCGGTTTGCCCGCAATCGAAGCCTTCAGAGTGAGTTTGCCGCTCGCGGCGTCGAGGATCGACTTCGGGCAGTAGACCTTCACATATAAGCGCGCCGGTGTCTGGCTCGGCGTGTCGACCAGCACGGTAGCGCGGGCCGGCATCCAGCGATATTGGCCTTCGACGTCGTTCCATCCGGGTCCGAGGCGCGACGACCAGGCGCGTTCCGACATGCGCACGACGGTGACTTTCAGCTTTCCTTGACGAATGGCAGTGTAGGTGTCGGTGACGTCAGTGATGCCGCGTCCATCGAAGGCGGCGACGATGGTCTTGCCGCTCGCGAGCAGGCTGTCGGCCTGTTGCTGAGTGGCAAGCATGCTGATCTTCGATTTCGGAATCGAGCGGATCGAGGACTCGCTTCCGGGCAACAGGTACACGTTGTCGATGCCATACAGGCGGAACGGACTGTCGAGGAATCCGCTGATGTAGAGCTCGTCGTCGATGCCCGCGAGCAACACGGCATCCGCGTGCCGCTCATGCCAGATGCGGTCGACGCCGTTGAGCACGATGTGCATCTCGCCGCTGTGGAGCCGGTACCATTCCTCAGTGCCTTGCGCCTGATCGACTTCGCACCATGAAAACGTTGCGACCGCGGCGAGCGCGAGGATCCTTAGAGTCCAGCCTGTGCGCATCGCGTTTTCAAACGCCCATCCGCCCAGCATCGCGAGGCCGAACGAAGCGATGGTCGTGTAGTAATCACTGAAATGGTTTTGGAGCGGCAGTATCGGTCCAAGGAAGATGACGAACCAGGCGAGGCCGAGCAGAGGGATCCATTCGCGCTTCCACAATTTGAAGGCGATAAAGATGGCGAGGAGCGAGGCGATGGCGGAGGCGACCCAGACCGAGATCGGTGCGGGCATATCCTGCATTACGTTTGGAAGTTCCCGCGGTCCGACGGCATTGAGTGCGTAGCGGCCGAGGTTGACGATGATGCCCGCGTCGAACGTCATCTTGTAAGCCGCGTCGTTTGATTTCGGAATGGCGAGGAAATGGAAGAGCGTGAAAGCGATCGAGGGGATCCAGAGCCAGAGGGCCTTTTTTAGCTGCTGTCGTGATGTGAACCAGACATAGAGGCAGGCGATCGCCGGATAGACGACGGTCACTTCGAGCGTCAGAAATCCCAGCAAATAGAAGATCCACTGGAGGGTCCAATGACCGCGGATCAGTGAGTAGAACGCGGCGAGCATGAGAAATCCGCAGAGGATTTCGTTGTATGACGACAGCCACGCGAGCGATACTGCCGTCACGTGCGAGAGCGCCCACAGCGTCGCCGCCGCGATTCCTGCGAGCGCCGAGCCTGACAACCGGCGGACGATCGCATTCGCGAGAATGAGGCTGCCGCATTGGGTCAGGAACACCCAGTAATGAAAGGGGCCGGCTTTCATTCCGAAGAGGCCGCCGAAGACAAGGAAGAAGAGGCGCTCGCTGAGTACGCGGACGGTTCCTTGCGCCTGCGGTTTGAAGAGGATTTCGAGCAGATCGCGCGGCCCGAAGTATTGCAGGTGCAGGCCGAGCCACGCGAAGTCGTCCATGAGGAACCACGTCCGCAGTGCGTTGTAATGCACGACGAACAGGACGACGCACGGCAGCAGGTATCCGGCGAACAGCTTGGGGGAAACGGCGCGAACGTTCACTTGGCTTCGAAACCGACCATCGCGACCACGAGCCCCAGCGTACGTTGATCGGACTCGGTAGCGGGCAGAACCTTGTCGAGCGAGAAGTCGACGTTCACAAGCGCGCCTTGCAGCGAGGCCGGGGGAACATCGCAATGATATTCATATTGCCCGGCTCGATCGTATTTCTGCGCCGGACATTGCGTGTCGCCCGCTTTCGCAGTCAGCGTCATCGGGCCTAGCTTCGCGATGGAGGAGTCGACGATCGTGAACTTTAGAACAAGGGTCGCTCCTTTCCGCGGGGCGTTGGCGGGAGGGCGCAGGGCTGCGGAGAAGTCCTTCGAGGACCATCGCCAGCCGCCGTTTTCGACTTCGTAAAATCCTTTGGTCAACTGCAGCGCCGCGCGCGGATCGGCGGTGCCCAGCATCGTCGCCGGCTCGCTTGGGACTTCCTTCGCCAACTCGGCCGGGGTCTTGCGTTTCTTCTTACAGCCAGTCATTGCCGGAGTCAGTAAGAGCAGTCCGGCGAAAGCGATCGCGATCAATCTCCGCATTTTTCCACCTGCACGAGGCAACTGTAGAATGTCGCTCCCGCGCCAATATCTGTCAGTTTGTCGGAAGTCAGCGCGTTGATCGAGCGTCCCGATTCCGACAGCTTTGCCCAGCGAGTCGACGGCGCGCGGACGACTCCGGGCGAGACGACTCCATCGACGCTCGCGCGTAGCAGGACGCTGCCGCGGTTATTGTAGACGCGCACGCGGTCGCCGTCGTGGACGCTCCGTGCGGCGGCGTCGACCGAATTTAAGAACAGCCGCGAAGTCTGCGCGTCGACCGAGGGGCGCATGCCGAATGTCGAGTTCATGCTGTCGTCGTTCTTCGATGAGACTAACTCGAGTGGGAACTTTGCACGTAGGCCCGCGTTGCCGTGACGCGATTCGCTGGGTGGTTCGTAAACGAGGGACTCGGCGCCGAATTCGCACTTGCCGGAGGGCGTTCCGAAAGCTCCTTCGGCGAAAGGAAGGAAAGGCTCGTTCGCAGGCGACACGTTGAGCCGGATCGAATGTTCCTGCTCGAGACGCTCGAGCGTGATGCCTTCGAGAAACTTGTGGCCCGACGAGAGAGTCGCGCGGATCATGTCGTCTTCGGAATCATTGAAGCAGGCATCGTCGAAGTTCATCGCATGCGCGAGCATCCGGAAGATGTCGACGTTCGATTTCACTTCTCCTGGACGCGGAAGCACTGGGCGAGCGAACTGCAGATAGTAATGGCCGTAGGAAAGATACAGGTCGGTATGTTCGAGGAACGTCGTGACCGGCAGCACGATATCGGCGTAATCTGCCGTGTCGGTTTGGAACTGCTCGAGGACCACCGTGAACAGATCCTCGCGTGCCATGCCCTTCAGCACGAGATTCTGCTCAGGCGCAACGGCGGCGGGGTTCGAATTGTAGACGATCATCGCTTTTACGGGCGGATCGTTGACTTCCGTGAGAGCCTTGCCGAGCTCGACCATGTTGAGCATGCGACCTGGGCGCTTCAATGGGGAACGTTCCGTCTGCATCTCCGGCAGCTCGAGTGCGACCTTGTTGAAGGGAAATCCCCCGGAGGTTGAAAGCTGCGCGCCGCCGCCGATTTCTTTCCACGATCCGATTAACGCGGGGAGCGCTACGATGCCGCGCACTGCCGCTCCGCCGCGCTCGCTTCGCTGGACGCCGTAGCCGATGCGGATCACAGCCGGACGCGTAGTCGCGTATTCACGAGCCAGTGCGACGATCTCGTCGCGTCCAATTCCAGTGAGGACCTCGACGCGTTCGGGAGGATACGCGAGCGAGAGCTTCTGCAGTTCGTCGAACCCGGCCGTGTGACGTTCGATGTAGTCGCGATCCTCGAGTCCTTCGATCAAGATCACGTGCATCAGGCCGAGCGCGAGGGCGAGATCGGATCCAGGATGGATCGAGAAGTGCTGATCCGCAAGGCGCGCCGTGCGCGTCTTGACGGGATCGATGACGATGAGCTTCGCTCCACGCCGCCGCGCTTCGAGAATGAACGGCCACAAATGCACATTCGTCCCGTGAATATTGCAGCCCCATACGATGATCAGCTTCGAATCGCGGAACTGCTCAGGCTCGGTACCGTAACGGTAGCCGAGCGTCGCAGTCAGCGCCGCGCCGCCTGCCGCCGAGCAGATCGTCCGGTCGAGGCGAGATGCGCCGAGGCGATGAAAAAATCGCCGGTCCATGCCGTTGTTATTGAGCATGCCCATCGTGCCCGCGTAGCTGTAAGGGAGGATCGACTCCGTGCCGAATTCGGCGGCTGTCGCCTCGAGCTTCGAAGCAATCGTCGCGATCGCCTCGTCCCAGGTGATCCGCGTGAACTTCCCTTCCCCCTTGTGGCCGGTCCGCTTCATCGGATACAAGAGCCGGTCGGGTGAGTATTCGCGTTCGAGGTACTGGGCGACTTTTCCGCACAGAAATCCGCGCGTTACAGGATGATCGGGATCTCCGCGCAGCCTCGATCCGACGCCGTTTTCGACGTTCACGAGGAGTCCGCAGGTGTCGGGGCAGTCGAGCGCGCAGACCGAGTGACGAACGTGAGGATGCAGGTGCGCCATTCGAACATTGTAACGTGTGCGCCACCTCTAAGCCGGATGTGTTATAACTCGGCTACAGTGACTAAGAACGAAATCCTTCTCGCGCAAAAAGAGTACTTGTTCCCCGCGGTCTTTCACTATTTTGACGATCCTCTCGTCATCGACCACGCGAAGAACCAGTTCGTCTACGACACAGATGGCAACGAATATCTGGACTTTTTCGGCGGCATTGTCACAGTTAGCGTCGGGCACTGCAACGAAACGGTCACGGCCAAGACACGCGCGCAACTCGAAAAGCTGCAGCACGTCTCGACGCTATTTCCGACTGAGCCGCAGGTGGAACTCGCGAAGAAAGTCGCGTCGATCACGCCCGGCGGCGGGGCGCTGAAGAAGTCGTTCATGACGAACAGCGGCACGGAGGCGAACGAAGTCGCCATCATGGCGGCTCGGCTTTACACGAAGTCGAATGAGATCATCGCGCTGCGTCACAGTTATCATGGACGCTCGGCGCTGGCGATGTCGGTTACGGCTCAATCGAGCTGGAGGACGACCGACACGCTGCCCGGCGGAGTGGTGCACGCCCACAGCGCCTACTGCTATCGCTGTCCATTCGGATTGACTTATCCGAGTTGCGAAGTGAAGTGTGCGCAGGACGTGAAGGAACTCATTCAGACAACGACCAGCGGGCACGTCGCGGGATTTATTGCGGAGCCGATCCAAGGCGTCGGAGGATTTATCACGCCGCCGAAGGAATATTTCGGAATCGCCGCGAACATCGTTCGCCAGCACGGTGGAGTCATTATCAGCGACGAAGTGCAAACCGGCTGGGGACGGACGGGTACGAAGTGGTTCGGCATCGAACATTGGGATGTCGTGCCGGATATCCTCACTGGCGCGAAGAGCCTCGGCAACGGTCTGCCGATCGGCATTACGACCGCCAAAGCGGAAGTCGCGGACGCGATGAAGGGGCTTACGATTTCGACGTTCGGCGGCAATCCGGTGACGAACGTGCAGGCCAAGGCAGTCATTGATTACATCGACGAGAATCAGTTGATGGTCAATGCGGCGGAGACCGGCGGGTATTTGATGGACCGCCTCAAGGAGTTGCAGGACAAGTACCCGATCATCGGCGAAGTGCGCGGCAAGGGATTCCTCATCGGCATCGAACTGGTCGAGGATCGGAAGTCGAAGGCTCCGGCGAAGGCGGCGACCAACGCGATCATGCAGGCGGCGCGCGATCAGCGGATCCTCATTGGGAAGGGCGGAACGAATGGGAACGTGCTGCGCTGCACGCCTCCGATGAATATTTCGAGGAGCGATGTCGATGAGTTCATCCCGAGGCTCGACCGGGCGTTCGCGCAAGTGACCGCGCCCGTGATGGCGGGGGCGAAATAACGTGAACGATCGCTATTCGAGGGGCGGCGGTGGTGGAGGCGGGAATTATTACGGCGGAGGAGGCGGCGGCCAGGGCGGCGGCGGCCGAGGCCGCGAAGTCTCTGAGCGGGATTTCTTCAAGGAATCGAATACCACGAAGCCCGCGACGCTCAACTGCCCGTATTGCCGCACGGTCGAGAGTTACGAACTGCGCTGGCTGGTGCGCAAGAAGATCGACCGGCTCCCAAATCATGCCGATGAACGGGCGCGGGCCATTTTCGCCAAGACGCTGAGTTATATGGTGCTGCTCGACGATCACGCGTCGTGCAAGAAATGCCGGAAGCGGTTCGAAATATCCGGCGTCAAGACGACTGCATTCATTTAAGACGTTCCTGACAAATCCTTAACGGCGCCGCGGCGCAACCGATTATAGGCGGCGAACATCCAACGAATGACACCGGCCGCTAGGAGCCTGTCCATTAGAATAGGAACAGGATGCCAAAGTCGGGAACCAAGGAACTCGAGAAGACAAAAACCGTACCTGTAGTCAAGGAGCCGCCGATGTTCAAGGTGCTCCTATTGAATGACCATTACACGACGATGGAGTTCGTCGTTCAGGTGCTCGAGCAGGTCTTTCACAAGACGGCTGAGGATGCCACCGAGATCATGCTAGCCGTGCATAAAGCAGGCAAGGGCGTGGCCGGATTGTATCCGCGGGAAGTGGCCGAGACGAAGGTCGCAATCGTGCGGCACATGGCTCGCAAGGAAGGCTTTCCATTGCAATGCGTGATGGAGCCGGGCGGTTCATAAAGGAGCGCGAATGTTCGATAAGAACGCGGATCAGGCGATACACAATGCGACGGAGATCGCAAAATCGCGGCGTCATGAATACGTGTGCCTGGAGCATTTGCTGTACGCCATTCTCGAAAATGAGGACGGCGCGGCGCTGGTGCGTTCGCTCGGCGGCAGGGTCGATGCGTTAGAGGCGCAGCTCGAGGACTACTTCGCGACCAAGCTCGAGACCGTTCCCGCGCGTAAGAAGGGCTACGCGCCGACGCATACTTTGGGCTTTCAGCGGGCGGTCGAGTCGGCGATCATCCACATCGAATTCTCGAGCGCGAAGTCGTTGACGATCGGCGATCTGCTCGTTTGTTTGTACACCGAGAAAGACAGCCATGCCGTTCATTTCCTCGAGAAACAGGGCATTACGCGGCTGCGCGTTCTCGAACTGATTTCGCATGGCGAGCGCGCCGGGACCGGTGCGGGCTCGAAGGAAGCGGGCAAAGCTGTGGATCCGGATGATGAAGCTCCTGCCGCGCGATCGCCTGAGGAGATGCTGGCGAACTTCACGGTCGATTTGAACGCGCGGGCGAAGGAAGGGCTGATCGATCCGCTGATTGGCCGCAACGACGAGATGGAACGCGCGGTGCAGGTGCTGTCGCGGCGCAATAAGAATAATCCGCTGTTTGTGGGCGATCAGGGCGTTGGTAAGACGGCGATCGTCGAGGGCATGGCGCAGCGGATCGTCGACGGTCAGATCCCTGAAAAGCTCAAGCATTTGCGGCTTTTTTCTTTGGATATGGGCTCGCTGATCGCGGGCACGCGCTACCGCGGCGACTTTGAGGAGCGTTTGAAGGGTGTGCTGAAGGCGCTCGATAAGATTCCGGGAGCGGTGCTGTTTCTCGACGAGATCCACACGATTGTGGGAGCGGGGTCGACGAGCGGCGGCACTCTAGATGCGGCGAATATTCTGAAGCCGGTGCTCACGGGCGGGAAGATCCGCGCGATCGGATCGACGACGTTCGAAGAGTACAAGAAGAGCTTCACGAAGGATCGCGCGCTGGCGCGCAGGTTCCTCAAGATTGACGTCAACGAGCCGTCGATCGACGATACGACGAAGATCCTCGAGGGGTTGCAGTCGCGGTTCGAGGAGCATCACGGCGTCAAGTACTCGAAAGACGCGCTGAAGGTTGCGGCTGAGCTCGCGGGCAAATACATCAACGACCGGTTCCTTCCCGATAAGGCGATCGATGTGATCGACGAGGCGGGCGCGATTGCGGCGCTGATGGGTGAGACGGAAGTGACTCCGCTGATGGTCGAGCAGATTGTCGCGAAAATCGCGAAGATCCCGGAGAAGACGGTGACGCTGTCCGATCGCGACCGGCTGAAACGGCTCGAGCCGGATCTGCGCGAGACCGTCTTTGGACAGGAAGAAGCGATCGCTGGAATTGCGAAGTCGATCCGCCGGTCGCGCGCGGGGCTCAGTCAGGATCAGAAACCTGTCGGCAGCTTCCTCTTTGTGGGTCCGACGGGCGTGGGCAAGACCGAGTTGTGTAAGCAGCTCGCGAAGACGCTCGGCATCGAGCTGATCCGCTTCGACATGAGCGAATACATGGAGAAGCATACCGTTGCTCGCTTGATCGGCGCGCCTCCAGGATATGTTGGCTACGAGCAGGGCGGGCTCTTGACCGACGCGATCATACGCACACCGCATTGCGTTCTGCTGCTCGATGAAATCGAGAAGGCGCATCCGGATTTGTTCAACATCCTGCTGCAAGTGATGGACAATGCGTCGCTCACGGATACGACCGGGCGCAAGGCGGATTTCCGCAATGTGATTCTCATCATGACTTCGAACGCCGGATCGGAATCGGTGTATGGGCGGCCGATCGGCTTCGATGACAAGCCGGTGACGCAGAACATGGGCGCGGTCGAGAAGATGTTCCGGCCGGAGTTCCGGAATCGGTTGGATATGATCGTGAAGTTCAAGCCGCTGCCTCATCTGATCGTTGAGAAGATCGTGAGCAAGTTCGTCACGGAGATCGCCGACAAGGTGAAGGCGCAGGGTGTGACGATCGAGCTGACGGAAGCAGCACGGTCGTGGCTAGCGACGAAGGGGTACAGTCCGCAGTACGGCGCGCGTTCGATCGGACGCCTGGTCCAAACCGAGATCAAGGATCGGTTGGCGGACGAGCTATTGTTTGGTCAACTCGAAAAGGGTGGCAAGGTTGTGATCGACCTTGTCGAAGATCAGATCAAAATCGTGCTTGACGGTCTCATCAGCCCAGCGGATTCCGGACCGGCTCCAGTCGAAGCGTAAAGCCTTCGACGGTCCCTCATAGATCCTGATTGTCCGGAATCTGCACAGGAATCGTCAGTCCTGGAGCGCTTACGATCCCGTTGGCGGAGATCTGTAGCGTCGGATTCGCGGGGGTGTTCGGAGGCAACTGGACCGTCAATTGGTACACTCCTGCCTGCCCAGGCACGAGCGTAGCGCTCGAGACGTATCCAGGGTCGACGGGACTGCCGTTCAGATATACGAGCACGGTCGTTCCGGGGTCGAGCATCAGAGCGCTGGACGGGATCTCGAGAGGATTCAGCGGAGGATTCGAAGGTCCTAATCCAATCGCCTCCACCACGATCGTCGCGCCGGGTTGCAGGGGAACGTCCGCAGTTACGGGCGTGCCATCCGGTAGAGTGATCGCAAGGGTATTGTCGGAATTCGTCACGATGCCGGGGCCGAACTGCGACAGGTTCACTTGCACGAACGGGCCAGTCAATCCGTCGAGCACCGTCTGCACGATCGCGGGGCCGGGGATCAGATCGCCTGGG
>DASXZC010000370.1:0-8103 GCA_036502165.1 Bryobacteraceae bacterium
TTCGCGAATCGAGCTCAAACAATATGAAGCCGCCGATCGTCTAGCGACGGAAGCGTTGGCGCAGGCGGCCTTAGGAGATTCTTCTGTTAACAGGGCCGGGCTATTCTTCGCCTCGGCATGGATCGCCCTTTTCCGCGGGCAGTTCGGGCGAATCCAAAGAGCTGTTAACGAAGCATTGAGTCTGGACCGAGGAGTGTTCAGCCTGCGCCAAGCCGCCGAACTCTGCATGCGCTCAGGAGACAGGGAGAAAGCTCTGAGGCTCGTGACGCCGATTCAGCCACTCGCCGCTGTCCACGATTACCGATTCATACGGCGAGTGATGGAGGGAGAGCATTTACTCGAGCAGAAGGATTTTGGTGGAGCAAAAGCGGCATCTGAAGATGCCGCTGCTTTGCTCTCGCCACTTCAATACCGTCCCTTCCTTGGGAAAGCATACGAAGCGTCCACCTTTCCCGAGAAGGCTAAGACAATTTGGCGCGATATTGCGCTACGACCCTGGGTTATGTGGTACCGTCCTCTCGAAGAAAACCCTGGCGTCTGGCGCGACGCGCTCGAACGAAGCGTTAGCGAATCGGATCCCTATCTGGAAATGATGCGATCGGCAACAGTAAATGAATAGATCGAAACTGGAGAATCATAGATGGCCAAGAGCAAGTTTTCTCAAGCTGGGTGCACAGCATCCGCGAACACACCACATCTAGATTATAAGGGCATGGCGATGCTTCTGTGGGCCGTTACCAATTCGACCCTCGTAACGGCGAACTACCAAGTCGACGGTAATGGCTTGGTGACCAGTCCAAACGTTAAGAATCTCGACTCGAGTATGGATGGGACCAATCACCCAAAAACACATTCAGCAATTCTATGACAACCTGATCAAGGCCGACGCCGCCGGCCTCGCGGACCTTCAGGCTGCGTTCCAAACTGTTCGCAATGCGCTCGCATGCTTCACGCTGATGCCGGACAACATGGGAGCATGGACCAGTGGACAAGGCATCGTCAATGGCGACATTGCCACTCTGTCGACGGGGAAGGTTCCTGCACAGGCTTTGCGCCGGAAACGCGACCGATCGGATCGCACCGAAGCCAAGGATTGACGATGCCTCGGCTCGCCCACATTTTGAATCTCCTCCTGGTCCTCACCGGCTCGGTGGCACTTGCGAATTCGGACTGCGACCGTCTTCTTAAGATCTATCAAGGTATGGACATTCCTGCGGAGGATGTCCGCACCTTGGTCAAGTTAAGAGACCAGCAGGTGTCTGTCACTGATACCGATCAGGAAAGGGCGACTGTGACGGCGGCTACAGACCGCCTCCGTCGGCATGCCTGGGATTTGTTCGACAGCATGACGCGGCCCGTCTCATCGAACTGCCTTGACCCAGTCTGGAGAACATGGTTTCAGTTAAGTCCTCAAAAAAATGTGTTGGGCCCATCGGAGCGCATGGTACTGACCGACTTATTCGTTTCCTTAAAGGATTTGAAGGCACAAGCCACCGTGCCGCAGGCTCGAGCGAAGGAAGCGCTGGCTGGCACGGACAAAGGATCCTGTGCCGATCCGGCTTCGCCAGGGCTTCCCGCGCCGATTCTTGAAGGGATCTATTTCAACAGGAGAGCCTTCTACGAAGCGCAGCAGACGCTGGGATCCCCCGCGTCAGAATGGCTTGCGGAGGGTCGTCGAGAAATCGCTCCATTCTCAGCCGAGTCTATCGCGATCAAGACGATTTGGCATGTTGTTCGAAAGGGCTGCTACCAGCCGATTGGAAAGTGGGACTCTTCCGATGCCGGCGATAAGGGTCTGACAAGGACGGAGGACTCTTGGAAGCAGTGCGCTTTCGTGTTCGATTCGGCGTACAAGGGCCCAAAGGTCAATCGCGTTTGTTTCGATCCCGATCAGCCTACTTCATCCCACGCCGTGGGAACGTGGGTTTCGGCTGAGAAGTTCTACACTATCAAAGTCGATCAGCAAATGGCCGACCAGTTCAGCGGAACCGCGGCAAAGCCAAATCTCGGAGACACGCTCGTACTCGTCGGTTTGCACGTGGCGACTAAGGAAATCCCAGACTGGTTTTGGGCGACTTTTTGGTGGCGCCCCGACCCTTCCGATGTCGATGAGAATCTGTTTGCGCCAACCCATGATATAAGAAGTCGCAAGTGGCGGAACTACCTGGGAACGGTCGCGGTTAGCTCACGGTATCCGTCCGTTGACAAGGCCCTTTGGAGAGCCGCATATAATCCGTATGCGGAGGGGTCTCAATTGCCGAGCAACGGGACGAATGCCAACTGCCTAACATGTCACAAGCTGGCAGGTGTAACGGCACAGTATGGAGGAGTGAGCGCGGACCTTCTGGCTGAATTCACCGTGCAGCCAAGGATCGTAGACGCGAGCACCGGGGTGTCGGCGTTCACCAGTTTCCGGGCACTGGAACTCGACCAGGGATGGCTTCGCACAGATTTTCTGTGGTCGCTCGCAATAAAACTGTCCGACGGCTCCAAAAAGTAGGTCGGCAAGTCAGTAACTGCCGAGCGTAATGCCGCTTGACAACCACCCTCCACACTGGCATCCTAAATCTAGGACTAAAACAGTCCGACCGGATCGGTCGCATTAGATTTACTCGACGCCGTGCTGAAACTGACCAAAAAAGCGGACTATGGACTCATCGCCCTCAAGCACCTCGCGGTCAATGCGAGCCAAGGGGTTGCGAGCGCGAAGGAAATCGCGGAGTGCTACCAAATTCCGCTGCCGCTGCTCGCCAAAGTCCTGCAGAAGCTCAACAAATCAGGTCTTTTGCGGAGCGAACAGGGCACCAATGGCGGGTACCGGCTGGGGCGGGATGCGCGCGAGATTTCGACGCTTGATGCGATCCGCACGATCGACGGTCCG
Source organism: Bryobacteraceae bacterium (assembly GCA_036502165.1). Lineage (GTDB taxonomy): Bacteria > Acidobacteriota > Terriglobia > Bryobacterales > Bryobacteraceae > F-183. Next base: position 2,882 of record DASXZC010000370.1, read on the forward strand.
ATCATTTTGACGCATTGCTTTACGGATCACGGCGGGTGCAATCAGTCGATGACGTGCACGGTCCGGGAGCCGCTGAGAAAAGTCCATGAGGGAATCCTGAACCTGCTGGGCGGCATCTCTATATGGGACCTCGCACAAGAGGGAATGTCCGCGCCGCGGGGCTCGTGCGAAGCGCCGATTCCTCCTCCGCACAAGCTTTACGAATTGACAGGCAAAACCGTATGAAACTTCCCATTTACATGGACAGTCACGCCACGACGCCGGTGGATCCGCGCGTGTTCGAGACGATGAGTCCGTACTTTACGACGATTTTCGGCAACGCTGCCAGCCGCAACCACAGTTTCGGGTGGGAAGCGGAAGAGGCGGTCGAGAAGGCGCGCAAACAACTCGCAGACCTGATCGGCGCGACCGCAAAAGAAATTGTTTGGACGAGCGGCGCCACGGAATCGACGAACCTGGCTCTCAAGGGCGTGGCGGAGATGTATGCCGAAAAAGGCAACCACATCATCACGCAGGCGACCGAGCACAAGGCGACACTCGATACTTGCAAGCGGCTCGAGAAGAATGGCGCGCGCGTCACGTACCTGCCGGTGCAGACCAATGGATTGATCGACCTCGATCAGTTGCGCGATGCGATCACGGATAAGACGATCCTGATCAGCATCATGTACGCCAACAACGAGATTGGCGTGGTGCAGCCGATCGCAGAAATCGGGAAGCTGGCTAAGGAACGCGGTGTTTTGTTCCATACCGACGGCGTTCAGGCGGTCGGCAAGATTCCGGTCAACGTTATTAAAGACAGCGTCGATTTGATGTCGATTTCGGCTCACAAGCTGTACGGGCCGAAGGGCGTGGGTGCGTTGTATGTGCGCCGGCGGAGTCCGCGGGTGCAGTTGACGGCGCAGATCGATGGCGGTGGGCATGAGCGCGGGATGCGTTCGGGCACATTGAACGTTCCGGGAATTGTCGGACTCGGTGCGGCGGCGGAGATCTGCCGTTTGGGGATGGCCGAGGAGTCGAAGCGGCTGAGCGAGTTGCGCGACCGGTTGAAGGATCGGATCCTGTCGTCGCTCGACGAGGTTTACATCAACGGTACAATGGAACATCGGCTGCCGCACAACTTGAACATCAGTTTTGCGTATGTCGAAGGCGAGAGTCTGCTGATGGGCATCAACGACATCGCGGTGTCGAGCGGTTCGGCTTGCACGTCGGCGACGCTCGAACCGAGTTATGTTTTGAAAGCGCTGGGAGCGGGTGACGATCTGGCGCATTCGTCGATCCGGTTCGGTTTGGGCCGGTTCAATACGGAAGAAGAAGTCGACTACGTCGCGGCCAAGGTGATCGACGTGGTGCAGAAACTACGCGAATTGTCGCCGCTTTACGAGATGTTCAAAGAAGGCGTCGATCTCACCAAAGTTCAATGGACGGCGCACTAACGAAATTTAAGCGAGGCAAATAGTCATGGCATATTCTGATAAAGTTCTCGATCATTACAACCACCCTCGTAACGTGGGATCGCTCGATAAGAAGGATCCGAACGTCGGCACGGGTATGGTCGGCGCACCGGAGTGCGGCGACGTGATGAAGCTGCAGGTGAAGGTGAACCCTGAGACCGGCATCATTGAAGATGCAAAGTTCAAGACGTTCGGCTGCGGCAGCGCGATTGCGAGCTCGTCGCTCGCGACCGAGTGGCTGTACGGCAAGACCGTCGACGAAGCTCTGGCCATCAAGAATACCGACATCGTGAACGAACTGGCGCTCCCGCCGGTGAAGATTCACTGTTCGGTGTTGGCTGAGGACGCGATCAAGGCGGCCATTCACGACTATAAGTCGAAGCAGGGTGTCGGCGTTGCGGCGGCCGAGCCGGCGGCTGCCAACTAACGTTGGCGGGAGACGGTGATGACTGCTACTCACACTGGGTCGATCGACGTAACACCGAAGGCGGTGACGAAGATCCGCGAGGCGTTCGCGAAGCATGGCGTCTCGGGCGGACTGCGGCTAGGTGTGCTCGGCGGGGGCTGCTCCGGATTGAGCTACCAGTTCAAATTCGACACCAAGCCGCGTGCGACCGATAACGTCTTCGAGTTCGACGACGTGCGCGTGTTCGTCGATCCGAAGAGCATGAAGTTCCTCGATGGCATGACGCTCGATTGGAAGGATTCTCTGATCCATTCGGGATTCGTCTTCGACAATCCGCACGCGAAGAAGGCGTGCGGCTGCGGAACCTCGTTCACTGCCTGATGGATTACTTTTCCGTTTTTGGACTCGAGCCGCACCTCTCGATCGATGTAGAGGATTTGCAGGCTCGTTTTTATAAGCTCAGCCGCGAGTATCATCCCGACCGGTTCGCGCGCGCCTCGGCTGACGAGCAGCAGAAGGCGCTCGAGACCACTTCAATGCTCAACGATGGGCTGCGAGCGTTGAAGGATCCCGTGCGGCGCGCCGAGTATATGCTCATGCGCCACGGACTTGAAACCGCCCAGGAGAAGGCGGACGTCTCTCCGGCGATGCTCGAAGAAGTGTTCGAGTTGAACGAGAAGCTCGAAGAATTGAAGGGCGGCGACGTTTCGGCGCGCCCCGAAATCGAAGCGGCTCTCGCGCATTTCACCGAATTGCGCGACGGGCTCGACGGCGAGCTGACTGGCCTGTTCGCCGAGTACGATTGGACCAAGCGGGAAGATGTCCTCAAGCGCATCCGCCGGCTTCTGAATCGACGGCGCTACTTCGAGAATCTCGTCAACGAAGCGTCCAAAACACTGAAAGCGTAATCTTCATGGGAACTTTCCAGATCGACTTCGGCGAGTCAGCCAAGGCGCCGGAGCGAGTGATCGGCATCGACCTCGGCACGACCAATTCGCTGGTCGCGTTTATGGATCTGACGGGTCCGCGCATCCTCACGGATGAGGACGGGAACCGGATTGTCCCGAGTGTGGCGGGTGTGTCCGACAGCGGCGATTTCGTCGTTGGCAATGCGGCGCGCGATCTGCTGCTGACGCATCCCGAGCGTGCGATTTACTCGGTCAAACGGCTCATGGGGCGGGGGATCGCGGACGTTGCGGATGAACTGAAGCTGTTTCCATTTCGTCTGGCGCAGGGCAGCGAGCAAGTGCTGCGTGTGAAGCTTGGGGAGAAGATCCTCACGCCGCCTGAGGTCTCGGCGCTGATTCTGAAGCGTCTGAAGCAGATCGCGGAGGAGCACTTCGGCGAGCCGGTTACGCAGGCTGTGATCACGGTGCCCGCCTATTTCAATGACGCTCAGCGCCAAGCGACCAAGGATGCGGGACGGATCGCGGGGCTTGAAGTGCTGCGCCTGGTCAATGAACCGACGGCGGCGGCGCTGGCATATGGGCTCGACAAGCGTCAGAACGGCACGATCGCGGTGTACGACTTCGGCGGCGGTACGTTCGACATCTCGATCCTCAAGTTGCATGACGGAATCTTCGAGGTGCTCGCGACCAATGGTGATACGCACCTGGGCGGCGACGACATCGACAATCTGTTGATCCAGATTGCGATTGAAGATATTGAGTCGGAATGGAAAGTGAATCTTGCCGGGGATGCGGAAGGCGTGCAATTGCTGCGGCGGGCTGTGATCGCGGCGAAGGAGCAACTTTCCTTTGTGCCGGCCGCGACGATCGACCTCGCTTACAAAGGCAAGACGTACCAGCGCGAGGTGACGCGTGAATTGTTCGACCGGCTTATCACGCCGATCGTCAATCGCAGCCTCGAGCCGTGCCGGGAATGCATTGCGGATGCGAAGGTTACGGTTCAAGAGATCGACGAAGTGGTGATGGTCGGAGGCTCGACGCGCATCCCGCTGGTGCGGTCGGCGGTCGAAGCGCTGTTTCGATCGGTGCCGCATACGGAACTGAATCCTGATGAAGTGGTCGCGCTCGGTGCGGCTGTGCAGGCGGGGATCCTTGCTGGTTCCGTCGAAGATAAGCTGCTGCTCGACGTGACACCGCTGTCGCTGGGGATCGAGACCATGGGTGGCCTCGTGTCGAAGCTGATCCACCGCAATTCGACCATTCCGGCGAGTGCGACTGAGCAGTTCACGACGGCGGTCGAGGGACAGCGCAATGTGCTGATCCATGTCGTGCAGGGCGAGCGTGAGATGGTGAAGGATTGCCGGTCGCTGGCGCGATTCGATTTGAAGGACATTGCTCCGATGCCGGCGGGACTGGCGCGGATCGATGTCCGCTTCCTGGTCGACGCAAACGGGATTCTGCAAGTGACGGCGCGCGATGCGCGGACGGGCAAAGAGCAGTCGATTGAAGTGAAGCCGTCCTATGGGTTGACCGATGAGCAGGTCGAGGCGATGATCGACGAATCCTTCGCGAAGGCGGATGAGGATTTGAAAGAGCGGCAGGTGCGCGAGGCGCGCAACGAAGCCGATCAGATCGTAAGGGCGACCGAGAAGGCGAAGCAGGAAGATCATTTCTTCGAGTTGGCTGAAGAGGAGCGCGCCGCAATTAATCGTGCGCTGACCGAGCTATTGGTCGTGTATCATTCGGACGACTATCTGCTGATCCGCGATAAGATCGAGGCACTCAACAACGCTACGATGCATCTGGCGGAGATCCGGATGAATACGGCGGTGCGGAGCGCGCTCAAAGGGACAAAGATCTAGGAGGCTCGAATCATGCCGAAGCTTACGTGGGATCAATTCGAAAATATTGCGATCGAGTTGTACGAGAAGTTTCCAGAGCAGGATCCGACGCATGTGCGGTTCACTGACCTGCACAAGTGGATCACGGAGCTTCCGGGATTTGATGACGATCCGAAGAAGTCGAACGAGGCGAAGCTCGAGGCGATTCAGATGGCGTGGCTCGAGGAGTGGCGGGACAACGAGTAGGCACCGGGATTGCTTGATGAGCGGCCCCATACAAATCGACTGGAGCCAGTGCGACTTCACGGAAGCGATTCCGGGCAAGCAGGGTGGCGTTCCGCTCGTTGTTGGCACTCGCATTCCGGCGCAACAGATCGTTGAAGACTACGAGCTGGGAGGCGAGATCCGCGAGATCGCCGAGAACTATCCCTCGATTTCCGTAGAGCGGCTCCGGGCGCTACTCGACTATGCCCGAATTCATAAGACGCGGCCGGCTCCGTGAGGTAGCGCGTCCTTCTCGACGAACATGCCCACAAGCTGCGTCTTGCCCTCGGCGAGTCGAGACGACAACCGTCCAGCACCTGGGTTTCGCCGGATTGAGGAACGGAGAGTT
>DASXZC010000371.1:0-4829 GCA_036502165.1 Bryobacteraceae bacterium
AGCAGCAACAACAGCAGCAGCAGTAGCGGTCAAGAGAGATCGACGCCGTAGTAGAGCTCGGAAAGCGGCAGCGGACAACCGATCGTCGCGAGCGTCAAGGATTCTTCCATCGTGCCGGCGGAACTGAGGAGCCATTTGCCGTCCGGCTGCTTCTGATACAGGTCCACATGGACGCGGTCGGAAGAGACCAGCAGGTATTCGCTAAAGGATGGAATCGAGCGGTACTGCTCAAATTTCCTGCTGCGGTCGAAGGATTCGGTCGATGGAGAGAGCACTTCCATAATCAGACCTGGGTTCAGCAGAGTGTCCTTCGTCTCATCGAGAAACTCTGGTTGACCGCACACCACCACGACGTCTGGATACGTGTAAAGTCCGGTAGCGGGAATGAGAACCCGCATGTCGCTCGGGCAACTGCGATAGGACCCGCGGCGATTCCCAATTACGATGAGCATGTTGCGGGCGAGCTCGTTGTGCGCGAACCTCGCAGTGGGCATCGCGAACATCTCGCCGTTATAGAATTCGCTTTTTCTCTGGGCGTTGCGTTCGATTTCGAGGTACTGCTCAGCGGTGAATAGCGGAAGAGGCGGCTCGGACATCCAAGGTCAAAGTACCACGCGCGCAACAAAAATCGGGCGGCCCGCGCCGACTGAAGGCACGGTCCGCCGGGAAAGGGGTCAACATACACTTCTCCCCGAAGGGATGCGTGGTACTAGTGGGAAAAACTTCAGTTGCCGGAGGTTTGGTTGGTGAAGACGACCTTCGTGGTCGTGCCGCCGATCCGGATCTCCTGAATCTTCGGATTCGGGCCTTCGGACGCAAAGCGGATCGATGTCTCAAAGAACTTCTTGTCTTCATTCTCAACGCGGGCATCGGCCTGGACCGAGACTTTCCCGCTCTTGAGGACGGCGTGGTTGCCGTTCAGTTCCATCTTGTATGTTCCAGCCTGCAGCACCTGACCGTTAAGCTGAGCGGGGGCCACGAGTTCGACGGTGTAGTGGGCCGCCGCACTGGCTGCCGCTAAAGCTAAAGTTGCAAACGCAAAAACGAACTTCTTCATGGAAGAACGCTCCTTCTCTATTCTTGTTATGGTTGGCCGAGGCTCATCCTTCAGCGAGGGTTCACTCGTGCCGTCGATGTAGAAACGAACTTCAGCGCGGTTTCGTTACCTCGTTAGCGTTTCTTAAAGAAGCATCCGCCAAGAGGCGCAAAAAAGCGGCGAGCCGTGCTCTCGATTCCGGCCCGCCGCATGGGAATGAACACATCTCTCTAGGGGATTCAAGTGTTCTTTCGGAGGAAACTTTAGTTGCCCGAGGCTTGACCCTTGGCGAAGACGATCTTGGTCGACGTGCCGCCGATGCGGATCTCATCGATCTGCGCATTCGGCTCGCCGGTCGTGTAGCGAACGGTCGTTTCGGCGAACTTCTTGTCCTGATTCTGGACTTGCGCCTGGGTGTCGATGACGGTCTTTCCGCTCTTGAGGATTGCGTGGTTGTCCTTCAGCTCCAGCTTGTACTCGCCGGGTTTCAGAACTTGGCCGTTGATCTGCGAAGGTTCGGTGATCTGAACGGTGTAGCGGTTGGCGGCGCTGGCGATGGCCAACGTCAAAGTGGCAAATGCAAATACGAACTTCATCATGGTAGGACGCTCCTTGCGTGTAACTATCTTCTTGGATGGCTCAGCGTCGCTTTTGCTTGTTTGGCGCGCTCGCCTTTCACTCATATATACGGCCCGAACGGGCTTTCGTTCCGCGTGTTGACGAAATTTCAGAAACTATTATTTCCTTTGAAACACAAGGAAATTGGCGGATTATAGGGCCGAGTGTCCGGTTGTGGAATGAAGGTGTTCGTTCACGAGACGCATGGCTTCGCGTTCGATCAATGGGTCATCTCCGAAGTCGTTGAGCCACCGTATCTCGGGGTCGCGGCGGAACCATGTCAACTGTCTTTTTGCATATCGGCGAGTCTCCATCTGGACATCCGCAAGCGCTTCGGCGATGGTTGTGCGACCTTCGACGATATCGATACATTGCCGGTATCCTATCGACTCAAGAGCCTTCGTTTCGCGCCCAAATCCGCGGTCGAGCAAAGATTGCGTCTCTTCGACGAGACCCTCAGCAAACATGCGTTCGCAACGCGCATTGATACGTGCATATAGCGCATCGCGTGGTGGATCGAGCCCTAACTTCAACCAGCGGAAGCCTTCGAGCGGACGTTCCGTATGTCCTAACAGCCGTGACATCGGAGCTTGCGCATTGAGCGAAATCTCAACAGCGCGGACTGCTTTCTGTATGTCGTTCGGATGAATTCTACCGGCGCTGACTGGATCGAGGCGGCGCAGCAGGCGATGAACGAATCCCGCGCGGAGTTGTTCGCGCCGGTTCAATTCCATCCGCAATGCATCATCCCGTTTCGGCGCTTCAAACAGACCGTTGAGCAGGCCGCGCACGTAGAATCCAGTGCCCCCGCCGACGATTGGCAGGCGGCCGCGAACGCGTATGTCCTCGAGCACAATGCGCGCGCGCCTCGCGAACTCGCCGGCACTGAAGACTTCATCGGGATCGGCGATGTCTATCAAATGATGCGGTACGCCGTGACGTTCCGATTCCGGCACTTTGGCGGTGCCGATATTCAGGCAGCGGTAGATCTGCTGCGAATCGCAATTGACGATCTCGCCGTTGAAGGCGAGGGCAAGTTGGATAGCGAGCCCGCTCTTGCCGGAACCCGTCGGGCCTAATACGAGCACCATCGGAGCGTCGGCGGCGGCTGTATGGAACGGCTGCAAGGTCCTATTTTAAAGCGCGGATGGTGGGCCGCATCGTTCAAGCGATACTGTTAGAAGTGAGTGAGGACCTCGACAGCGCCGGCAGCCAGCGAGTCGCGCAAATTTACGATCGCCGGACGTCACGCCGCTTCACCGATCGCCTGCAACGCATCCTGACGCCACCGCTTCCGTTCGTGATGAATCCGCGGGAAAACATAGATGCTCCGTTAGGGCGTTGGAATTTGTACATCGGCGGCGGAGGATGCCAGGTGGATGGCTACGTGAACCTCGATCTGTTCCCGTTTGCAGGAGTGGATGTCATCGCCGATGCCGAGACCTTGCCGTTCGAGGATGGCACGTTCCAGCGGGTCGAATGTGACGCCGTGCTCGAACACGTACGCAAGCCGGAGATCGTCATGCGCGAGATCGAACGCGTGCTGAAGCCCGGCGGATTCGCTCATATCGTGACGCCCTTCGCGCATCCGTTCCATGAATATCCACGCGACTATCGGCGCTTCACGATTGACGGGCTCGAAGAAATCAAAGGCGGATTGCAACCTGTGGCGAGCGGTTGGCGCACCGGCCCTACGGCGACGATGCTCGTCTTCACGATCGAGTATGCGAAGCTGCTATTCCCGTGGAAATGGTGGCGCGTGCTGGCGCACGGCGTCCTCGGATGGATCCTGTTTCCGTTCCGCTACATCGATTTGTTGCTGTTCCGATCGCCTGATGCGCGGCGGATCGGCAACCACTGCTATGTCTGGTTTCAAAAAACAAGCTGACGTGCCAGACTGAAGAAACATGGTTCCGTCCCGGCCCGTCCAGCGCATCGCGATTCTTCTCCTTCTTGCGATCTGCACCTATCTGCCAGCCTTGCAGCTTCCTTTTATTGCGGACGATTACGGGCAGATTCCGATGGCGCGCGCCGATGCCGCCGCGGGATGGCAGCCGCTCTGGCACGATCCGTTCCTAAGGACTCGAGTCACGTACATGTGGCTCAGCGCGACGCTTGACCGGACGTTCGGATTCCATCCGCGGCCGTTCTATGCGGCGAGTATCCTCTTGCACGCGGCGTGCGTGCTGATGCTTTATCTACTGTGCGTGTGGAGGGCGGTTCGACAAACAGTGGCATTCTTCGCCGCGGCATTTTTTGCCGTGCAGGAGGGCCATCAGGAAGCGATCATGTGGCTGGCAGCCAGCTACGATCTGATCGTCTTCGCCTTCGGATTGGGCGCAGTTGCGGCGTGGGTGATGTGGCTCGACAGCCGGCGCGCCTGGTGGTATGCGGCTTCAATGGCGTCATTCCTGATCGCCGCGATATCGAAAGAGACGTTCTTCGTTTTCGCGCTGCTGATGGTGGTGATTACGATCTGGGAACGGCGCAAAAGTGGACTGGCACGCACCCTACTCGCGCTAAGTCCGTTCCTTGCGGTCAGCGTCGCGTACATCATTTTCATGTGGATGACGCGGGTAGCTCATCCGAGCCAAGGTACAGACGACCGCTTCGCGATCGCCGGCGGCATGTGGATCAAAGTATTCTTCCGCGGATTGTGGGATCTCCTGTTCCCATTCGGCTTGCTGGCGATCGGGATCCTCGTGTGGGCTCGCCGCCGGAGTGACCGGCTGCTGATTGCCTTCGCGCTGCTCTGGATCGTCTTGGGAATTTTCCCGCATAGCTTCTTGACGTACATGCCGAGACTCGCGAGCCGCCACACATATCTTGCGAGCGGAGGACTGGCGCTGCTCTTCGGCGTCGCCATGGCGCGGCTCTCGAAACGGATACCAGTCGTCGTGGCCGGCCTGATCTTCGCGGTGATCGTCGCCATCAATGTCGAGATCATCTGGGTCAAGAAGATGTCGCAATTCAGGGAACGCGGCGAGCCCACAGAATTGTTGAAAGCAGCGGCGCGGATCGCGACGACTCCGATCACCGTATATTGCACTCCGGTTCCGGACGTGGTCGTAGTCGACGCGCTCCAGAGCGTGGGCGCGAAGGCTATCCTGCGTCCAATGCCGGAGAAGACTCCCGACTGTTTCTCGATTGAATACCGTGACTACAAGGGTTCAGT
>DASXZC010000372.1:0-15534 GCA_036502165.1 Bryobacteraceae bacterium
CGCCGGTCGCGCTCATTCGATCCAAACGGAAGTTCCCGAAGTCGCCTGGCAGCTCGCACCACGCGGCGAGCGTCCACAGATTACTCGCTGATCACGAAATCCTGAAGGGTGCTCTATACGATCGACGCTGCCTGGATGCCGACGAGACGGCCGCGAGCTTCGATCCGGCATCCGTGTTTGCGCGCTGAATGATCACGCGCGAATCGGTCGTGCGCGCATCATGATGAGGACGTCCTCGAGCGTGGGTACCGGTGCGGCGGTGAATGCGTTCATGCGATCGAAGCGAAAATTGCCCACAGTTCGCCCCACGCGGCGAGGGCCCCACCTTACTCGCTGATCATGAAGTCCTGAAGGGACCTCTTGACGATTGCCGCGGCCTGGATGCCGGCGAGGCGCGCGGCGAGCGTCGATCCGGCGTCCGCAGTGCGCGCGGAATGATCAGGCGCGAGTCGGACGTGGGCGCATCATGATGAGGAAGTCCTCGAGTGTGGCGTTCCTGCGCCGATCGCGCTCATTCGATCCAAACGGAAGTTCAGGAAGTCGCCTCGCAGCTCGCACCACGCCGCGAGCGTCCATAGATTACTCGCTGATCACGAAGTCCCGAAGTGTCCTCTATGCGAATCGCGGCGGCCTGGATGCCGGCGAGACGGGCCGCGAGCGTCGATCCGGCATCCGCGTTGCGCGCGGAATGATCAGGCGCGAATTGGACGTGCGCGCATCAGGATGAGGAAGTCTTCGAGAGTACGCCCTGGCACGGCGATGAACGCATCCCCTGCACCGATTGCGCTCATGCGATCCAATCGGAAGTTGCGGAAATCGCCGCGAAGTTCGCACCACGCGGCGAGGGTCCACACATTGCCCCAGAAGTACAGCCCGAGCGGCTGCACCGCTCGCCTCGAGGACTCGCCGCCTTCCTTCTCATAATCGAATTCGATCAGCCGCGACTCGTTGATGGCGACTCGAATCGTATCGAGGGATGCGCGTACGTCGACGCCCCGCGCGCGCAGATCCATTGCGTAGATCTGCGGCTTCGTGAGTTCCACGCGCAGCCGCTCCGGTAGTGCCGCTTCGATCTTTTCGAGCGCCTGGCGGGCGGCTGCGGAGAGCTGCTCGGTGGTCCACGCCTCGACCATACGCGCGCCGACGACCAGCGCTTCGATCTCTTCGCGAGTGAACATGAGCGGAGGCACATCGAAGCCGCGCAGAACGTATCCGACTCCGGCCTCGCCTTCAATGGGGACGCCCGAACGGCCCAGGTCCCGCACGTCGCGGTAGATGGTGCGCTCGGAAACCTGCAGCTTGCGGGCGAGCTCGCGAGCGGTCGTGCGAGTCCGCCGCAAGCGCAGGTGTTGGACGATTTGGAAAAGCCGGTCGGCGCGCCGCACGCCTTTTCAATTTACTCTGAATCACTCCTTGCCGAATAAGCCAACGAGGTTGCCTTCCGGATCGCGGAACCGCGCGAAGTACCCCATATTTGGGCCAACCGGAGTTTTCGGAATGACGACCGTTCCGCCGGCGGGCTCGATGCGCGCGATCGCTTCCGCGAGCTTCGGCGCAGGCAGGTAGACGATCGTTCCGCCGCCGGCTTGTCCCTTGGCAGGGACGAGCGAGGCATCCTGTTGCAGGCATCCGCCGACTCCACCGGATTGCTTGTAAGGGAAGACTGCAATGTGAGTAGGGCCGAACTCGGTGGCCTCGAGTGTAATGCCGAGGACCTGGTTGTAGAAGGGGATCGACTTCGCAAAGTCGGCGGTTGGAATTTCGAACCATTCGACTGCGTTCAAGGTTGTGTTGGTCATGGATCGATCTTGCGCCAGGGCTCCTGACAGCGTTGTGTCAGCAGAGTGAGGATAATAGGAACATTATGAACTTCAGATCGTGGCTGCACTTCGGCCTGGTCGCTGGGGCTTTCATGCTTCCGGCGGCGCTTCACGCGCAGACGTGGGACACCTCCGGCAACACTCTTTTAAGCGGTAAGTACTATTTTCGCGAGCTGATCATCAGCGTCTCGGAAGCGGCCTCTGTGTATGGCAACATCACGTTCAACGGAGCGGGCTCGTACACCATCGATGCCGTCGGATTTGATTGCGACACGGTCAGTTGCGCGACCCTTCCGTACCAGGTCTCGGGATCGTACTCGATTGCCGCGAGCGGTTACGGGTTCCTCGTGAATCAACTGCTCAGTGCCAACACCTATGGACTGGTTGGCTCGAACGGCGTTTTCGTCGCCAGCAGCACCGAGAGTGGAACGTACGATCTGTTCATCGCGGCGCCCGTCTCGGGCCAGGCGATCGGAACGTTGCAGGGCGGCTACTCGATCGGCTATCTCTATCCGGTGTCGCAGCAGCCATTCGATGCGCTGCTCGGCATGACGTTCAACGGCAACGGGAGCGTGGGGAGCGTGAGCGTGTCAGCCTACGCGAGCTCGCCCTCGCCGACGACGCAAACGATCGGCGGAGTGAAGTACATCGTCAGCAACAATGCTTTTAAAGTCACGTTTCCGAATTCGAATACCGCGCTCATCACTGGTGATGAGTATTTCTATTCGACGCCCGACGGCAGCTTCGTATTCGGCGGATCGCCTGAGGATTTCGACATGCTCGTCGGTGTGCGGACAACAGGCAACGGCACGTCCGCTTCGGCGCCATTGAGCGGAACCTATTATGAAGCGGGCATGGACATTGACGATACGAGCCTTTCGGTGACCGGCGAGTCTTACCTCGATACGTTCTATGGAGCGTTCAACGCGGCCAACCAGGTGATCGTCGGCCACCAGCGGATCCAAAACGGCGGAGCGACCGCGTACGGCTATGTCTACCATGATGCCTACGGGACATTGTCCAACAACAGCTACACCGACATCGCGCGATCGCGCCAGTTCTTCGTTGCGAACGGCTACCGGATCGGCGTGGGGATTGGGCCATATCCTGCCATTTCCGTCGCGATCCCCGGCCTTTCGGTCAGTCAGGCTCAGGCGGCTGCGATCCCTGGCGGAGGGTCCGGCTCGATGTTCCTGAATCCGATGAGCGCGCTGAATACGGCGAGCTACGCGCCATTCACTTCCGGCATTTCGAGCGGCGAACTGATCGACCTGACCGGTACGAATCTGGGTCCGGTGAAACTGGCAGTCGCGCTGAAGGATCCTCTGCCGACGACGCTTGCGGGCGTGCAAGTGTTGATCAACGGGACCCCAGTGCCGATTATGCTGGCGAGTGCGACCGAGATCTACGCGCTGGTGCCGTTCGCGACGCCGACTCCGACGGCGCAGATTCAGGTGACGTACCAAGGCGCTGCTTCGAACATGATTACGGCGGCCGTCAACTTGACGACGTCTGGCATTTACACGACTCCGATCGGCGGAGTGAGCCGCGCCAACGCGTTTCATGCGAATGGCACGCCGGTGACGCCTGCGAATCCGGCGAAGGTGAACGAAGTGGTCTCGATGTACGTTACGGGATTGGGCGACGTCACTCCGCCGATCGTCACGGGGTCGGTCGCATCATCCAAGAACCCCAGCACACCGATCAATCCGTTCATCTACTACGTCGATTCGATCGAGGCGACGCCGATCTTCGCCGGGCTAGCCCCCGGACTCGCAGGATTGTATGAATTGGAGATCGCCATTCCCACCGGAGTGACCACGGGTGATGTTTTCCTCGACATCGCCGGAGTGGACTCGTATTCCTCGCAGGCAATCATCGCGGTCAGCAGCGCTACGTCCGGGGTCACCGGCGCGGAGCCTGAACACAGCAAGGCCGGAAGTCCGCGGAGGCGTTCGCAGGGGCGATTCACGCCGCCGCACGTTGGACCGAGGCGCACGATCAAAGAGTAAAAATCCGCCGCTGGGCCGGGGGGATGAAGGCTATCGCTGCGCGACTGCGCGATCGAGTTCGCGCGTGTCCCTGATCCGCGTTCTCGAAACCGAGAAGCTCCAGGCGTGCGGAACTTCCTTGACGATCAGCAGCCAACCCGCGAAGGCGAACACACCGCCGAGCACCATCACCCAGGTCGGATAGACGAGGCTCATTCCCTGTTGGATCATCTGCCAGCCGATCGCGTTGGTGACAGATAAGAAGGCGAGGCAGCAGGCATGCAGATACGCTGCCCGCGGCTGCCCCTGATCGAGGAACCGGTAGAAACACACCGCAAGCAGCAGGAAAATGGCGATTCCGAATCCGAAGCCGCGCTCGAGGGCGGCGGTGGCAGCGATGGCCACGTTCGCCTTGTTCTCGGGCGTGGTCCATTTCACGAGTCCTGTCGCGACGATCGCGCACACGCCCATCATGAGGAATCCGGCTCTGCGCAGCCTGGGCACCCATCCTGAAAACAGGACGAAGGCTTCGACCGAGGCCGCCACCTGCAGGCAGGTGATCCACGGCGAAAGATATTGCACGATGCTGCCGTACAGGGCTGAGCCGTACGCGGGAATCAAAAAGATACTCTTCATCGTGCAGATGAAGACGAAGGCCGAGAAGCAGGGGAGCCTCCCCAGCCATTCCCGGATGATGAGCCTTCCACTCACGATGAACTTCAGGACAACGCCGAAGTACCACAGGTAAAGATACATCTGTGCTTACAGTTTGCTTGACTCAGACGCTGAAGTCAACGTCACGAGCGGTGAAATTTTGCGGTCGGGCGGGGTCCTGGATTCGCAAGGAAAAGCGATGATTTTGGTCAGTTCACGTTGGCCGGAGGAGGAGGCGGCGGCCCCATCGGCGGCATCATCGGCGGGCAGAGCGGCGGGCACGGCGGCGGATCACCGCAGCACATCGCGGCATAGGACGTTTGCGGGCGAACGTTCTTGCCGTCGAATTGGACCATGAGGGCTCCCGCTACAGCGGTGGCGCCAAGTACGATTGTTGCGATAAAGGCTGGCTTTAACATTTAATTTTTTTCTCCTGTTGGGCGATTGGGGCTCGCTTGCGACAGCATCTTGCACGTCCGTTGCCAAGCATTCTAAATCCACACGCCTGCCGAATATGCATTCCTGGTGGGAACTTACGAAACGGTCGCCGCAGCGGCGCCGGCGCATGTCATAGGGGACGCCATTGTCCTCGTGATCCCTCATAATTCGTGAAGTTTTATTGAGGGCGGCCGCGGAACTCGGGCTCCGGAGGGGTACCAGGAAAATACGTTTGGATCGAAATCCGGCAGTCGGCAATTCTTACTTGGGCCGGTTCAGCAGGATGGCTGTAACAGTCGGCGAGATTAAGGATCTACATAGGAAGAGGTGCGCTATGGCCAAGAAAACAGCAGGGAAAGCTAAGGTCTCGAAGGTCATGCACGAGTTCAAAGAGGGCACGTTGAAATCGAGCAGTGGACAGAAAGTAACGAAGCGGAAACAGGCCGTCGCGATCGGTCTCAGCGAGGCCCGGGAAGCGGGTGCCGACGTCCCGCCACCTCCTTCTTCGAAGCGATCCTGACGAACCGCCCTCGCCGCCATCCGGCTTGGCAACGGGATTGCAAGATGGCGCTCGTGATTACGAGATTTGAATACGGCGGAGCCTACCAAAACGGCTTCAGTCTCACCATAAAGTTTCTGGTTGCGAAAGGCGTCCCCGGGGATGCCGCGGAAGAAGTGGCGCAGGCAGCATGGACCCGAGGCTGGGAGCGTGTCAGTCAGCTCCGTAAGCCGGAACAACTCCGAACCTGGGTTAACTCGATCGCATTGAATTTATATCGCCGGGCTTTGCGGCATGATCGGCGGATGGAACCGCTGCTCGACATGGCCGGCGGACGCAAGATGGATTTGGCGGCTATTGACTTGGCTACTGTACTGAATGCCTGCGGGCCTTCAGACCGTCTGTTGCTGATTCACCAGTTGAACGGCTTCACGACGAAAGAGATGGCCCGGCGTATAGGCGCTTCGGAGGGCGCAGTAAGAGTGCGGCTCACGCGTGCACGTCGAACCGCGCGATCAATCGGCCGGGCGATGGTGGCGGCGTAATAGCTGCTCTCTTCGTCCGGCCGCCTTGGAACCTAATCCTCGTCAGTGCGTAATTTCGCGAGCACCGAAATATCCTCGAGCGTAGTCGTATCGCCTTTCACTTCACTGCCGCTCGCGACATCGCGCAGTAGACGCCGCATGATCTTTCCGCTGCGCGTCTTCGGCAAGGCGTCGCTGAAATGGATGTCGTCCGGCTTGGCGAGGGATCCGATTTCCTTGCCGACCCAGGCGCGCAGTTCGTTCTTTAACGCGTCGGACTGCTCGAGTCCGGCCTGCAGCGTTACGAATGCCACAATCGCCTGCCCCTTGATCTCATCAGGACGCGCCACCACTGCGGCCTCCGCCACTTTGGTATGCGCCACCAGGGCGGATTCCACTTCCATCGTGCTCAAGCGATGGCCGGAAACATTGATGACATCGTCGATGCGGCCCATCACCCAGTAATATCCGTCGGCATCCTGCCGCGCGCCGTCGCCGGTGAAATAATTTCCCGGAATCTGCGACCAATATTGCTTTTCAAATCGCTCGGGATCGCGATAAATCGTGCGCAGCATGGACGGCCACGGCTGCTTCAAGATGAGAAATCCGCCGGAGCCTTTCGCGACCGGCGCGCCATCCTTGTCGACGACTTGTGGAACGACGCCGGGCAGAGGCAGAGTCGCCGATCCGGGTTTCGTGGGAGTCGCACCGGGTAGGGGCGACATCATGATCATGCCGGTTTCGGTCTGCCACCAGGTATCGACGATGGGGCAGCGATTGTGCCCGATCTGCTCGCGATACCACATCCAGGCTTCCGGATTGATAGGCTCGCCAACGGAGCCGAGCAGGCGCAGGCTCTTCATCGAATGCTTCTCCGGCCACTCGTTTCCAAGGCGCATCAAGGCGCGGATCGCGGTCGGCGCGGTGTAGAAGATGTTGACCTTGTGACGGTCGATGATGGACCAGAAGCGGTCCGGGTTCGGATAGGTGGGGCCGCCTTCGTACATGAGCGTCGTCGCTCCGTTTTGCAGCGGACCGTAGACGGTGTAGGAATGACCGGTGACCCATCCGATATCGGCAGTGCACCAATAGACGTCGTCATCGTGCAGATCGAACACCCATTTGGAAGTAATGTATGTACCGACCGAATATCCGCCGGTCGTGTGAAGGATCCCCTTCGGCTTGCCGGTCGTGCCGGAGGTGTAGAGCAAATAGAGCGGATGCTCGGACTCGACAGGCTCCGCGGGGCAGTCGTCGGACGCGGTGGCCATCTGTTCGTGCCACCAATGATCGCGCCCTTCCACCATTTCGTTCGCGCTGCCGGTGCGTTTGTACACGAGCACATTCTTCACCGACGGGCACGATTTCAGTGCCTCGTCGACGGCCGGCTTCAGGTGCACTTCGGCGCCGCGGCGGAAGGATCCGTCTTGAGTGATGACGCAGGACGCCTGGGAATCGGTGATGCGATCGACGAGCGCGTTCGAGGAAAATCCGCCGAAAATCACGGTGTGCGGAGCGCCGAGGCGCGCGCAGGCCAGCACAGCGATCGCGAGAGCGGGGCACATCCCCATGTAGACTGCGACTCGGTCGCCCTTCTTAACGCCCAGCGACTTCAGGACGTTCGCGCACTTTGAAACTTCGATCAGCAGTTGCTGATAGGTGAGCGTCACGACTTCGCCGGGTTCGCCTTCCCAAATAATGGCGGCCTTATTGCGGCGATGCGAATGGACGTGCCGGTCGAGACAGTTGTAGGAAATATTCAGCTCGCCGCCCGTGAACCATTTGGCGTTCGGGCAATTCCAGTCGAGCACCTTGTCCCATTTTTTGAACCAATGCAACTCGCTCGCGATCCCACCCCAGAATTTTTCCGGATCGTCCAGGGCTTCCTTGTAGAGCGCGTGATACTGCTCCATGCTCTTGATGTGAGCGTGCGCAGAAAATTCGGGCGAGGGAGCGAAGACGCGATCCTCCTGCAGGACCGACTGGATGCTTTGACCTTGACCTTCCGATGACATGATCGAGAAACTGTTCCTTTCGGGCTGACCCCGTTCGCGCGCGCCCGGCAAATGCTCTTAGTGCGAAGCCGCCTGCTCCGCGCCCAGTCCCGTGTTCGCGCGAACCTCCAATTCCGTGAACCTGGCCTCCGAGTTGTCGTCGGCGCGGCTGATCATCGTCCCGATGAATGCTCCGAGGAAGCCGATCGGGATGCTTAGAATACCGGGATTCTCCAATGGGAAAACCGGCGGCGACTGGATCAGATGACGAGCCGCGGCTGCGACGTTCGGGCCGTCCACACCCATGATACTCGGGCTGAGGATGATCAGCGCGAGCGAACTCAACAGGCCGGAGGCCAATCCCCAAACGGCGCCTTCGGTGGTGAACCGCTTCCAGAAGATCGAAAAGAGAATCACGGGCAGATTTGCCGACGCGGCCACCGCGAACGCCAGCGCCACCAGGAACGCCACGTTGAACGTGGGACCGAGCACGATGGCAATCAGAATCGCCACCGCGCCCACGACGAAGGCCGTCACGCGCGCTACGAATACGCTCTTTTCCTGGGCCTGCGGCTCGCCGTGATGAATGACGTTCTCATAGACGTCGTGAGCGAAGGAGGTGGACGCGCTGATCGTCAACCCGGCGACGACGGCGAGAATGGTCGCAAAGGCGATCGCCGAGATGAATGCGAAGAAGATGTCGCCGCCGAGATTCTGCGCCAGTAGAGGAGCGCTCATGTTCGTTCCTCCATTTGCCGCGATGAACGATTTGCCAAGGATCGTCGCAGCGCCGAAGCCGAGGAACGTCGTCATGATGTAGAACACTCCGATGATGACCATCGCCCACACGACGCTAATGCGGGCCGTTTTCGCATCGGGCACCGTGTAGAATCGCACCAGAATGTGCGGCAATCCCGCGGTTCCGAAAATCAACGCGAGGCCGAGCGAGATCAGATCGATCTGTCCGTACGGCGGCTTGTAGCGGAGGCCCGGCGTCAGGAAGTTGACGACCTTGCCGCCATCCTTGACCTGCGTGATTGCGGTGAAGAATTCGCCGAGGCTGAAGTGGAAATGCGCCATCACGAGCAGGCTGAGCAGAATCGTTCCGGCAATCAAGAGGATCGCCTTGACGATCTGTACCCACGTCGTCGCCAGCATTCCACCGATGACGACGTAGGCGACCATGAGGACTCCGACAATCACGACCGCCGAGTTGTAAGTGATACCCGAGCCTTTGAGCAAGAGAGCGACCAGCGTCCCCGCGCCGACCATCTGGGCGATCATGTAAAGTGTGCTGACGACCAGCGTGCTGACCGCCGCCATGGCCCGCACCGGACGCGGACGCAAGCGGTAGGCAAGCACATCGGCCATCGTATATTTGCCCGCGTTGCGCAGTGGCTCGGCGACAATCAACAGCACCGTCAGGTAGGCGACCAGCCATCCGACGGAATACAGAAATCCGTCGTAGCCCTGGAACGCGATGATGCCCGCGATGCCCAGGAACGACGCGGCTGACATATAGTCGCCCGCCACTGCGATGCCGTTCTGCCATCCTGTGATGCGGCGTCCGGCGGCGTAAAAGGCGGTGGCCCCCGAAGACCGTCGCGCTGCCCAATACGTGATGACGAGAGTGACGGCGATGAAGCCGAGAAACATGATCAGGGGCGTTGACATGATTTCCTCAACCGCTCGGCCATCTTGTCGAAACGATTTGCCGCCCGCATATATAGGGCCGCGATGATCCACGCCATGAAGAATTGCGACAGCGCGAACAGATACGCGAGGTTCACGAGCCCGATTACTGGAGTGCTCATGAAGTCCTTGAAATATCCGACCGAGACCGGCAGGGCGAAATAATAAACGATGAAGAAGACCGTCGCCGGCACGATGAATCGCGTCTTCGCCGCGAGCAGCGCCCGAAATTCAGGGTCCTTCGCGACTGCTTCCCAAGCGGGGTCCGCGGATCTTGGTGGCACTGGGCTCGGCTCCATCTGGAACATCTTAGCAGCGCCTCGAGAAAAAGGCGCGGAATAGTTGTTTCAATCCGGTGAAGACTTTTGGGTTGGTATCCTGGGCGCGGTGCAGAAGAATCTTCGATGGTTTGCGGTCGCTGTATTTTCCATCAGCGTGATGTTGAATGCGCTCGACCGGAATCTGTTGGCTGCCGTGCAGCCCTCGGTCCGCGGGCAGTTTGGAATCGACAATGCGCAATATGGCGAGCTGGTCGCGTCGTTTTCGATCATCTATGGATTGAGCGCTCCGGTGATGGGGTGGATGCTCGACCGCTTCGGCTTGACGCTGGTTGCGACGCTGGCAATTGGGCTGTGGTCGCTCGCAAGCATCATGACCGGCTACGCGGGCAGTTTCGAAACTCTGCTGATCTGGCGCGGAGTGCTGGGCTTCGCGGAGTCCGCGGCGATTCCGGCGTCGAATAAGGCGTACGCGTTCCTGTTGCCTCCGCGGGAGCGCAGCATAGGGACCGCAGTGAACCAATTCGGATTGACCATTGGCAGTGTAGGGGCGACTCTGCTTGCCGGGTGGGCGGCACCGCACTTCGGGTGGCAGAGCACGTTCTGGATCGCCGGGCCGCTCGGATGGCTTTGGATTCCGTTGTGGATTTGGATGTCGCGGCGCGTCGACTTGCGTCCGGCGCCGGCCGCGCAGCAGGCAGCGGGTAGCGCACCGTGGACTGTGCTTGGCGATCCGAAATTGTGGGCACTCGCGGGATCGATTTTGCTGACGATGCCGCTCTACAGCCTGTGGACGAATTGGACAACCGCCTATCTGGTGCGTGAGCGCAGATTGACGGAAGCGCAAGCGAATCTCGGATTCGCGTGGATCCCTCCGATCTTCGCCACACTCGGCGGAGTCGCTGGAGCGTGGGCCGCTTACCGCTACGCGCCGCGTTGGGGCGTGCAGAGCGCGCGCTTCCGCGTGTGCCTTGCCGCGTCGGTCGTTTTGTTGTTAACGGCGGCCGTGCCGTATGCGCCGTCGACGGCGATTGCGACGGTCGCGATTGGCCTGAGTTTCTTCTTCACGCTTGCGATCAGCGTCAATGTGTACGCGATGCCGCTCGATCTATATGGACCGGAGCGCGCCGGATTCGCGATCGCGATTTTGACGTGCATGTACGGACTGATGCAGTTCGCGATCTCGCCTGAGATCGGCCACGTTGTTGATCAATTCGGATTCAAACCGATCTGCCTCGTGGGCGCGGTTTGCCCTCTGGCCGGAGTGCTGATACTTTGGACGCAGCGCCTGCACAAGTGACCCGAAGCCCTGACGAAGATCGAGTTGTAAGCCAGATCGATTCCCTCGCGGACGAGATGGTGGAGTTCCTCCGCGAGATTGTCGCGATTCCCACGGTCAATCCTCCTGGCGAAAACTACGTGCCGTGCGCTGAGCGTATTGGGCGGCAGTTGCGCGAGTGCGGCTACGAGGTCGAATACCTCGCGGCCGAAGGCATGCGGGAGCATACGGCGGAGCATCCTCGTGTGAACGTGATCGGAAGGCTGGCGGGCGAGCGCCGGCCGCTGTTGCACTTCAATGGACACATCGACGTCGTGCCGGTCGGTGAAGGATGGACAGTTGATCCGTTCGCTGGAGCGATCCGCGACGGACGGATTTATGGACGCGGCACGACTGATCAGAAGGCCGGCATCGCGGCGTCGATCTTCGCCGTTGAGGCGATACGGCGCGAGGGCGTGCGGCTCTCAGGCACGGTCGAGCAGAGCGGCACGGTCGATGAGGAAAGCGGCGGATTCGCGGGCGTCGCGTATCTCGCTGAGCGCGGCTACATTCATCGCGACCGTACCGACTACGTCATCATCACGGAGCCTTTGAACGTCGATCGCGTTTGTATCGGACATCGCGGCGTGTACTGGTTCGAGGTTACTGTCGAAGGCCGCATCGCGCATGGCAGCATGCCGTTCCTAGGCGTCAATGCGATTGATGGAATGGCGCGGTTCATCGGCAGGCTCGAAAGCGAACTGCGTCCGCTGCTGGCGTCGCGGTTGACGTCGATGCCGGTCGAGCCTCCGGGCGCGCGGCGGCCGAGCCTCAATATTAATGGTATCCATGGCGGTCAGGTCTCCGGGATTCAGACGCCTTGTGTCGCGGATCGGTGCAGTGCGGTATTCGACCGAAGGTTTATTCTCGAAGAGCCGTTCGCCGAGGTTCGCGGAGAGATCCAATCGATCCTCGAACGGATGCGTCTCGACGATCCGCAGTTCCATTACCGTATTAAAGATCTCATGATTGTCGAACCGGTTGAAACCTCGTCAACTTCCACACTCGTCGAAACCATGTCAGGTGCTGTGTCGAGCGTGCTCGATGCCAAGCCCCCGTTGATCGCGAGTCCTGGAACTTACGATCAGAAACATGTTATGCGCAAAGGACTGGTTGAACAATGCATCGCTTACGGCCCCGGAATCCTACATCTGTCGCATCAGCCGGACGAATATTGCCGGATCGATCATCTGATCGCCAGCGCCAAAGCGATGGCTCTGGCTACCATGCGATTGTTGGGAGCGAACCATTGATGACCAGACGCAAGACTCTGCTGGGCGCGTTGACTGCCGCTGCTGGGATGGCGACCGCCGCGGGCCTTTCCGGCGAAGGCTCGATCACCGATGTCGAAGGCATCAGTGTTGGCCAGGCAGTTGAGAAGCGGCGTCCGACTGGATGCACTGTGCTGCTGTTCGGCAAAGGCGCGACGGCCGGAGTCGACGTTCGCGGGGCGGCGCCGGGGACGCGGGAGACCGACTTGCTGAGCCCCGTCAATACGGTTCAACAGGTGCAGGCGATCCTGCTGTCGGGGGGCAGCGCCTATGGGCTCGATGCGGTCGCGGGCGTTGTGAAATATCTCGAGGAACGCGGGCTCGGATTCAAAGTGGGACCCGAGATGTTTGTGCCAATCATACCGGCCGCGATCCTCTTCGATCTCGGAGTCGGAGGCGATTGGAAGATCCGTCCGACCGCTGAGACGGCGTACCAGGCGTGCCTTCGCGCATCGAGCGATCACGTAGAGGAAGGCTGCGCCGGCGCAGGAGCCGGAGCGACGATCGGCAAGATGTTCGGGATGCAATCGGCCATGAAATCCGGCATCGGGACGGCGAGTATACGAGCCGGCAAAACGGGGATCGTCGTGGGCGCTTTGATTGCGGTGAACGCTGTCGGCGATGTGATCGATCCGAAGACGGGCAAGATCGTCGCGGGAGCGCGCAACCTATCGGGCAGCGGGTTTCGCGACACGGCTGCCGCTTTGCGGGCGGGCGAACAGGTCGAACTTCCCACGGGCCGCAACACGACCATCGGAGTTGTCGCGACCAACGCTGCGTTCGATAAGACGCAGATGACGAAGATCGCGCAGATGGCCCACGACGGACTGGCGAGGGCGATCAATCCGGTTCATACGCCCAGTGATGGCGACACGATTTTTGCAGTGTCCACCGGGACGAGCGCGGTCAAAGCGAATCACGGAGCGGTCGGAGCACTGGCTGCGGAAGCCGTGGTCGAAGCGGTGCTGCGCGCGGTCCGCAAGGCTCGCGGATTGCCGGGGCTGCCTGCCGTGAACGATCGCGGCTGAGATTTTCTTCACGACGATGCCGGCTCTCTGCGCTCCGCGACGACCGTCACTTGCATGTCGTGCGCGAGTCCGATGATGCGGAGGACGAGTTGATGGCGGCGTGCGATGGCGAGCGGAGCGAAGGTCTTCGGCGGACGTCCGATCAGAAGCTGCACGATGCCATTGCGCCGTGCGAAATCGACGAGGGTCGCGGCTTCGTCCTCACCCTCGAGGACGCGCGTTTCGATGTGCAGATTCCGCGCGAAGTTTAAATGGCGCTCGATGGCTTCGCGATCGTCGTTGTTGTTCCTGACGACGACTGCGAAGCACTCCGATTGCAGGTAATCGGCGACGCGGCGTCCTCTGCGGATCAGCGCGGCGGTTGACGGGGCGGAGGTGACGTGGATGAGAATCCGCTCTTTCGCGACTAACGGATCGTCGTTACGAACTTCGACTTCGTGGGCGGTCTGGCGGAGGGCGAGCTCGCGCAACGCCGCGAGCGTCGATTCTTTGAAGAAGTTGCGCGCTGCGGCTTCCGCTTTGTCGGGGGCGTAGACGACTCCGCGGTCGAGACGATTCAATAGAGCGCGGGGCGTCAGATCGACCATGACGATTTCGCTCGCCTGCTTCATGACCCAATCCGGAATTGTTTCGCGAACCTGAACGCCGGTGAAGCCATAGACCTGATCGTTGAGGCTTTCGAGGTGCTGGATGTTCATTGTCGTCAGGACGTCGATGCCGGCGTCGAGCAGAGCGAGGACGTCCTCCCAACGTTTGACGCGATCGGATCCGGGGACGTTGGTGTGGGGAAATTCGTCGACTACGCAGACTTGCGGATGACGGGCGAGGATCGCTGCGGAATCCATTTCCTCAAACATCGCGCCGCGATATTCGACCTTTTTGCGCGGAATGGTCTCGAGTCCTTCGGTTTTGGCGATGGTGTCCTTGCGGGCGTGCGGCTCGAAGTAGCCGATCACGACATCGACACCGCGCCTCGACAATTGTTGCGCTTCGTCGAGCATCTGGTACGTCTTGCCGACGCCGGCCGCGTAGCCGAGGAAGACTTTCAAATGTCCAGTCATGGGTGTGGAAATACCCGGACGTCGATGCCGTCCGCTTCAAAGATCACTCGCTCGAGGGGCGTTCCGAAGATTCGATGCCACAAGCCTTTCCGTTTCGTGTGGCCAACGAAGATTTGCGTGATGCGTTTCGAACGGGCGAAGTCGAGTAAGGTCGCGATGGGATCTTCGCCCGACAGGATCTCGACGTGGGCGCCGACTTCTTTTGCGATGGCGAGATGCTGATCGAGCGATTGCTGATCCGCTGGCCGCAGGTGCGGCTGTTCGACATAGGCGACGAACAGATCGCCGTGGAAGCGGTCGGCCTGACGGCGTCCACGGCGGATCATGACGCTCGCGTTGGTGCGAGGTGTGATGCAGACCATGACGCGCTCCTGCGAGCCGTAGTTCTGGACGATTCCGTTGGTCTTCAGATATTCGGCGAGCTGATGGTCGACCACATCGGCGGCGAGCAGAAGAGCGATCTCGCGCAGTGCGGACAGTTGTTGTTCGGGCGTCAGCTTCGGATTCAGGAAGCGATTGGGATCGTGGCCGTGTTCGAGGCAATATTCAGGTGGAGCGTCGACGATGATGATTTCGTCGGCGCGTTTGATGAATGCTTCGGGGACAGTCGAGGCCGACTTTTTTCCCCGGATGGTTCCGACTTCGACGCTTTTCTCTTCGACGTGCTGCAGGTTGAGCGAGGTGATCACCGAGATGCCAGACTCGATCAGCAACTCGACATCCTCCCAACGCTTGCTGCGCGGCCACGCCGGCGGATTGTCGTGAGCGAGACCGTCGATCAGGCAGACGCCCGGCTTGCGGCGCAGGATCCGTGGCACGTCGAGGACGCGCATGCCATCGACGATGAGTTCCGGAATGATTTCGAGACGCTCGAGAATCTGGGCGATTTCGATTGAGGGATCGAGTTGGGCTCCGGCGACGATGACATCTTCGCCTCTCTCTTTGCGGCGGCGGCCTTCGTCGAGC
>DASXZC010000373.1:0-19818 GCA_036502165.1 Bryobacteraceae bacterium
ATATTGGGGCATGATAGCCAACAAGCGGATTAGCGTGGACTGAACCGCCAAACACCTTCCCCCGACAGGAGTACAATCAATATGGGTCAGCTCGGCGTTGACTTAGGTATGAAAATTAGGGAGCTGCGTAAGAGCCTCCCCATCGATAAGCGTCAGGGGGTGTCGTTCCCCCGCCATTTCACGGCTAAGCTTGAGCCGGGGAAGACTCCTTTTGATGAGGTGCGCTGGGAAGTCCGCACCGCCGGTATCGGAAACGATAAGGGCGCGGTGATCTTCGAACAGCGCGACGTCGAAGTACCCGAGGACTGGTCACAGACCGCCACCAACATCGTCGTCAGCAAGTACTTCCACGGCAAGGTCGGTTCCCCGGATCGGGAACGCTCGGTCGGTCAATTGGTTCATCGAGTTGTCGATACCATCGCGAATTGGGGACGCGATCAAAGGTACTTCAAGACGCCCGAGGACGCCGAGAATTTCCGCAATGAGCTTGCTCATCTGATGTTGACGCAGAAGGCCTGCTTCAATTCGCCCGTGTGGTTCAACGTAGGCGTCAGCGAGGCGCGCGGATATGGCTGGTATTACGATTCCGATAGCGATGCGATTCGGAAGCTCGGCCGGCAGGATACGAAGCCGCAGTGCTCGGCGTGCTTCATCAATTCTGTAGGCGACACGCTCGAGTCGATTCTCGACCTTGCGAAGACCGAAGGCATGCTCTTCAAATGGGGCTCGGGCACGGGGACGAATCTGTCGACGCTGCGCGAAGAGGACGGCATGTTGTCGGGCGGCGGCAAGGCGTCCGGCCCGTTGAGCTTCATGAAGGGCTTCGACGCCTTCGCGG
Source organism: Bryobacteraceae bacterium (assembly GCA_036502165.1). Classification (GTDB taxonomy): domain Bacteria; phylum Acidobacteriota; class Terriglobia; order Bryobacterales; family Bryobacteraceae; genus F-183. The sequence goes on from DASXZC010000373.1 coordinate 839, forward strand.
GTGTCATCAAGAGCGGCGGCAAGACTCGCCGCGCGGCGAAGATGGTCATCCTCAACGCCGAGCATCCGGACATCGAGAAATTCGTGTGGTGCAAGGCGAAGGAAGAGAAGAAGGCGCACACGCTGATCGACGCCGGGTACGACTCCTCGCTCGACGGCGATGCGTACGGTTCGATCTTCTTCCAGAACGCCAACAATTCCGTCCGCGCGACCGACGATTTCATGAAGGCTGTCGTCGATGATGCCGATTGGTGGACGCGTTCGGTGGGCTCGGGCCAGCCGGTGAAGCGTTATAAGGCGAAGGAATTGCTGCGCGAGATTTCGGAAGCAACGTGGCAGTGCGGCGACCCCGGGATGCAGTTCGACACCACGATCAACAAGTGGCATACGTCGAAGAATACCGCGCGGATCAACGCGTCGAATCCCTGCTCGGAATACATGTTCCTCGACGATTCGGCGTGCAACCTGTCGTCGTTGAATTTGATGAAGTTCGTTGGTCCGAACGGCCAGTTCGATGTGGACGCGTTCCGTCACGCTGTCGACACGATGATTCTCGCCCAGGAGATCCTGGTCGATAATGCGGCATACCCGACCGAGAAAATTGCACAAAATTCCCATGATTTCCGCCCTCTGGGCCTTGGCTTTGCAAATCTGGGCGCTCTCCTGATGTCGATGGGTATTCCCTACGACAGCCCGCAAGGTCGTGATTGGGCAGCGGCGATCACGGCGATTATGTGCGGTCAGTCCTATTTGACGAGCGCCCGGATCGCGTCGGAAGCGACCGGTCCATGCCCCGGTTACGCGATCAACGAGGAATGTTTCCTCGAAGTGATCCGCATGCATCGCGATTCCGTGAAAGGCATCGATTCGAAGCGCGTTCCTCCTGCGATGTATCGCGCCGCCGAAGAGTGCTGGATCAACGCTTACGAACTCGGCAAGCGCGCCGGATATCGGAATGCGCAGACGACGGTAATCGCTCCGACAGGCACGATCGGCTTCATGATGGATTGCGACACGACCGGCATCGAGCCCGATCTGGCGCTGGTGAAATACAAGAAGCTGGTCGGCGGCGGTGTGATCAAGATCGTCAATAACACTGTGCCTGCCGCGCTGATTAAGGTCGGCTACTCGGCTGAGCAGGCTAATCGGATCGTTGCGCATATCGACTCGACTGGAACGATTGAGGGCGCTCCGGGATTGAAGCCCGAGCACCTGCCCGTGTTCGATTGCAGCTTCAAGCCGCAGAACGGTCTGCGTTCGATCCACTATATGGGCCACGTGCGTATGATGGCGGCGGTGCAGCCGTTCATCTGTGGCGCCATCTCGAAGACGATCAACATGCCGGAAGAGTGCACGGTCGACGACGTTGTCGACGCGTATCTCGAAAGCTGGAAGCTCGGGCTGAAGGCAGTCGCGATTTATCGCGATGGCTCGAAGCGTGTGCAGCCGTTGTCGAGCGGCACATCGAAGGGCGCGAAGGAAGGTGGCAAGTCCTCTGTGGCTGCGCCAGCGCCGGTGCAAGTGGTGACCGAGAAGATCGTGTATCGCCCGGTCCGCCGTAAGCTTCCGGATGAGCGCAATTCGATCACTCACAAGTTCTCCATTGGCGGCCATGAGGGCTACTTCACGGTTGGACTGTATGAGGACGGAACTCCTGGCGAGTTGTTCATCACGATGGCGAAAGAAGGCTCGACGATCTCGGGGTTGATGGACAGCTTTGCGACATCGGTGTCGTATGGATTGCAATACGGCGTGCCGTTGAAGTTCTTCGTTGACAAGTTCGCGCACGTTCGGTTCGAGCCGAGCGGGTGGACGGGGAATCAGACGATCCCGTACGCGAAATCGGTGATGGATTACATCTTCCGATGGCTGGGCAACCGGTTCCTTGGGCCGGATTACGCGATCACGTCGGAAGCAGGTGACTCCGGAAAGTTGCGCAAGACTGAGCCCGAGCCGCAGCAATCGCTCGAGTTCGAGAAGCGCACGGCGGAGTCAGTGGTGTGTTCAGAATGCGGCTCGCTGATGGTACCGAATGGGAGTTGCTACAAGTGCGAGAACTGTGGTGGGACGAGCGGTTGTAGCTAGCGGTTTGTTAGGTAATGGGGTCAAAAAACGCGGCTTGCCTTTGATGGGCGGCCGCGTTTTCTTGTTCCGCGACGTTCCTTGAATCCGTCCTCACACCTTCGGCATCCAAAAATACCTGAGGTGTATGTGAGTGCTGTTGAGCCCGCCCGTCTTTGAGACGGATTCAGATCAAAACACCGCCGCGCGATATGAGTCCCTCATCCGTATCGCAGCATTAGTGCGTGCTCACAAAGAACCTCACGAACTGTTCGGAATGCTCGTCCACGAACTCGGACAAGTGCTTCGGTTCGACGCGATTGCGCAATATGACGAACGGTCGAACAAAGTCGCGTGGCACATGTGCCCCGGCTGCCGCAAACCCGATCATGTGCCGCCGGAGATCGACAACGAAGGAACCATCGCGAGTTGGGTCTACCGGCATCAGGAGGTTGTGGTCCTCGATACTCTCGATGACGCCAACCGCTTCCCCGCGTCGACCGGACTGATGCAGCGGGCGGGCTTGCAGTCCGTCTGCGCGTTCCCTTTGACGACGGCGCACAGGCAGCTTGGCAGCCTCGTGATCGCGAGCGTTCACCGCGATGCGTACTCGCGCGAGGAGATCCGATTTTGCTCGCTGGTCGCGAACCAGATTGCCGTTGCGATGGACGACGCCATCAATTTTCAAGCGTCGCGCCGCGCGCATGAGCGGCTGGAATTGCTGCTTGATCTGACGAATCGGGTGGTCTCGAATCTCAACCTGCGCGACGTGCTACGTGAGATCTCCGCGAACATCCGACGAGTGATGCAATGCGATGGCGTGGGGATCGACCTGCCGAGTCCGGAAGATAAGAAGCTGCGGCTCTACGCGCTCGACTTCCCTGAGAATCCGGGAATTATCGAAGAGGGGTTCGAACCTCCGGCCGACGAAAAGGCGAGCGCTTTGCGCGTGTTTCTATCGGGCGAGGCGGTGATCCTCGATAAGGAAGAGATCGCCAGAGAGGCCGCGCTGCACGGCTTTGAGCTCAAGGCCCTGGCGCACGTTCCGCTGATGGGACGGGGCGGTGTGACTGGCGTGCTCAGTCTCGGCAGCATGCACGAGCATGCGTTTTCGCACGAGGATCTCACGTTTCTCGGGCAGATCGGGCGCCAGGTCGCGATCGCGATTGAAAACGCCTGGGCGTTCGGCGAGGTGTCGGACCTCAAGAATAAACTGACGCTCGAGAAGTTGTATCTCGAGGACGAGATCCGCAGCGAACTGAAATTTGAAGAAATTGTTGGCAAGAGCGAGGCGTTGCGCCGCGTGCTCGAGCAGGTCGAGACGGTGGCGCCTACCGATTCGACGGTGCTGATTTACGGTGAAACCGGCACTGGTAAGGAACTGATCGCACGCGCCCTGCACAACCTGAGCAGCCGTCAGTCGAGCAGCTTCGTCAAGTTGAATTGCGCGGCCATTCCGACTGGTTTGCTCGAGAGCGAATTGTTCGGGCACGAGCGTGGCGCCTTCACCGGAGCCATTTCGCAGCGCGTCGGCCGCTTCGAACTGGCGCATCGCGGCACAATGTTTCTCGATGAAATCGGTGAAGTCCCGCTCGAGTTGCAGCCGAAACTGTTGCGTGTATTACAGGAGCGTGAATTCGAGCGTCTCGGTTCTACGAGGACTTTGCGCACCGACGCGCGGCTGATCGCGGCGACGAATCGGAACCTTGACGAATTGGTTGCGGAGCAGAAGTTCCGCTCCGATTTGTACTACCGGTTGAACGTCTTCCCAGTGCGCGTGCCGGCGTTGCGCGAACGTCCTGAGGACATCCCGCTGCTGGTGCGGCACTTCGTGCAACAGTACAGCCGGCGCATCGGCAAGGCGATCGACACGATTCCCTCCGATACGATGTCGACGCTGGTCCGCTATCCTTGGCCCGGCAATATACGCGAGTTGCAGAACATCATCGAACGGGCCGTGATTCTTACCGCAGGCCCGGTTTTACAGGTGTCCGGCGAGGAATTGCAGGCGCGCACGGGCGCTCCGAGGCCGGCGACGCAGGTTCGTGCAACTGAGCCGCCGAGCGTTTCTCACAATATGCGAGCCGAGCTCGATGAGACCGAACGCAAGCAGATTCTCGCGGCTCTTGAACAAGCGAATTGGACCGTTGCCGGCCCGAATGGCGCGGCTGCGCGACTCGGGATGAAACGCTCAACGTTGCAATCGCGCATGCAGAAACTCGCCATCCGCATTTCCCGCACCGGCATCTGAGGCATCTGCCGAAATACCGGCAATGAGCCGCGTTTCCGTCATCGGCACTTGCAGACCTCCACTCTCCAAAAGTCCACTTTCCCCCATGAAATCAGCAAATGCGTCGTGTTGACGCACTTGGCACAACGCATGCGATAGATGCATCGGAGAAGCAAAGTCACGCATGTTGCGGATCACACACGCTCAAACAGAAACAGAACAGCGGTGGACGCTGTGCGGACAACTGACAGGACCCTGGGTCGCGGAACTGCGCGGATGTTGGGAATACCATCGGAGCGCGTCCGCGACCCAGCAAATGATAGTCGATCTCAGCGATGTCACCTTCATCGATGAACGTGGCGAGACGCTGCTGTCGGAGATGAGATCAGCCGGCGCGGAATTTGTCGCCGTCGGCGTCGATACCAGGCATCTGATCGAGAACCTGAAAACCAGAGGAGAACGTCCGCTGCGGCGGTTCGTTGGACCTCTGACCAGCCGTTGCGGACAGCCGCACGTTTCAAAGCGCGAGGGACAGAAATGAGCAAAAACATTAAGAATCAAGTGAGTTTACTGGCGGCCGCGATATTGGCGGGCGCGGCATCAATGAGTCTCGCGGGATGCGCATCGAAGGCTACGGCCGCAAGCGCGCCGCGTCCTCCGGAAGTGATTGTCGCGATCGTGCAGCAAAAAGATTTGCCCATCGAACGCGAATGGATCGGCACACTCGACGGCCTCGTGAACGCCGCCGTGAAGGCGCAGGTGAGCGGCAATCTGCTCACTCAAAATTATGCCGAGGGATCGTTCGTCCGCAAGGGCCAGTTGCTCTTCGAGATCGATTCACGACCGTTGCAGGCCGCTGCGGACCAGGCGGAAGCGCAACTGGCGCAGGCCAAGGCGCAATCACTGCAGGCCCAGTCAGGACTGCTGCAGGCACGAGCGCAGTTAGCGACTGCGGAGGCGAATCAGCACAAGGCTCAACTGGACGAAGACCGCTACGTGCCGCTCGCGCAGCAGCAGGCGATTACGCAGCAGGATCTCGACAATGCACGTCAGAACAACCAGGCGCAGAAAGCGCAGGTAGCCGCCGCGAAGGCACAAGTCGAAACAGCGCAAGCACAGATTGAAGCCGCGAAGGCCGCTGTCACGGCCTCGCAGGCTGCTGTCGAGAATGCGAAAGTGAATCTCGGATTTACGAAGCTCGTGTCTCCGATCGATGGAATCGCCGGTGTGGCGACGGTGCAGGTGGGCAACCTCGTTAATCCCACGAGCAATGCCGTGACGACGGTCTCGACACTCGATCCGATCAAAGCAAACTTTACGGTGAGCGAGCAGGAATACCTGAGCCTCACGCGTCACGACTCGTCGATGCATGGCCTGCAACTCGAGCTGATTCTCGCGGACGGCAGCGTGCACGGGCCCAAGGGACGGTTCGCGTTCGCCGATCGCCAAGTGGATCCTGCGACAGGTGCGATCCAATTGACGGCGCTGTTCCCGAATCCGGGCAACGTGCTGCGTCCCGGTCAATATGCAAAGGTGCACGCTGTCATCGGAAATCGCGCGGGGGCGCTGCTTGTGCCGCAACGAGCGGTGAATGAAATCCAAGGCAATTATTCTGTGGCGGTCGTCGATCCGAACAACACGATCCGCTTTGCGATGGTCAAAGTCGGCGATCGCGTCGGATCGGACTGGGTGATCGACAGCGGTCTCAAAGCGGGCGAGCGCGTCGTTGCGGATGGACTGTTCAAGATTGCGCCGGGGGCGCCGGTCAGTCCGAAGGGAGCGAATTGATGTCTAAATTCTTTATTAACCGGCCGATCGTCGCGATGGTGATTTCGCTGCTGATGGTCATCATTGGTGTTGTGACGATCCTGCAGCTACCGATCTCTCAATTTCCGGCGATCGCACCTCCGGAGGTGCAGATCCGCGCGACCTATGTTGGCGCGGACGCGCAGACTATCGAACAATCCGTCGCGACGCCAATCGAGCAGCAGATGAGCGGCGTCGACAACTTGAACTACATGTACTCGCTGAACGCGGCGGGTAATGGGCAGATGACGATGATCGTGAACTTTGACGTGAAGAGCGATCCGAACACCGATCTCATCCTGACTCAGATGCGGCAGACGCAGGCGGCTTCGCAGCTTCCTGAGGACGTTACGAAGTTCGGAGTCACAGTTCAGAAGTCCGTCACCGCGCCGCTGATGGTGTTGGGACTGTATTCGCCGAAGGGCACGTACGATGGCAAGTTCCTTGCGAATTACGCGTACATCAATTTGAACGATCAGTTGACGCGCGTCCCGGGGATCGGCAATGTGCAGGTGTTCGGCGCGGGTCAATATGCGATGCGCCTGTGGGTGAAGCCGGACAAGCTGACGAAGCTTGGCATCACGGTGACCGAGATCGTCTCAGCGATTCAGACGCAAAATACAGTGAATCCGGCAGGTCAGGTGGGAGGCTCGCCGGCGCCGAAAGGCCAGGAATACACGTATTCGGTGCGCGCGCAAGGACGCCTGACGACGCCCGAGGAGTTTGGCAACATCATCATTCGCGAACTGCCGAACGGCGGCATCGTGCGAGTACGCGACGTAGCGCGGATTGAACTCGGCGCGCAGGACTATACGCTGTCTGGCCGCATCAACGGCAAGCCCGGCGCCATCGTCGCGGTGTATCAACTTCCCGGAAGTAATGCGGTCGACGCGGCGAAAGGAGTTCGCAAGGTGCTCGAGCAGGCGAAGGCGCGATTCCCTCAGGACGTCGATTACGTCGTCTCGCTCGATACAACCGAGTCGGTCACCGAGGGCATACGCGAAATCGTGCAGACGATCGTCATTGCGATTGCGCTCGTGACGGTGGTCGTTTATCTGTTCCTGCAAGGCTGGCGCGCGACGTTGATTCCGCTGCTGGCTGTTCCCGTGTCTTTGATTGGAACATTTATCCTATTTCCTGTTTTTGGATTCTCGATCAACACGCTTTCGCTATTCGGGCTGGTGCTTGCGATTGGACTAGTCGTCGACGACGCGATCGTGGTCGTCGAGGCCGTCGAGCGCCATCTCGACGAAGGACTCACACCCAAGCAGGCGGCATTGAAAGCGATGGAGGAGATCTCAGGACCGGTCATCGGCATCGCACTCGTCTTGTCGGCAGTATTCATTCCGACGGTATTCATCCCCGGAATTACGGGGCGGCTTTATCAGCAGTTCGCGGTGACGATCGCGATCGCGGTGATCCTGTCGGCGTTCAATGCGCTGACGCTCAGCCCGGCGCTGTCGGCGCTGCTATTGCGCCCGAAGACGCATCGCCGCGGATTGTTGCAGAGATTCTTCGGCTGGTTCAACAGGATGTTCGAACGCGGAACCAACGGGTACTTGCGGTGGTCGGGAGTCCTGTTGCGGAAGAGCGCAATCGCGCTGTTGCTGCTCGTCGTTGCGGGACTGGGCGCGTCGTTCCTCAGCACCAAGGTGCCCACCAGCTTCCTTCCCGGTGAGGACCAAGGATACATGTTCATGCACTTGCAGCTTCCGAATGCATCGTCGCTCGAACGCACGGAAGCCGCATCGGCAAAGGTCGAGAAAATCCTGATGGACACGCCGGGCGTGAAGTACACGACTCGCGTGGCGGGCTTCAGCCTGCTGAGTTTCGTCAGCACCAGCTACACCGGATTCTTCTTTGTCACGCTGGACGATTGGAAGGATCGCGGCAGCCGTCAGACGCAGTATCAGGAGATCGTGCAGCACGTGAACCGTGAACTCGCGAAGCTGCCGGATGGATTTGCGCTGAGCTTTCCACCGCCTGCAATTCCTGGTGTGGGCACGTCGGGAGGATTCACGTTCGTGCTCGAGGACCGCGCCGGCAAGGACGTGAACTTCCTCGCGGATAATCTGCAGAAGTTCATGGCGGCCGCGTCGAAACGTCCTGAAATAGCGCCCGGCCTGGTCAGTACGTTCCTGCCGAGCGTTCCGCAAGAGTATCTCGAGGTCGATCGCGAAAAAGCTTTGAAGCAGGGTGTGGCGTTGAGCGACGTCTATCGCACGATCCAGGCCTACATGGGTGGACTGTTCGTTAATTACTTCAACCGCTTCGGCCGCCAGTGGCAAGTGTACGTTGAGGCCGAGGGCGACTATCGGAAAGATCTCGCAAGCGTCGGGCAGTTCTACGTGCGCAATTCGCGCGGCGATATGGTGCCGCTCTCGGCGTTAACGCGGTTCGAGTCGCGGCCGGGTCCCGAGTTCACGATGCGCTACAACCTCTACCGCTCGGCGCAGATCATCGGAGGCGCGGCGCCAGGCTATAGCTCCGCGCAGGCGATGACAGCGCTCGAGGAGACGTTCGCAAAAACCATGCCGAGCGAGATGGGCTACGACTACATGGGTATGTCGTATCAGGAAAAGAAGGCCGCGGAAGGCGTGCCGGTGTGGATGATTTTCTGCTTCTCACTGCTGTTCGTGTTCCTGATTTTGGCGGCGCTTTATGAAAGCTGGACGCTGCCGTTCAGCGTATTGTTGAGCACGCCGGTCGCGCTGTTCGGCGCGTTCGCCGTGCTGTGGCTGCGGCGTTGGGTCATGGGAATGTACCTTCCCGCCTACATGGTCCAAATCGAAAACGACGTCTACTCACAGATCGGACTCGTCATGCTCATCGGACTTGCGGCGAAGAACGCGATTCTGATCGTCGAATTCGCGAAGGACAAATTCGAAGGTGGCATGGGACTCGCCGAGGCGGCGCTCGAAGGAGCGCGGCTGCGGTTGCGTCCGATTCTGATGACGTCGTTCGCGTTCATTCTGGGATGCGTTCCTTTGTGGACCGCATCGGGCGCCGGCTCTGTGGGGCGCCAAATCATGGGCACGACCGTAATCGGTGGGATGGCCGCCGCTAGCGCGATTGGAATTTTCCTGATCCCCGCGATCTTCTATGTGGTCGAACGGATATCCGGAGCCGAAGCGTTGCGGTCGCACCTGGTCCCGGTTGAAGTGCAGGGAGACTGAACGAACATGAAATACATATTGATGACGGCCGCCGCGGTCGTGCTGAGCAGTTGCGCCGTTGGGCCGGAATACAGGCGTCCGGATGTGCCGGTTCCTCGGGCGTTCCGCGCTCCCGAGCCGTTGCCGCCGGCGCAGGCGGCATCGCTCGCGGACTTGCAATGGTTCGAAGTTTTCAAAGACGAACAGTTGCAGGCTTTGATTCGGACCGCGCTCGAACAGAACTACGATTTGCGTGATGCGGTGGCGCGTGTCGAAGAAGCTCGAGCCAATCTCGGCATCACGCGATCGAATCAACTGCCGCAGTTCAATGCGGGCGCGGCGGTCGACATTACGCGATTGTCACGCGACGGCCAGACTCCCCTGCCTGTCTCGTTCGTCAAGGAGCAGAATCGCAATTGGGGCCAGGCATCGCTGAATCTTCTTTCCTTCGAGATTGACTTGTGGGGACGTCTGCGGCGCGCGACAGAGGCGGCGCGAGCGAATCTGCTGAATGCGGATGAGAATCGCAAGGCCGTGATCACGACTCTGGTGAGCGATGTCGCAACGAACTATTTCAACCTGCTGCAGCTCGACTACGAAATGGAAATTTCGCAGCGGACGCTCGAAACGCGGCGCCAATCTCTGCGGCTTGTCGAAGAGCGGCAGACAGGCGGAGTGGCTACCTTATTGGATCTGCGCCAGGCACAGCAACTGGTCAGTAGCGCGGCGCAAACGATCCCGGTGCTGCAGCAGCAGATCGAGCAGACCGAGAATCAGATCAGCCTGCTGACGGGCAAGAATCCGGATCGTGTCGTTCGAGGGAAGAAGTTCATGGATCAGCAGATGCCGCCTGAAACTCCCGCGGGATTGCCTTCCTCATTACTCGAACGCCGCCCGGATATACGCGCTGCTGAGCAGGCTCTGATCGCGGCGAACGCCAACATCGGTGTCGCGAAGGCCGCCTATTTTCCGCAACTGAGCATCAGCGGATTACTCGGCGGACAGAGTACGCAACTGGCGAATCTGTTCTCGGGCCCGGCGAGTACCTGGAGCTTCGTTCCGCAAGTCAGCCAGCCAATATTCGCGGGTGGACGTCTGAAATCGGGCGTGAAACTCGCCGAGGCGGAACGCCAGGGCGCGCTTGTCCAATACGAGAAGACGATCCAAACCGCGTTCACTGAAGTATCGAACTCGCTTATCGCGCGCCAGCGGACCCGTGAAAGCCGCGTCGAGCAGGAACGGCTTGTCGCCGCACTCCAGGATCGCACGCGCCTCGCCTACGTGCGTTATCGCGGTGGCGTCGATACGCAACTGAACGCGCTCGATGCGGATCGCGACTTATTTCAAGCGGAACTGTCGCTCGCGCAGATCAGACTGAATGAGCAGTTGAGCGTCGTTCAGTTGTACAAGGCGCTCGGCGGCGGCTGGCAGTAGGCAAGTGCCGAATAGCCGACAGTTGCCCGGACTGGCGGCTTCGGCACTTCAAGAAAATGATGGATTTGCTGGCGATTCCCACTGATTAGGATTGGTTCGAGACGTGCATTGATCAAGACGTGACGAAGACAATGAAGAGCAACACGCTGCAATATTACATGCACGATGGGCCCGGAGCTTTCCGATTCGAGCTGTCGGGCAACCTCACGGTTGAAGGCGCGCGGCGGCTCGACCAGGATTGGCGAACGGCGTCCTCGGTCATTGGTGGACGCATGCTGATCGTCGATATGACGTTCGTTACGGACGCAGATGACGCGGGGCGCGAACTGTTGATCCGCTGGCATCGCGCGGGCGCGCACTTGATCACGGCGTCAAAAGCGTCGCGGGCATTAGCGGAGCAGATCGTCGGAGAGCCGTTCAGGGAATACACCGCGGTGGACAAGACGTCTGCAGGAGGGACGTGGCTGCCGTTCCGCTCAGTGTTCGCATCGGGCGTATCCAGTTTCATGCTGGGCGCGGCGCTTCTGTTGATGCCCGCTCGCGCCGAGGCCGCGACTCTGAAGCCGGAGACGGTCTCCGCTTGGAACGGTTATGTAGAGGCCGCCAGCGCCGCGCAGCGCGAGCACGTCCGTTCGGGCGCGCAGTTTTTGTGGATCGACGAAGACTCCGAAATACTCGAGAAGGTTCGCGGCGGCGAGGCGGTGGCGATGCCGATAGTGGCTCGCCATCCCGTGAAGGTGCCAGGCGGATCGATCCACCACTGGATCGGAGCGGCATTCGTGCCGCACGCGAAACTCGACGACGCGCTCGATGTCATGCGCGACTACGAGCATTACCGCGAGTACTATTCGCCGTCAGTCGTTGAATCGAAAGTGACGGCTCGCGATGAGACTACTGACCGCTTTTCGATGCTGCTGATGAATCGGGCGTTCTTTATGAAAATGGCTCTCGATGCCGACTATCAGACGATCAACCTGCGCGTCGACCGGCGCCGATTTTATAGCGTTTCGAAAACTACGCGCTTGCAGGAGATAGAAGATTTGGGACAACCTGGGGAGCGCCGGATTCCCCAGGGCGAAGGCGCCGGGTATGTTTGGAAGCTCTTCACGATCACCCGCCTGGATGAGCGTGAGGGCGGCCTGTTTATTGAGGTCGAGACGTCCGCGTTAAGCCGCGAGGTCCCGGGTGCATTGCGGATTGTCGCTGATCCGATTCTGCGGAGAGTGTCGCGGGGCTCGATGGAACTCTTGATCCGTCAAACTGCGGAAGCAGTGAGAAATCACACGGACTCCTCAGCGGCCAGATTGGCCGTTCATAATCGATAGCACGGGAAAGTCGCAGCGTCTGAAACAATCGGCAAGCCGCCTGGATCTAACAGGTGGGCGAACCCCTGCCCGCTTGGGAACCGTGGAAGCAGTTCAAGACAAGCCGGCTGAAACACCTCCCGCCAAGGCGGAGCCCGCCGCTAAGGATGGCAAAGGACGCGTCCGAGCGTTTTTTGACGAACATCCTTGGGCGAAGTGGGCGCTTCCTTTAATCCTTGTGCTCTTGATCGTCGGTGGAATCATCGCGTGGATGTATTACTCCGTGCGCGAATCGACCGATGATGCGCAGATCAGTGGACACATCATCCCAGTCAGTGCGCGCGTCGGCGGATTTGTTCAGGAAGTTCCCATCGAACAGAACCAGGAAGTGAAGGCGGGGGCCCTGCTGTTCCGCATCGATCCGGCGGTCTATCAGATCGCCGTCGAACATGCGAAAGCGGATCTCGCAGATGCACAGGCTGCGGCGCGTGGAGCTCATGTCAACGTCCCGATCACGTCCACGACCGTCGGAAGCCGCCTTTCGAACACGCAAGCTGCCGCGGCGGCGGCCCAGGCGGCCGTGGGCGCCGCCCAGAAACAGATTGAGGGTGCGCGTGCACAGGAAGCCTCCAAACAGGCTCATCTGCAGCAGGCGCAAACGGATTATGAGAATGCCGCGCGAGATGTGAAGCGGTATGAGCCGCTCGTCAAGGCCGAGGAAATCTCGCGTCAGGTTTTCGACGCTTCGGTGACCAAGGCCAATTCGCTGAAGGCCGCGGCGGACGTCGCTCGAGCGGATGTGGCCGCCGCGGGGCAAACGGTTGGCATCGCTCAGAGCAACCTGTCGGAAGCGAGGGCGCGGTTGGCGGAAGCCGAGGCAACGGTGCGAGGAGCACAAACCGGTCCGCAACAAATCGCATTGACCGAAGCCAACGCTGGGTCGGCTGCGGCTAAGGTCATGCAGAGGCAAGCGGCGCTCGATCAGGCGGAACTCAATCTTCAATATGCGACAGTCAGGGCGCCGGTCGATGGAGTGATCGGCGAGAAGAATGTCGAAGTCGGAATGAACGTGCAGCCTGCGCAATCTCTGCTGTCGATCGTGCCGCTCAACGATATCTGGATCACGGCGAATTTCAAAGAAGATCAACTCCACAAGATGCGTCCGGGGCAGAAGGTCACGATTACTGTCGATGCTTATGGCGGCCGAAAATATGACGGATATGTGGAGAGTGTCGCTCCGGCGACGGGCGAGCGATTCAGCGTGCTGCCGCCTGAAAACGCCACTGGCAATTATGTGAAAGTCGTCCAGCGGATCCCTGTGCGTCTGCGATTCGACAAGGGCCAGGATCCTCAACATCTCCTGCGGCCGGGAATGTCGGTGGTCGCGACGGTCATTCTGAAGTGACGGCACTCCCATGCCGGAGCAATCCCAACAACAAACGAAGATCAACCCGTGGATCATCGCGATCTCCGTCATGTTCGCGACGTTCATGGAGGTGCTCGACACCACTGTCGTCAACGTCTCTTTGCCGCACATAGCCGGTAGTCTTTCGGCGACAGTCGATGAAGCGACCTGGGCGCTAACGTCGTACCTGGTCGCCAACGCGATCGTACTTCCGATCACCGGATGGATGGCCAATTATTTTGGACGTAAACGGCTCCTCATCGCGGCTGTAATGGGCTTTACTGCGGCTTCATTCCTTTGCGGACTCGCACCGAGCTTGCCGATCCTGATCTTCTTTCGAATTGTGCAGGGCGCGACCGGCGGCGCATTGCAGCCACTTTCGCAGGCCGTGATGCTCGAGGCGTTCCCGGCCGAAGATCGCGGAAAGGCGATGGCGTTCTGGGGACTCGGAGTGGTTGTCGCGCCGATGCTCGGACCGGTGTTGGGCGGTTGGCTCACGGATGATTTTAGTTGGCGATGGGTGTTCTATATCAATGTGCCCGTCGGCGTCGCGGCGATCATCATGATGAACCTCTTCATTTTTGATCCGCCGTACATTAAGCGAGGCACGAGCAAGGTCGACTCCTGGGGCATCGGGATGCTAGCGGTCGGAATCGGCGCGTTGCAGATCGTCCTCGACAAAGGCGAACAGGACGACTGGCTGTCATCGCATTTCATCCTCGCACTGGCGGTGCTTTCACTGGTCGCGCTGGTGGCCTTCGTGGTCTACGAATTGGTGATCGACGATCCTGTCGTCCACTTGCGAGTGTTCAAAATCCGCACGTATGCAGTGGGCGTGTTCCTGATGACGATGCTCGGATTCGTGCTGTATGGAAGCCTCGTCCTGCTGCCGATCTGGCTGCAAACTTTGATGGGGTATCCGGCTTTGCAAGCCGGACTCGCACTCGCGCCTCGCGGACTCGGTGCGTTCCTGGCGATGCCGGCGATTGGCGTTTTGCTCAAGAAATTCGATGCGCGCAAACTGATCGTGATTGGAACTATCCTCTGCGGCTTCTCACTGCTCGAGCTTTCATGGCTCAACCTGAACGCCGGCTACTGGGATTTCTTCATCCCACAGTTTGTACAAGGAGTCGCGTTGTCGCTGCTATTCGTGCCTCTGACGACAGCGACGATGGATCCGATTCCGAATGAACAAATCGGAAACGCGACCAGCATCTTCAATCTCATGAGAAATGTCGGCGGCAGCCTGGGCATCGCCGTCACTACGACACTGCTGTCACGCAAGGAGCAAGGGTACATCGATCGGCTCGGCAGTCATGTCACCATGTTCAATCCGCAAGCGTATGCGGCGCTCGAGGGGATTCGGAGGGCGCTGATGGCGAAGGGCGCGGACCTCGTTACAGCGACTCATCAGGCGTACGCAGCGATGTTCGGAATGGTGGAGCGCCAGGCGACGATCCTCTCTTTCCTGTCAGTCTTCCGGCTGCTCGGATTGGTGATTGTGGCGGGAATCCCGCTCGTGTTCATCATGAAGAGGCCGACGGCGAAAGAGCCCGGACCGGCGCATTAGCTCGCTACTCGATCCGTTTTCCCTTCTGCTCGCCACCTTGATTCACGATGATCTCTTCCGCGCGGCCCGGACCATTGCCTGGGAACACCACAGTCACGTCGACCTCCTTGAGGAAGAAGGCGTTCGGCGCGTAGGGATGCAATTCGAGCGCGCGCTGGCCGGTGGGCTGCAGGATTAACTTCCCGTTGTCGACGCGAACTTCGACCGCCATCGGACCTACTTGATATTTGCCGGTCAAGCGCTCGAACGTCTTCGGATCGGCCGTGATCTCCTGACGCTCGACATAGGGATGAACGTCTTCACCGAGAACGAGGCCGAGCAGTTCTTTCCCCATCTTGCCGGGCGTGCCGGTGTAGTCGTTATTTGAAAGCACGATTGCGACGGCGTCCTCTTCGATCGCGCGGCGGATCACTGTACTGAAGCCATTGATGCCACCGCCGTGTCCGACAGTCTTGTGGCCATGCTGCTGTTCGATGAACCATCCATAGCCGTAGTTGCTCAAGTGCGGCGTGAACGCGGCCTCCTTGGATTTCGCGCTCATCACGTTCGTTGTATACAAGGCACGATCCCATTTGTAGAGGTCGAGCACTGTTGAATAGAGCGATCCGGCGGCGTACGGCTGGCCCATGTCGAGGTACTCGGCATTGATGATTTTGCCTTTGTCCATCGAATATCCGGAGGCGCGATTCTTGAGGATGGTGGTTGGCCAGTCGTAGCCGGTGTCGGACATTCCAACCTTGTCGAAAATATGCTGGCGCAAGTAGTCCTCATACTTCATGCCGGAGACGCGTTCGATGATCACGCCGAGCAGGAAGAATCCGGAGTTGTCGTATTTGAATTGCGAGCCCGGCTTGAATTCGAGAGGCTTGCCGCGAAAGCGGCTGAGAAACTCGAGTGGCGATGCGGTCACATCGCGCATGTGCTCGATGTAGTCGTGATTGTCGGTGTAGCTGGGGATGCCGCTCGTGTGCGTGAGCAGGTGATGAATCGTGATCCCCTTCCACGTTTCGGGCGGATCGGGGATGTATTTCGAAATCTCGTCGGTGACGCTGAGCTTGCCCTGTTCCTGCAATTGCAGAATGGCGGCCGAGGTGAACTGCTTTGTGATCGAGCCCAGACGGAACTTCGTCTCCGGCTTATTGGGAACGTCAAGTTCGATGTCGGCCATCCCATAACCGCGGCTCAGAATCACCTTCCCATCTTTGGCGATCAGCACGGAGCCGCTGAACTTGCCCGCCTTCACGTAAGACTCGACGTAGGCATCAGCCTTCGCCGCCACATCGGAGGCGGGCTGCGCCATCAGAGGAAGCGCGGCCAGAAGCAAAAGAGCCGGATTGCGAATGATCATCAACTCATCATACGTACAACGAACCACGAAGTTCCGGTCACGAAGAGCAGGCCCGCCATCACGCGCGACCATTGCCACGAGACTCGCGGAGCGGATCGCAAGAAGACCCATTCGAGGCCGTACAAGATTGCGACAGCGGCGATCTCGCCGAGGACGACGCCGCTCAAGAACCCGAATCGAGACGAGACGCCGGCGTCCAGGAACAATCCGAAATACAGGCCGTGGAACGCTCCCAGCAATCCGACGACGAGCCAGCGTCCACCGGCTTTCGGCAACAGCAGGACTTCGATTGCGAGATACGCCACCGTCAACGCCGCCGCCGCTTCGAGGAACCTCGGCGAGAGCTGTCGCGGGCCGTACAAGCTCGCGGCGAGCTCGCCGATGAGGAACATCGCCATCAACAAGGCCAGGTTCCGCATCCCTCGCGCGGCCACAAGAACGCTCGACAGGAACAGCAGCGACGCCAACGCCGACAATGCGCGCCAGAATCCGCTGCCGGTGTCGCGGATGAGCGTTTCCCAAAATGAAGGCGGCCGGAAGCGCATTTCGTATGTCGGAAATGAGATGTCGAAGAACGCCTGATCGGAACGTCCCGCATCACGTCCGCTGAGCTTTGTTGCATGCAAAATATGGACGTGATTCGCGACCAGCGCCGTGTGGAGTCTGCAATCGACGCGCAGACGATCCACGTCCGCGTTGAAGAGATAAGTCGCCCGGCAGACCAGCATCGTTCCTTCGACAGCGCAGGAGCGCGTCAGAATATGTGCCTCTGCGCCGCCGCCGTAGAAATGGATTGTGTCGAGCAGCGTGTGTTCCGGATCGCGGATTTGCTGTGTTTCGTATACGGGGATTTGCAGTTCGTACGAAGCCTTCGCGCCGTCGATCTTCAGTTCGCCGCTGCTCATGCTGACAACATGGGCGAACGCCGACACGCAACACAACGCCAGTAAAATCGCGCCGCGCACCATCACGCCAAAGCCGACCGCCGGGCTTTTTGCACGCGCAGGAAAATCACGCGCAAGGCCGCGATTAACGGCACTGAGAAGAACATCCCGGGGACGCCGGCGATCTTTTCACCTGCCAAGACTCCGAACAAAACCAGCAGCGGATGCAGTTCCACGCCTTGTCCCATCAAGTACGGCGACAGCACATAATCCTGGAACAAGCGGAACAGAACCACGAATGCCACGATAAATCCCAGGTGCGGATATCCGGACGCTCCGGCGACGATGAGGACGCTCGCTGCCGCAATCAACGGTCCGACGACGGGGATGAATTCGAGAACAGCGGCGATGCCTGCGAGCAGGAGTCCGTACTGAACACCGCTGATTTCGAGATAAAGCGAATAGACAATGAGCGTCGACAAACTCAAGCCCACTAATGCGCGTATGTACTGCGCCAGGATGTGATGCAGGTCGTCGAGGATCTCCTCGAGGAATCGTCGTGATCGCGCGGTGACGGGCGTTTCGAGCAAGCTCTCACGCAACTGCGCGCCATCCTTCAACAGGAAGAAGCTGAGGATCGGGATCAACACCGCCGTGAGTACGTTGCCCGCCTGCGACAGCACTTGGGCCGCGAATTTCTGCAACAGCGGGATCGCCGATTCGTTCAGGTTATTTAATTGATCGCGGGCCGCCATGGTGATTCGCGCGCGGATGGGTTCCAACCATCCGGGCAAGGGAATCGCGCCGAGTGGATCTTCCTTCTTTAATAACTCGGGCATTTTGGTGGCGAGGGCGGATGCTTCTTCGACGATCCTCGATCCGATGGCGAATACGAGTGAGAGGATCACGCCCACCAGCATGCAGTAAACGATCGCGAGCGCCCAGGTTTTCGAAACGGCCTTCGGGAAAAATCGTCCGATGAAGTCGACCGCCGGCGCGAGCAGATATGCAAAGAAAAATGCCAATACAAAAACGACAATTGTGGCGCGCGCTTCATAGACAGTCAGAATCGCGAGAGCGACGAGGAAAACCGTCCACGCCGCGCGAGCGGCCTTTGCATCAAGTCCAAGCATGAACTCAAATTATAGTAGAGGGAGCATGGTGAATACCGAAAATTCGCGCATGAGGGGTTTAGTCGACTCGCTGCAACAGCTCGAGGACCGCTTGCGCCAGGGCGGCGGCCCGAAGAAAATCGACAAGCAACACCACGACGGCAAGCTCACCGCGCGCGAACGAATTGCCCGTCTTATCGATCCGGCGTCGAAGTTCGTCGAGATCGGACTTTTGATTGCCTACGATCGCTACGAGGGTCAAGCGCCATCCGCCGGAGTCGTCACTGGGATCGCCCGCATTGAGAACCGCTATGCCGTGATTGTCGCCAACGACGCGACCGTCAAGGCGGGCGCGTGGTGGCCGGAGACGATCGCGAAGATCCTGCGGGCGCAGGAAATCGCGATGCGCAACCGTCTGCCGATTGTCTATCTTGTCGATTCGGCGGGCGTGAATCTTCCGTATCAGGACGGAATTTTCCCCGGACAATATGGCGCGGCGCGGATCTTCTATTACAATTCGCTGATGCGGCGGAAGCTGCATGTGCCGCAGATCGCGGCGGTGATGGGTCCGTGCATCGCAGGTGGCGCTTATCTGCCTGCGCTCAGCGACGTGATCATCATGGTCGAGAAGACGAGCTTCATGGGCCTCGGGGGTCCAAATCTGGTGAAGGG
>DASXZC010000374.1:0-5471 GCA_036502165.1 Bryobacteraceae bacterium
CGACGCAGTGACAAGCTCGCCGTCGTCTATCAAAGCCGGAAGTCCTCCGCTCGACGTATCGTAGTACCGCCCCGCTCTGCTAAATCAGCGTTGAGTATGAGAGCGCCCGCGGCGCAGAGGCCGCCAACAAGCCGCCGCAGCGATGATAAAATTGCACAACGCTAGGCCGCCTGGACGTTAGTCCGAAGTCAACGGAACCACCGGCGCAAGTGTCACGCTCAAATATAGGCATTCACAATGAGTGTTTTCTCTCCGAAACAAAGTTCGAGAAACAAGACGGATGACCAGGCCAGTTCCGGCCCGATCCGCTACGAAGGAAATCTACTCGCCGCCCCGATGGAGATCCACAAAGAAACCGGCAGGATCGTCCTGTCGCAGAAGACCCGCCTGTGGTTCCGCGCCGCCGTCTGTCTATGGGGGACGGTGGTGTTTCTGATGCCATTCATCATCTATTCCGAGTTGTTCAGTTCCGAGACCACGCGCATCACCTGCGATCGCGGTGCGGGGGAGTGCGCAGTCGACGGACGTACCAAAGATGTGCCTCGACTCACCGGACTCAAGCGCGCTGAAATGGACCGCGATTATAACCGGCGAGATGGCGTGAATTATGGCATCAACCTGGTCGACTCAAACGGAAAGAAGTATTCAATCGAACAGCAGCGAGCAATTAAAGCCAGTGTGATCGCCGACTACCGTTCCGCGGTGAAAATCATTAATGCATTCCTCGCCGACCCTAACCAGCAAAAGCTCGATATCTCATTTACCTATCGGGCCGGACTGTGGGAAATATTTCAATCATTCTTCTATTTAATGTTCGGAGCCGGCACACTATTCGTTGCAGCCCTCCTATGGACGCGGCGCACGTGCACGTTTGAATCCGGCAAAGCCTCAATTGCCGTGAACCGTCCTTTCCGGCACAGCAGGCGCGAGATCGCCGGATATCAGATCACGGCTCTCTCAACTCGTCAGGTCCTCAATCGCCGCCTGGTCGAACTGAAGCTGAACGACGGCTCGAACCTGCCAATCGTGGATGCTTCGCAGACGGACGGACCGAGTGTCGACCAATTGGTCAGCGACCTGGCGCAACTTCTCGGCAAGCGGGTCGAAGATGCTCCTGCGACAACGTGACTTCGCCTTCCCGAATTAATGCACAGCACGTTCCTGAGGAGTTCACTCCTCGCTGAACTCCAATAACTCATTAAATCAAGACGCCAGCCTCGATGTCGTTCCCCGGAAAATCGAAGATTTTATCTCTCCGCCGGTAATCAACCGCCACGACCGACTTTGAGAGGGGCGGCGGGAGAAACAAATCGATGCCATTCGGGCATTTCGGGACATTCCCAACGGGCCGAAAGCCCACCCAGAACGCTCCGCGCGAGTCTTGTGCGTCCGCCGATCTCGCTATTCCATCCGCAGCGAATCCATTGGATCTACCCGCGCCGCTCGCCGCGCCGGAAGGTACGCGGCCAATGCCGCTGTCAGAATCAGCGCGGCCAGTGCAACGCCAAGGACCTGAGGATCCGCTGGCCGCACGCCGAACACAAGCGAGCCGACCACACGTCCTGCGAAATAGGCCAAGGCAAGCCCCGCCGCCGCGCCGATGACGAGGGTCCACGCGGTGTTCTGCAGCACAAGGTAAACGACATGCCGGGGCGTGGCGCCCAACGCCATCCGTATTCCAATTTCGGATTTGCGCCGCGCGGTCGAGTATGCGATGACGCCGTAGAGTCCAGTGGCGGCGAGCACCAACGCGATCGCGCCGAAGAATCCGGAGACCGCGGCAAGCAGGCGCGGCTCGATCAGGGAATCGCTGACTTGTGCCTCGAGCGTCTGGAATTCGAAAGAGAGATTTTTGTCGGTTGCAATCATCGCTGCGCGAATCAAAGGCAGCGCGCGCCGCGCAGGCTCGCCTGGAGCCAGTTGGATCTCGAACGACGTGCTCGTCGCCGCAAAGCCGACTTGTGACAGCGGCGCCACCATCGTCGGATGCGGAGCTTCGGAGAGCGATGAGTACTTCATGTTCTTCACGAGTCCAATGACCCGAGCCGGAACGCTCTTGCCGCTGAGATCCGGGGCGCGCATCACGACCGTTCTGCCGACCGGGTCTGCCGCCGATCCCAGCACCAAGCGGGCGGCAGCTTCGTCCAGGATGACCACGCGCTCAGTTGTCGGCGAGTCGTCAGCATTGAAATCGCGGCCAGCGATTAGCCGAGCTCCCAGGGTTTGAAAATAGCCGGGCGACACGCAGTTGAAATACACGCTGGAACGCGCGGATCCGGGCCGCGGAACATCGGCGGCGACGGACCATTGCCACCAGCCAGCCTCGACGGGCGTCCGGCTCGAACGCGACGAGGCCACGACACCGGGAATCCGGCGCAGGCGGCCAAGCACCTCTTCGAATACCGGCCTCGATCGCGCGAGCGGAGTTCCCTGCGGAACCGAGGCGTTCGCCACAAGCACATGCCGCGAGTCGAAACCCGCATCGACGTTGAGCATGGCGCGAAACGATTCGCAGAACAGCGTTGCCGCCGATACGAGCGTCAGCGCCAGCGCGAGTTGAATAACGATGATGGCCCTCGTCATGCCGAATTGGCGTCCGACGCCCGCACTTTCCTTCAGTACGCTGTTCGGCCGCGCCGAGGACGCCCGCAGCGCGGGAAGCAATCCGAAGGCAAGAGTCGTGAGAACTACTGCGAACGCGGTGAACGCGACGACGTTCAAGTCCAGTTGCGGATCGAGCTCGACCAACCGCTGACTCGAGCTAAGCATCCGGACGAGTAGTCGCGTGCCCCACACCGCAAGCGTCAGGCCCGCGAGCGCGGCGCCCGAGGCAAGCAGTAGGCTTTCCGTAAGTAGTTGGCGGATGATCCGGCCGCGATCCGCACCGATCGCCAGCCGCACGCTCAACTCGCGTTGTCTTGCGGCGGCGCGCGCCAGCAGCAGATTCGCGACGTTAGCGCAGGCGATCAACAGAACGATCGCAACTAACGCCTGCAGAGTGAAGAGAGCCTTCCCGTATTGCTCGCCGAGTGCCGAAAAGCCGGTCGCAAACGGGTGCAGACGCAGCAGTCCGTCGCCTTTCGAGAACGAGGAGTCAAGGGCGCGCAGCATGGATTCTGCGCGTTCCGGCGTGATGCCCAAGCGTAAC
Organism: Bryobacteraceae bacterium; assembly: GCA_036502165.1. Lineage (GTDB taxonomy): Bacteria > Acidobacteriota > Terriglobia > Bryobacterales > Bryobacteraceae > F-183. The sequence continues at coordinate 3,149 of DASXZC010000374.1, forward strand.
CGGCCAACGACTGTCAGCCACCAATAGCTGCTGTCGTCCGGCGAGTTTCCGGTAAGGATCGGATCGTACGTCAGCGGAACCGCGACATCGTACCGCCTGTCTTTGTCGAGCCCGGTGAACCATGCGGGAGTGACGCCGATCACTTGAAACGCGTGGCGATCGAGCTGAATCGTTCGTCCGATGACCGACGGATCACCATTGAAGTGGTCGAGCCAAAACCTTTGACTAATGACAGCGACGGGTCCGTTCGAACCGCCGCCTCGCTTGTCATCATCGGGCAGGATGATCCGTCCGCGAAAGGCCGGAACGCCGAGGGTCTTGAAGTAACTGCCGCTGATCATCAGTCCTTCGATGAGTTGGCGATCGCCTCCGGTAGAAAGGTCGAACCGTGTCGCGCCATAGGCGAGTGCGCCGTCGAGCGCGCTCGCATGGTCGCGAATCTTTTCCCAGTGCGGATTGTCGACGTATGGAGTCTCGCCGATTTCGATGGCGACCAGTTGCCCCGGATCCCTCACCGGCAGCGTCCGCAGCATGGTGGCGTTTAACAGCGAGAAGATCGCGGTGTTCGCTCCGATGGCGAGCGTCAGGGAAACAATCGCTGCAACCGTGAACGCAGGGCTCGACGCCAGCATGCGGATGCCATAGCGGATATCGAGGAAAATCGATTCAAGGACCAGCCAACGCCACGCCGCGCGGCTGTTCTCCTGAATCCGTGCGACGTTGCCGAAGCGAATGCGAGCATCGCGTTCGGCGGAAGGATTCTCAGCCACACGCAGGTCCAGGTGCAGGCGCATCTCCTCGGCGAGATCGTCGTCGAACCTGCGGCGACCAAAGAAGTGCTTCGTCCGCTGCCATTGCTCGCGGAGCCATGCCATTGGATTTATTCCATCCGCAGCGAATCCATTGGATCCACCCGCGCCGCTCGCCGCGCCGGTAGATACGCTGCAATCGATGCGCTCACCACCAGCATCGCAAGCGCCACCCCCAGCACTGATGGGTCGGTCGGCCGCACATCGAACACCATCGACTCGACCAGCCGACCCGCGAAGTGCGCGGCCGTCAATCCGAGCGCTGCTCCCATGATGAGCGTCACGCCGATGTCGCGTAGAACGAGCCAGATCACGCTGCGGTATCCCGCGCCGAGAGCCATCCGCAATCCGATCTCGGTTCTACGCCGCGCGGTGGAATATGAAATGACGCCGTACAAACCCGTCGCCGCGAGAATCAATGCGACTGCGCCGAAGAATCCGGAGACCACCGCGATCAGTCGCGGACGGATCAAGGAATCGCTGACTTGCGAATCGAAATCCTCGAATTGCAGCGAGAAATTCTTGTCCGTCTCGAGCAGCGCCGCGCGCACCAGCGGCAGCACGCGCCCGGCGGATTCCATCGAGTCCAGCCGGATCACATAGTTCGTTCCATTCCGCGGATTCGGCTCCTGTGCGGATGACACGAAGGCCGTCTTGAGCGTCTGTTCCGACAGCGATTCGTACTTCATGTCCTTCACGATGCCAATGACGACAAAGGGATCCTGTTTGCCGTTATTCAGAGGCGAATCCCTCTTGAGAATTTGTCCAAGCGGATTCTCGCGCCCCCAAAACGTGCGAGCCGTCGTCTCGCCAATGATGACCACGCGCAGCGCGGACGCCGTGTCGCGCGCATCGAAATCGCGCCCGGCAATCAGCTTCGTCCCCATCGTTTCGAAGTAGCCGGGCGAGACGCTATTGAAGTAAGTCAGACGGTCGTCTTCGACGGGCTTCGCCTTGTAGCCGTCCACATAAACGTATTCGTTCCAGGTCATATGGCCGAGCGGAGTCAAATCGGAATGTGCGGCGGAACGCACGCCTGGAATGCTTCGCACCCGTTCGAGCGCCGCGTCGTATTCGCGCATGCGCTGGCCCGTGGCAAGCAGCGCTTGCGGAATTTCGACAGGCACACGTACAACGTTCTGAACCTCGAAGCCGGAATCGACCGTGAGGATCCGCCGGAATGACTCGCCGAATAAGGCTGCGGCCGAGAGCAGCGTCAACGCCAGTCCGACTTGCACTGCGACCATTACGTTGACCAGCGTGAATGGTCCGCCTCCGCCTGAGACGGAGCCATGGCCGTGTTCCTTCAACACGGCATTCGGCGCGGCACCCGAGGCGCGAAGTGCGGGCAGGAGTCCGAAGAACAGCGTCGTGAGAATCACGATCAGCGCGGTGAATCCGATGACCGTCGGATCGAGCGATGTATCGAGTTCGAAATCGAGAGGCTTTGCGCGGCTCGCGCCGGCACCCGACGCGTTCAACATATGAATCAGCAAACGCGTTCCAAAGGATGC
>DASXZC010000375.1:0-6032 GCA_036502165.1 Bryobacteraceae bacterium
CTGCCCGTGCTGGAACTGGTTGAAGTCGATACCGAGCTTCATGATGTCCGGCCCGTGGACTTTCTTCCGCAGCGCATAACGCCATTGATCCGGAAGCCATCCGTACAGCGGGAACTTATATTCGCCCGAGGTGAAGCTGAATTTATTGGTCGACGAGAATAAAAATACGCCGCCGGGAGTGAGAGCTTTGTAAATTCGCTCGAGCGCGATCGGCCAGTGCTCAATATGCTCGAACACTGAGTTGCACACGATGATCCGATAGCAGCTCGTGCCGATGTCGCTGTCCTCGATATTTCCCAGGCGAATGGGCGATTCGATGCCTCGCTGGCGTGCGACTTGAGCTGCATGTTCAACGAGTTGCGGACTGATTTCCAGTCCGTCGCAAGGGATCCCCTCGAGGCGGCACATCAACGGAAACCATCCGGTCCCGGTGCCGATTTCGAGCATCGAAGTATCCGGACCCGGTTGTATGTAGCGGCGCAAAATCTTCATCGTCGCGTTATAGTCCACAGAATTGTCTTCGAGGGCTTGATCGCGATGGTTTTCGATGTAGCGGCTAACGTCGCTCAGCTCTTCTTGGTGGACCTTCATACCTTGGCCGATTATATCATGCGTACTTGGTGGGGAAAGGGAACGAACAGCCTAGAAACCCAGTGCTCTTGTCTTAGGAACCTAAGGTACTGACCTGAATCCAAAGACCTTAGTTCTTCGGTTCACTAAGGTGCGTTTTGAAGACGTCCGCGAGGAGTCGGACGTTCGTCGAGAGCTCGTATAGCTCCTGAACGCGGATTCTGCCGGCCTTCCCAAGGCGTTGCCGGGCGTCCGAATCGTCCATCAGTTGCGCGATCGCGGACGCTAATTCCTCCTCATCGGCCGGCGTGACCAGCCAGCCGTCGACGCCGTGGCGGATCAATTCCGGAACGCCGGTGATCCGCGTGGCGATGCAGGGGATTTCCATTGCCATCGCCTCCATCAGGACGACCGGCAGGCCTTCGGCGAAGCTGCCGAGCGCGAACAGATCGGACTGGCGGTAAAACTCCTGGACGCGTTCCTGGTTGCAGGCGCCTTCGAGGGTGACGTGCGAGGATAGGCCGAATTCCGAGATCATCCGCTCGAGATCGGGACGGGTGACGCCTCCGCCGACCAAGCGTAAATGGACCTCACGGCGGCCTTCTTTGACGAGGCGTCCGACGGCGCGGATCAGCATCGCCTGGCCCTTCATCGGGGCGAGCGAGCCGACGCAGATCAACTCGAACGGATCCGGATGGTCGCGGTGCGGCCGGGGAGTGTAGGACGAACAGTCGACACCGAGGCGCACGGTTTCGAATTTGTTCCATTCACTCGGCGGCGATTCCTTCATGAGCTGGCTCGCGCCGTAGTTGCTGATGACGCACAGGAATTTCGCGTGCCGGATTTTCTCGGCCGTATAAAACGCGGCCGGGCAGATGAACTCGGCGGATCCGTGTATGGTCGCTGAGAATGTGAACGGGAAGACTCTTACGAGCAGCAACGCGACTGTCGACGAGAAGTGCGTGTGCAGGTGCGTCAAGCCTTTACGTTCCATCTCGCGCCCGGCGACGACGGCTTCCGCGAAATAGAACAGGTTCGAGAATGCGTCGCGCAGGTCGAGTCCGGCGAGCCGCAGCGCGTACCAGAGTCCGCCGAGATAGCGAATGGGGCGCCGGAAGAACGTCGAGACGTGAGCCCCGAGGATCGCGGCGATGCCGGCGGAGAGGACCGTGAACGTCTGCCGGAACTCGGCGAGTTCGACTTCGCTCAGGCGATCCTGTGGACGATCCGGAGGTCGAATCGAGATGACCGTTAAATCGAATCCGAGATCGCGCAGACCGCGAATTTCACGCAGAATAAACGTATGACTGATCGTCGGATACTGGCTTACGAGATAAGCCAGTCGGATGGGCGGCGATGAAGTCACAGCCCCAATTATAGCCGTCGAACACCGGATTTCCGGGAAGATTTCGAGTACTGTTGTAGGATGCGTTTTTTGATCCTCGCGCTCGTCGCCGCCGTATCGCCTTCATTCGCACAACCGTACGCCATCACCGGCGGCACGCTGATCGACGGCTACGGCGGCCCTCCCATTCGCGACGCGGTCATTGTCGGTGATGGCGAGCGCATCGTCGCCGTGGGCGCACGTGGTCAGGTGACCATTCCCACCGGAGCGCAGATCATTCCCGCCGAAGGCATGAGCATCCTCCCCGGACTCTGGGACATGCACGTGCACCTGATGCTAAGCGGCCATTCCGATTACGATCATTGGGACAAAACGTATCCTGGCCAGTTCGAATCGGTCATCATGCCGGCGTCGGCGCGGCAGTTGCTGATGGCTGGAATCACCAGCGCGCGCGATCTGGGAGCGCCGCTCGAGGCCAGCATACACGTCCGCGACCGCGTCAACAAAGGCGAACTCGCCGGTCCGACCTTGTACGTTTCAGGACCCTTCATTCAACACGCGGCGTATCCGGGGACGGAGTTGTTCCGCTGGGGCGTCAAAGGCCCGGACGATGGGCGTTCGAAGGTCCGCAAGCTGGCGGCGGCGGGCGTCGACACGATCAAGCTGATCGATCAGGACGAGATGACGATGGACGAAGTCCGCGCGGTGGTCGATGAGGCTCATCGCGCGAAGTTGAAAGTCGTGGCGCATGCGCATCGCCCGCTCGAGATCCTGCGCGGACTCGAAGCCGGCGTCAATTGCTTCGAACATACTGGCATGGCGACGGCTCCTGAATATCCGCCCGAAATCATGAATGCGATCAAGGCGCGGACGGCGCGCGGCGGAGGAGCGGGTCCGCTGTTCTGGACGCCGACGATTTCGGTGCTCTACAACTACGACTACTTACGCACGCATCCGATGGTGCTCGACGACACGCCCTGGCACGAGGGCTTGCCGCCGTCGATCATCGAAGACATACAGCGATCGATCGCGTTTCCGGAACGGCTGTCCTACTATTCGCAGGTGCCGTACCGGATGCCGACGCTGCGGCGGAAGTTCGATCAACTGCGCGAATCGGGCGTGACGATGATGATCGGCACCGATAGCGGTGTGCCGATGAATTTCCATAGTCAGTCGACGTGGAACGAACTGGACGTCTGGGTCAACCACATGGGCGTCGATCCGATGGACGCGATCCGGGCGGCGACCTACTGGCCGGCGGTGATGATGCGAGTGGAGAAGGATTCAGGAACGATCGCGCCCGGGAAGTTTGCGGATATTATCGCCGTGCGAGGCGATGTGTTGCGGCATATCGACCTGCTGTCGAGAGTCGATCTCATCATCAAGCACGGCGTGCGATACAAGTAAGTTTTACGAGGCGGACTGCAGGAACGTGCCGTTTTCCAGTTCCTGGAAAGCCTGACGCAGTTGCGCTTGCGTGTTCATGACGATCGGGCCGTGCCACGCGACCGGTTCGTCGATCGGGCGGCCGGAAACGAGCAGGAACCGGATCCCTTTTTCGCCTGCATCGACGACCAGCTCATCGCCGCGATCGAACAAGACGAGGGAGCGGTTGTCGGCTTCCGCTGATCCTCGCACGGCGGGTGTCGTGCCTTCGGGGCCGGTCCCTTCAGTGAGCACTCCGCGAGGGTCTGAGGCGTTGCCGAACTTGCCGGCGCCGTCGAACACGTACGCGAATGCATGGCTTGTCATCTCGACCGGCAGCACTTTGCGCTTGCCCGCGGGAACGGTGACGTCGAGGTAGACGGGATCGGTGGCTACGCCGGCGATCGGGCCGGATTTGCCCCAGAATTGGCCTGAAACGATGCGGACTTGCGTTCCATCATCGTCGGTGACGACGGGAATTTCGGCCGCTTTTACTTCCTGATAACGAGGCGCCGTCATCTTTTGCGAGGACGGCAGATTGGCCCATAACTGAAAGCCGTGCATGCGGCCTGCCGGGTCGCCTTTGGGCATTTCCTGATGGATGATGCCGCTGCCGGCCGTCATCCACTGGACATCCCCGGCGCTGATGGATCCGCGATTGCCGAGGCTGTCGGCGTGCTCGACTTCGCCGGCGAGCACGTAGGTGATCGTCTCGATTCCGCGGTGCGGATGCCACGGGAAACCAGCGATATAGTTGGCGGGAACGTCGTTCCTGAAATCGTCGAGCAGCAGGAACGGGTCGTAGTCGTGCGTGTTGCCGAAGCCGAAGGCGCGCCGCAGGTGCACGCCTGCCCCCTCGCGCGTCGGCGTCGAATGAATTACGTTCTTCACAGGTCGTATTGACATACTCACCTTAAGATGAGGGCCGCTGCATTTTGGATGCATAGGCGCGGCCGGCAGCGGCTTGGCCGAGGGCGAGTCCGCCATCGTTGGGAGGGACGATGCGGTGGGTCAGAACGCGGAATCCTTCTTTGTTGAGCGCGGTTTGGGCGAGGTCGAGGAGCAGGACATTTTGGAAGACTCCGCCCGTGAGTCCGACGGTGTTGAGACCGGTGCGCGCGCGAGCTTTCAGGCAGCATTCGGCGATGAGATGGGCGATCGTCTGATGAAATCGGGCGGCGAGGATTGGCGTGGCAATCCGCTGACGGATTCCCTCGATGAGATTCTTCCAGAGGGGGGCGGGGTTGCAGGTGAAGGGTTCTTGTTCATCGATTTGAAAGCCGTAGGGCTCGGCGGCGTCTATCGACCTGCGCGCGAGAGCTTCCATCTCCATCGCTCCTTGCGCCTCGTAAGTGACCTCATGGCGGATGCCAAGCAACGACGCTGCAGCGTCGAACAGGCGGCCGGCGCTCGACGTCGAGGGGCTGTTCAGTCGTTGGGTCAATTGACGGTTCAGGATCTTGCGTTCTGGTTCGGGGCACGCCTGGACGCAAGGCAGATCGTCCTTCCATTCGATGCCCGCCGCATATAGATGTGCGAGCGCCGTGCGGTAGGGCCGCTTGATCGCGGCGTCGCCGCCGGGCAGCGGGACATAGCTCAGGTGCCCGAGACGCTCGAAGGATCCATAGCCGGTCGCGAGGATTTCGCCGCCCCAGATCGCGCCGTCGGTGCCGAGTCCAGTGCCATCGAAGGTTACCGCGATGATCTGCGCGTCCGGGGGCTCGCCGTGTTCGGCCATCAGGGAAGCGGCGTGGGCGTGATGATGCTGTATCTGAATCAGCGGGAGTCCACTTGACGCGGCGAATTCCTGAGCCCAACGAGTCGAGAGATAGCCGGGATGCAGATCGCAGACGACTGCCTCCGGATCGATGCGGAACAGCCGTCGCATTTGCGCGAGCGCCCGCTCGAACGCCTGTAGCGTTTCGAGATTTTCCATGTCGCCGATGTGTTGGCTCAGGTACGCCCTCGTGCCCTTCGTAACGCAGAACGTCGCTTTCAACTCTCCGCCAACAGCGAGAACGGAGGGTCCTGCGAACGGCAGGCGAACCGGCATCGGAGCGTACCCACGCGACCGCCGAATCGGAAGTTCGCGGCCGCTCGCGATACGCACGACAGAGTCATCACAAACGACGTGGATGTCGCGGTTGTGCAGCAGGAACGCATCCGCGAGAGCGCTCAGGCGATCGAGCGCTTCCGCATTCTCACGGACGATCGGCTCTTCCGAACGATTGCCGGATGTCATCACGAGGGGCCGCTCGCCCACCAACAAATGATGGACCGGCGAATAGGGAAGAAAGAACCCGAGCTGCGCCTGCCCAGGCGCGACGGATTCGCTGAGCGCCACGTTCGCAAGGCGATCGAGCAGGACGATCGGACGCTCGCGTCCACAGAGGACGCGCGCTTCGTCCTCATTCACGTGGGCATAACGGCGGACCGCATCGAGGTCGCACGCCATCACTGCGAACGGCTTTCCTCCGCGGCCTTTGCGGCGGCGGAGTTCGTTGACGGCCGCATCGTTCGATGCATCGCAGGAAAGATGAAATCCGCCAATTCCCTTGATCGCAACGATCCTTCCGGCGGCGAGACCATGCTGCGCGGCCGCCAACGCATCATCGCCCTTCTCGCCGCCGGGATGAAAAAACAAGTGCGGACCGCAATCCGCGCAGGCCGTCGGCTGGGCGTGGAAGCGGCG
>DASXZC010000376.1:0-2732 GCA_036502165.1 Bryobacteraceae bacterium
CATGCGCGACTATCTGGGCCACTTGACGTCTACGCTTGAACAGCTCAATTGGTTCGAACTCGCGCTCGGGACCAAAGGCCGATCCGGCCAGCAATGGGACATCTGGCAGGCCGTCTATTCACCGCAGGGTCCGGACGGATACCCGAAGCCGATCTTCGACAAGCTCACTGGCCAAATCGACCACGAGGTAGCCAGTTACTGGCGTGAGCATTATGACTTGCACCACATCCTCGAGCGCGACTGGCCGAAGCTGGGTCCGAAGCTGCAAGGCAAAATCCACATTTACGCCGGCACGATGGATAACATTTATCTCAACGACGCGGTGTATCTGATGGACGACTTCCTGAAGGGAGTCAAGAATCCTCCAGCAGACGCGGAGGTCAAATATGGCGATCGCTTCGAGCACTGCTGGAACGGCGATCCGAGTTTACCCAACCATCTGTCGAGGCTTCACTACAACACCATGTACCTCCCGAAGATCCTCGACCAGATTCAAAAGACGGCTCCGAAGGGTGCGGATTTGAAGAGCTGGCGCTACTAGCTACTTCACGAACTCAATCGTGCGGACGACTCCGGCGATACCTGCCGGAGTGTTCGCGAACTCGGCATAGTCGATCTTGACCCGAGTGTCATGTTGGGCGCCGCACGTGAACTCGTGCGTAATTCCCTCGGCATTCTTAATGCTCACGCTATCCGGATCGGTGATCAGGAAGACTGACTTCGATCCCGTTTCGCCCGCGACGGTGAGCCGCGCCTGCTTGCCCTGGCAGGCGACATCGATCAGCGAACCACTGACCGTCTTGCGCGGTTCGACCGGAACCATCGGATGCGACATACGCGCGATCGGAGCCTCGTTGCGAACCAAGGGCGGCCGTTGCCCTGCGTCGGCTGCTTGCGCCGGAACGCTCGCGAGAAGGTCCCGCTGATCGAGGTAACTGATCAGATCACGAACCGACAGACGATCCTGATCGGTGTTCGCCCATTGCTTCGAGAGCTCCGCGCTCTTGCGTGCCAGGACGTAGTTCCCAAGTCCGATATAAGCGTGAGCCTTGGCGCGAAATAACTCGGCGGCGCGATCGGGAGTAACCTTGGTGATCTTATTGAAAGCGTCGAGTGCGACCTGGGGTTGCTGCGCCTCGAGCGCGATCGCACCGAGATTGTAGTTACCATCCTTCAACTCCGGATCGAGCGCGACCGCACGCTGCATATAGCCGAGCGCGCGTTTCGAATCCTGCCGCCCGAGCCGCGCGGCGTGCTCGTAGACGAACACATCCTTCGATCCGAGTTCGATCGCGCGGACGAAATGCGGCAGCGCCTCGGCGTGCTTGTTCTGATACATCGCCACCCATGCGAGCCCTTCTTCGGCATCCGGACGCTCCGGCGATTCGTGCGACGCTTCCTCATACAGCCGCGCGGACTCGTCCCACTTCTTCACCACCCGATAGACCTCGGCGCGCAGGACCTTCGATTCATAATCGTCCACCGGCAGCGATTCCACCGTCGACGCGGACTTCTCGAGTTTGACGTCCATCAGGTTATAAAAGAAGCGATCCTGACGCATGTAAACTTCGAGCTCGCGTTGCACCGTCTCGATCGATTTCCCATACGTGGCGTTGAAAACCTCGACGGGATCCTTCGACTTCTGGAATGCCAGTTGCAGATTGCCGAATTTGCCGCGATAACCCTCGCCGTAAAAAAGCATGTGCGCGAGAGCAAACGACTGCGCATAGAAGATGCCGGCTTTATCGCGCTCGTTGTAAGCCGGCGAATTCTGATCGACGGCAAGGAACTGGGCGAACGGGATCATCCGATTGGTACGAAGAACGGTCGCGCGATTCCCGTCCATTTGTCCCATCTGCACCTTGTTGCCGATTGGTTGCAGGGTCGCAAACAGCTCCGCCGTGCCTTCATTCAGCCACACAGGAAGCTCGAGTCCCATGCCGTGAACGACGCGGTGCATATATTCGTGGACGGCGATCGGATAATTCTCCGATGCGATCGACTGCATCACGATATAGTCGCGCTCGATGCCGGGGCTGTAATAAGCAGCGGCTGCTTGGCCCGGTCGAAACGGGCTGAATTCCTTCTCGTTGCGGAAGGCAATAATCCGAACGGGCATCTTCGATGCCTTGACGGAAGGAAATAATTTAGCGAACAGCGCCCGCACTTGTTCGAAATAAAGGATAGTATCGCGGGCTCGCTTTTCCGAAGCAGTCGTGTAGATTTCGAAATGTTCCGATTCGAGATGCGTCCACGGCTGATCGGCGGCGCCCGCCGTGAGCGATAGTACGAAGATCAAGGCGAGCCGAATACGAAGCATAGAACCGCCGGAATTTCGATTCTAGCGCAGTTTGAATTAGCCTTGGAATCCGCGAAAGATTGCGAGCGATATCACGGCGATTCCGAATAAGATGCGATAGGCTACAAACGGCTGTAGCCCGGAAGTCCGCAAATAGCGCAGGAAGAACGCAATCACGATGCAACCGGTTATCCCGCTGACAATAATCCCCACGATGAACGGCAACTGAAGGTCAGGTGCGAGGCCACCCGCCTTATGCAGATCCCAATAATCCTTCAGCGCCGCCGCGGCGATGATCGGCGTCGACATCAGAAAGGATACCCGAGCCGCGGTCGCACGGTCGAGATCGCGGAACAGCCCTGCCGCGATCGTCACGCCGCTGCGGGATGTCCCGGGCACGATCGCCAGCGCCTGCGCGATTCCCATCCAGATG
>DASXZC010000377.1:0-3459 GCA_036502165.1 Bryobacteraceae bacterium
TATCATTCGAGCTGGCGCGGTACGTGGATGCTGATCGAGCACGGAGCGGCATGGAAGGGTGAGCAGGAATTTGGTCAGTCAGTCGAGCAGATGATCCTGGGGGACATTGAGCAGAGGAAGCAGCAGGGGCCGATTCCGGAGGCGCTCGAGAAGCTGAAGAAGCAGTATTCTCTCGAATAATCGCCGCGTATAGTGGTTACATGAGCACTGCCACCTCCTCGTCGACTGCCTTCGAATTCATTGGTTACGATGTGGATGCGGCGAGCGGGATTGCTACCGTCACTCTCAATCGTCCTGAACGGCGCAATGCGCTGTCGCTCGAGTTGATGCGGGAATTGATTGCGTGCCTCGAAGTGGTGCGGGGGCGGAAAGAAATTCGAGTGGTGGTGCTGGCGGCGAATGGGAAGGTCTTCTGCTCGGGCCATGATCTTTCGCAAATGACGGGGCGCACCGTTAACGACTACAGGCTCGTGTTCGATGTCTGCACGGTTTTGATGCAGACGATCCAATCGATTCCGCAGCCGGTGATCGCGCGGGTCGGCGGAGTCGCGACTGCCGCGGGATGTCAGCTTGTTGCTACTTGCGATCTTGCGATTGCGAGTGAACAGGCGCAATTCGCAACGCCGGGCGTTAAGATCGGATTGTTCTGCACGACTCCGATGGTTGCGCTCACGCGAGCCATCGGACGTAAGCGGGCAATGGAGATGTTGCTTACGGGCCGCATGATCGATGCTCACACCGCGGAGGCGTGGGGATTGGTGAATCGTGTCGTTCCTGCGGCGGAACTCGAGAGCGAGACGATGCGGCTCGCGGCGGAGATTGCGCATGCGAGCTCGTTCACGGTGGGGCTCGGCAAGCAGGCGTTCTATGCGCAGATCGATCTCGATCAGCCGAAGGCGTACGTTTACGCGAAGGAAGTGATGTCGATGAACGCCCTCGCGGCCGATGCGCAGGAAGGCATCGGAGCGTTCCTCGAAAAGCGGACCCCCTGCTGGCGCGGGGAGTAAGAACAAAAAAGTTTACAGGCCGCGAGTGGTTCGATCCTCATGCGGGTTCAGCCATGGGAAGGCTCGCATCAAAAAACAAAAAGGCCTCTGAACTCTATGAAAAACTTGCTCCCCCGCTGTGCCGCATTGGCTGCGGCACTGATTCTTTCAAGCGCGGCGATCCTCGATAATGCCGCGTTGGCACAGGCGAGACCGGTGGCTGCGGCGACTCCGCAAGTGACGCCGATGGCCGCGGCGCGATTCCTTGAACAGGCTGGTTTCGGCCCCACGCAAACGTCTGTATCGCAAGTACAGGCGTTGGGATTCAGCGCGTGGATCGACGCGCAGATCGCTCTTGATTCTACGCAATGGTCGGCCATTCCCGATCCGTCGTTCAATGCAAAAGGGAACGCGTCGCTGACTCCTGCGCAGGCCGCGTTCTTTATGAATGCGGTGAATGGCCCCGATCAACTGCGGCAGCGCGTGGCGTTGGCGCTGAGTGAAATCTGGGTCGTTTCCGGAGTGAAACTGGATCCGCAAGCGATTGTGCCGTACTTGCGGCTGCTGCAGGCGGATGCGTTTGTGACCTACGACAAGTTGATGTACGACGTGACGGTGAGTCCCGCGATGGGCCATTACCTTGACATGGTCAACAACAACAAGGCTTCGGCGGGACACTCACCGGATGAGAACTACGCGCGTGAGGCGATGCAGTTGTTCACCATCGGATTGGATCAACTCGACGCCTACGGGCGCGTGATCAGGGATTCGACTGGGAGCACGATTCCCACCTTCGACCAGGACGTGGTGGAAGGATTTTCGGCGGCGTATACGGGCTGGACGTACGCTCCGGCGGTGGGGGCGGCGAAGTCGAAGTTCCCGAATCCGGCGAACTGGACGGCGCCGATGGTGGCGTTCGAAGCCAATCACGACACCCATCCCAAGCAATTGCTGAATGGATACATCATGCCCGCGGGGCAGACGGCGGAAGAGGATCTGCAGGGTGCGCTGGCGAATCTCTTCACGCATACGAACATCGGGCCTTTCGTTTGCCGGCAATTGATTCAGCATCTCGTGACCAGCGATCCTTCCGATGCTTATGTGTATCGCGTGACCAACGTGTTCAACCAGAGTCCGCGAGGGAATTTGGCGGCGGTGGTGAAGGCGATCCTGCTTGATCCGGAAGCGAGGCAGGGCGACGATGGAACTGAGAACGCGGCGACCAAGCTGCGCGAGCCGGTGCTATGGATCCCCACGTTTCTGCGCGGGTTGAATGCAACGGTCACGAGCACCAACAACCTGACGGGACAGGCAACGAATCTGGGGCAGCAGTTGTACTATTCGCCGTCGGTGTTCAACTATTTTTCGCCAGGCTATCGGATTAACGTTTCGGATACACAGTCAGCGAATGCGCCGGAGTTCCAACTGCTGAGCGAGGCCACGGCCGCGGCTACGGCGGACCTCGTGAACACGTTCGCCTACGGTAGCGTGGGTGGCGTGACGATCGATCTCTCGCCGTACACCGCGATCCTCGGGACGAAGCCGAAGGCAGCGGAGATCGGCACGATGGTCGATCAGTTGAATACGAATCTGATGGGCGGACGAATGCCGACGACGATGCGGCAGTCGATTATCCTCGCGGCCGAAGGCGCGGCGACGCCTAAGGCGATGGTGCAATCCGCTGTCTATTTGATCGGATCATCGTGGAATTATCAGGTCGAACGCTAAACGAAGAAGAGGAACAAAACCCATGCACTCGAGAAGAAACTTCATCCGCACCGCGCTCGGCTTGAGCACCATGACCGCGACCGCCGGCCTAAGCCGGTTGAGTCTGTTGAATGCAATGACGCAACCGACTGGACCGTACCGGGCTCTGGTTTGCATCTTCCTTTATGGCGGGAACGACAGCAACAATCTGGTCATTCCGATCGATACGGCCGGCTACAACAACTACAAACAAGTGCGTGCCGGGCTCGCGCTCGATGCGTCCACGTTGATTCCTTTTGATGGGAACGGGCAGTTTGGGTTGCATCCGAGATTCGTCGATTTGCAGCCGATTATGGGCGAAGTGGCGCTGGTCGCGAACGTCGGGACGCTGGTGCAGCCGACGCAGCGAGCGGCTTATCTTGCGAATACGGCGGCGTTGCCGAACAATCTGTTCTCGCATGCGGACCAACAGAATCAGATGCAGGCTTCTGTGCCGAGTGGATTAGCGACCACCGGATGGGCGGGGCGGCTGGCGGATCAGATGGCGTCGTCGAATACGGGCAGTTATCCGCTGCTGGTGTCGATGGCGGGCAACGCGCTGTTCGGCGTTGGCGAGACGACGCATCCGGGCGCTGTTACGCCGGGCGTAACACCGGGATTGCGCGGATTTGGAGCGGACAATGCGTCCGCGGCGCGGATGACGGCGCTGCAATCGCTGGTGGGGCAGGACAGTGTGGCGACTGATTCGGGGGCGATCCTGCTGAAG
>DASXZC010000378.1:0-4794 GCA_036502165.1 Bryobacteraceae bacterium
AACGTCTCCTCGACGATCTGGTTCTTTTGCTTCACCGCTCCGAAGGAGATCTGACCGCCGAACAGCGCCAGATCCTCCATCGCGTGCGTGACACCGACCCCGCGCTTGCGGGAAAATCAGTCTTGGTGGTCGACGACGACGTTCGCAACATTTTCGCTTTGACCAGTCTTCTCGAAGAGCACGACATGCATGTGGTCCACGCCGAAACCGGCAAGGCCGGCATCGAGTTGCTCGAGAGCAGCGCTAAAATTGACTTAGTTCTGATGGACATCATGATGCCCGAAATGGACGGCTACGAAACCATCGCCGCCATTCGACAAATTCCGCGGTTCAGGACGATCCCCATCGTCGCCCTCACTGCTAAAGCCATGAAGGGCGATCGAGTCAAATGCCTGAACGCCGGGGCAACCGACTACATCACCAAACCGGTGGATCTCGATCAGCTCTTCTCAGTCCTCCGAGTCTGGATCCGAAGTGACCAGCCTGAAACTTTCATCGCAGAGCCATAGGAGCCTCCGTGACTGAAACACGAACGCACCAAGCAACGGACGAAGGTCGATCAATCCAACGGGCGCAGCATCCTGTCAAGATCCTCCTGGTCGATGACTCGCCGGAAAATCTGATGTCTCTCGAGGCCGCCCTCGAGACTCTCGGCGAACAGTTGGTCCTCGCGCACTCCGGCGCCGAGGCCCTCCGGCATCTGCTCGATGACGAGTTTGCCGCCATCCTTCTCGACGTGAAAATGCCGGAAATGGACGGCTTTCAAACCGCCGATCTCATCCGGCGCCGCAAGCGTTCGCGCCACACGCCAATTATTTTCCTCACCGGATATCGCAACGATGAACACCTCTTCCGCGGCTACGATCTCGGCGCCGTGGACTTCCTGTTCAAACCGATCATCCCCGAAATCGTTCGCTCGAAAGTCGGCGTCTTCGTCGAGCTCAGCCGCAGCACCGCAATGCTCCGCCGCCAGACCGAGACGCTGCGCAAAGCCGAGCTCAAGTTCCGCTCGCTGCTCGAGGCCGCGCCCGACGCGATGGCAGTCGTTGACCAGGACGAAAAAATCATCCTCGTGAATGCGCAAACCGAGAGGATGTTCGGCTATCGCCGCGAGGAACTGCTCGGCAGTCCCATCGACGTGCTCGTCCCACAGCACCGTGAGGCCTTCTTCACCGAACCTCGCGTACGGCCCATGGGAACCGGTTTGGAATTGCGTGGTGTACGGAAGGATGGCGTCGAATTTCCTTTAGAAATCAGTCTCAGCCCACTCGAGACGGATGAAGGACTCCTCGTGACCGCCGCAATGCGCGACATCACCGAGCGCAAAAAAGTCGACCAGGAGATCCGCGAACTGAACGCACGCCTCGAATCGAGAGTCAACGAACGGACCGCCGCGCTGCTCGCCTCGAACACCGCCCTTCAGCAATCGAATGACGACTTGAATCAGTTCGTCTACGCCGCAAGCCACGATCTGCAGGAGCCTCTGCGGCTGGTTGCGCTCTACAGCCAATTGCTGCGGCAGCGTTGTGGCGCGAGCCTCGGCGAGCAGGTACGCCAGTGTCTGTCGTTCATCCTCGACGGCGCTTTCCGCATGGAAGCTCTGCTCAAAGACCTGCTCAGCTATTCACTCGTTGGCGCCGCTCAGGAAGGGCCGGCGAGGCCGATCGCCTGCGCGGACGTGCTCGAGAAAGTGCTCCTCAATCTGCAGCCCTCGATGGTTCAGAACGAAGCGGTCGTCAGCTACGGCGACCTCCCGACAATTGAATCGCATGAGTACCGCCTCATTCAACTGTTCCAGAATATCCTTGGCAACGCGATTAAGTATCGCGGCACCGATGCGCCGCGGATCGCGATCAAAGCTTCGCGCCGTCCCGAGGATTGGCTGTTTTCAATCGAAGACAACGGAATCGGAATCAAGCCCGAGTATTACCGGCAAGTCTTCGGCATCTTCAAGCGCCTTCACGGCAGCAAATATCCAGGCACCGGCATCGGCCTGGCGATTTGCCAGCGTGTGGTCGAAAGCTACGGCGGCACCATCTGGGTGGAGTCCACACCCGGACAAGGCTCGGTGTTCCATTTCACCTTGCCCCCACATTTACCCCCGCGCCAGCCGGCCCCCCCGGCAGAGGAGTCAGTCGCGACGACAGTACCTTGACTGCTCGCATCGAACTCCAGGCCTCCTGTGGAGTTTAGCAGTTACGGCGGATAGTAATGGCAACCAGGCGAATTTTTAACCTCGAGCATGCCAATCCGGCAGCACCTCGCGCGCGCGGATCGGATCGTCAGTTTGTGTTCATGGCCGTTCATGAGTTGCGCGCTTCTCTTCGCGCGGTCCACTCCAACACCGGCATGTTGGCGGACAAATTCAATGCAGGTCACCCGGAAGGCGCGGCCGATCTCATGGGACTCATTCTCGCTGGCGTCGAGCGCCTCGAAGCCCTGGTCAACGATATCGCCGAGTATTGCTACGTCGAAGTGACCGACCTGCGCATGGCGAAAACGAGCGTCGACAGCGTCGTACAGGAAGCCCTAGTCGAGCTTGCCGAGGAAATCCGTCAGAAGGAGGCCGTCGTGACGCACGATCCACTACCCACGATCCAGTGCGACTTCCTATCGTTGACAGCCGTATTTCGGATTCTGATCGACAACGCCTGTAAATTCCGCAGCGAAGCCACCCCTCGCATCCACATCAGCGCCGACCGCCAAGGTGGGAATTGGTTTTTTTCCGTCGAGGACAACGGCATCGGCTTCGACCCTATATACTGCGAGCGCGTCTTCGAACCCTTCGAGCGTTTAAACGGCCGCCGCTATCCGGGCACCGGCCTCGGATTGTACGTGGGAAGAAGAATTCTAAAATTGCATGATGGCGTGATCTGGGCCGAATCGAGATCCGGCGAAGGCTCAATTTTCCGATTCAGTCTTCCCGCCCTGGATGCGGATGAATCGCCAGAGGGCGACACTCCAAGTTAGAGTTCAATCCGTTGTCGGGATCATCGGTCTTCCAGCGACAAATTCCAGGGCCCGCATGCACGAGGATTTTCGAAAGCGCCTCCGATGCCCGAGACTCGCGAGTCGGCAGCGACGCCTTCCAAACGGCCGCCCGTGGTGCGACGACGAAAATTCTGAAGCATCTCTTCCCGGGGCTGCTCTTTACGCCTTGGCGGCTTGGCGTGAGATTTCGTTTCTATCAACGCGGGACGAAAGTCTCACGCGAAGGCGCAAAGCCGCAAAGATTCCCTTGACCCACGCTTGGCGACTTGCCGTGAGATTTCTCATCGGCCGATCGGCTTCGCGAGCGAACAGCAGCAGCGCGAAGGCGCAAAAGATCATTAGGCTATTCTTGGCGTCTTGGCGCTTCGATGCGGCGACGCAAATCTCGCGCAGCAGCGCGAAGGGCAAAGATCCCCTTAGACTCCGCTTGCGCCTTGGCGGCTTGGCCTGAGATTGCGTTTCGATCAACGTAAGACGAAAGTCTCACGCGAAGGCGCAAAGCCGCCAAAGATTCCCTTGACCTACGCGTGGCGATTTGCCGTGAGATTTCTCTAATGCCGATGGGCTTCGCGAGCGAACTTCTTCGACGCCGGACGAGAGTCTCAGCAGCGGCGCAAAGGCGCGCAAGCTCATTTGGGCCACGCTTTGCGTCTTGGCACTTCGACGCGGCGATGAAAATCTCGCGCAGCGACGCGAAGGCGCAAAAGCCGCGAAGATTCCCTTGAGCTACGCTTGGCGACTTGGGGTGCGCTTTTCTAATCGGCCGATGGGCTTCGCGAGCGAACTTATTCGACGCGGGGCGAAAGTCTCAGCAGCAGCGGGAAGGCGCAAAGCCGCAAACATTCCCTGAGCTACGCTTGGCGACCTGGCGAGAGATTTCTCTGATCGGCCGATGGTCTTCGCGAGGGAACTTCTTCAACGCGGGACGAAAGTCTCACGCAGAGGCGCAAAGCCGCAAAGATTCCCTTGACCTACGCTTGGCGACTTGGCGTGAGATTTATCTTGATCTGCCGATCGGCTTCGCGAGGGAAATTTGTCGACGCGCGACGAAAGTCTCAGCAGCAGCGCGAAGGCGCTAAGATCCCCTTGGACTCCGCTTGCGCCTTGGCGACTTAGCGTGAGATGTCTTTTCAACGTGGGACGAAAGTCTCAACGCGAAGGCGCAAAGCCGCAAAAATTCCCTGAGCTACGCTTGGCGCCTTGGCGTGAGATTTCTGTAGTCGACCGGATGGCTTCGCGAGCAAACCTCGTCGACGTAGGAGGAAGGTCTCGGCCGCAGCGCGAAGGCGGCGCAAGTTCCCGTGGACTCCGTTCGGACTACCTTTGCGTCCTTGCGCCTTGGCGTGAGATTTCTCTTTTCGGTCCGGGGCCGAACGTCGCAGAAGACGCAAGAATTCCTTTGGACTGTCCTGAGCAGGCGACCGGACCTGGGCCGAGCTCGGGCCCAGTCAAGATCCATCGAACTCTCATCCTTTCGTCTCAATCGGCGCGCGTTTGATGCCGACAATTTACTGAGTGCCAATACCCGCGCATCATCGGCCCGTCATCGAGGCGCGAGAATTTCCGAACGTACCTCAGGCCCACGAGCCATCTGCACTTGTCGTGAGTTGGCGCGTGTCTCTGTCGAACCAGGATCGCACCCGCTCCCTCGCTTGTACGCGGCGCGCGTCCTAAGACTGCAACCAAATCGGGCGAGTTCGATTTTCCGGTTCATCCTTCCCTCTCGATGCGGATGAATTCCCGAGGCCATACCGCTAACGTTCGAGCGGCTTCAAGCTTCATGAAGTCGTTCCGCCTCTGCCA